>JAPPNM010000072.1:2757-3408 GCA_028873825.1 Gemmatimonadota bacterium | reverse complement strand
CGGTTTCAGCGAAGCGTGGGAGCGGAAGAAGCGGATCACGATGCCCGTGCGCCTGAACGTTCTGGATATTTCGGAGGACCGGGTACTCGTCCAGGCAAAGGGCGCCCATGACGAAACTCTGATCGAGGTCTACCCGATCAAGCGCTGATCACGCAGGTGACCGAACGTGGAGCCGAATCGGGATCGAACCGACATGGACCGCGACCCCGACTAAGAGACCGTGAGGTGCGAGCCAAGGCGAGAACCGCCTTCGCAGCGTGATCCCTGCAAGAGGACATCGGTATCCGCGTCTCGCTGTCGGAGGGCGCGGATTCCCGCCATTCGATGGCGATTTCCCGGTCATTCCGGCACGACGGGAGAAGGCAGGGTGCAACTGCACGAAACGCAGATCGTGCAGTCCGGGTTGACTTTACGCGATTTCTTGCCTTGATTCGCCCTTCAGGTACTCTGCCGACGAGGACCAGCTTCGGAAGGCTCTGGAAGACCGCCGCCGGGCTCGCGGCTGAAATCGAGAGCCGCGGGAGTCAATCAGCGGGAATCCGGGCTGTCGAACATGCAAACACATTCACCGCAACAAGATGCGAATCTACAACCACATGCCGGCCCGGCGCCTCGCCGCTCTCGGTGCTCGGGCGGCTTTATCCACGGACT
>JAPPNM010000072.1:0-2747 GCA_028873825.1 Gemmatimonadota bacterium | reverse complement strand
CCTGGGGCCTACTGCTTAGGAGGCAGTCGCTCTATCCACCTGAGCTACGGGGACCGAATACCGGAGACGGAAGATCGACGCGGCGGGCCACCCCGACAAGGGCGGCTGCGCGTTCGGCAGCCCGTGGACAAACCCCCGACTCACGCGGTTCACCCACGGACTGTTGGCCGTGACGGCCGTCCCCCGGTCGCCGTATCTTTCGGGTGGCCGCCCGCAGAACGTGCACGGACCGGCACGCCGGCGCGCCCGCACCGCCGTCGACCCCCACGCCCCCAAGGAGAGTCCCCCCGATGACCGCGCCCACAATCCTGTTCCTGCTGGCCGCAACGCTTTTCGGACCCGACCGGATCGATCTGGGCCCGAGCAGCGTTACCGTCGACGCGGGCGAGACCGTCACCGTCACGGCCACCGTCCGCCACGAGGACGGAACCGTGCTCCCGGACGCCCCCGTGCGGTGGATCGCGACGAACACCGAGGTCGCCGCGGTGGACCAGTCGGGCCGGGTGACCGGGGTTTCGCCGGGCGAGGCCCGAATCGCGGCGCGGACGGGCAACGTCATGGCGTTCGCGAGGGTGGTCGTGCGCGCGCTGCCCGTCGCCGTCCTGAAGGCGTCCCTGCCGCAGTCCACGCTGATCGCCGGCACCGGCGCTCCCATCCTGGTCAGAGCCGCGGCGGCCGGCGGCGAGCCCGTTCGCGAACCGGCGCTGGTCTTCTCGTCGAGCGACGAATCCGTGGCGGGAGTGGACGGCGCCGGGCGCGTCTACGCCCGCGGGGCGGGGGAGGCGAGCGTTGTCGTGTCGTCAGGCCGGGCCCGCGCCTCCGTGACCGTGAACGTGCGGGAGGGCGACCTCGGCGAGGTGGTCGTCACCCCGGCCGAGGTCCGGGCCCGGACCGGCGACGTGATCCGCTTCCGCGCCGAAGGGCCGGTCGTCCTCTACCCGGAGTGGAGCGTGGGCGGCGCCGGCGCGCAGATCGAGGCCGACGGCGCCGACGGCGTGTTCGTGGCCGAGCTACCCGGCACCTACCGGATCGCGGCGATGTACGGGGAGGGCCGCGTCGCGGTCGCGTCGGCAGTGGTGTCGAACCGGATTGCGGAGGCGGAGCTCGTCAGGGTCGGGCGCGGCCCCTCGGCGGACCACCATTCGGGGGACGCCTGGGTCTTCGAGGGCGCCGACGGCAGGGACTACGCGTACGTGGGAACCTTCATGTACGACTGGATGAAGGTGTGGGACGTGACGAATCCGGGCCGCCCGGTCCTCACCGATTCCGTGCAGCTCGACGCCCGCCGCATCAACGACGTGAAGATCCACCCCGGCAACCGCATCGGCATCCTGACCCGGGAAGGGGCGTCGGACCGCAGGAACGGCATCGTTATCCTCGACCTCTCCGATCCGGCCCACCCGGCCGTCATCTCCGAGTACAAGCGCACGGTGCCGGGTGGCGTCCACAACGTCTGGATCGAGGACCACCTGGTCTACGCGGTGCACAACGGCACCCGCGACATCCACATCATCGACATCTCCGACCCGGCCTCCCCGAACGAGGTCGGACGCTGGGGACTGCCCCCCTCCGACAACAAGTCGCTCCACGACGTCATCGTCCAGGACGGGTACGCCTACCTTTCGTACTGGGACGACGGCGTGGTCATGCTGGACGCGGGGGCGGGAACGCACGGCGGCACCCCCACCGAGCCCGCATTCGTCTCCCGCTACAAGTACCCGGCCGGCAACACCCACACCGCCTGGCGCGCCGGTCGCTACCTCTTCGTGGGCGACGAGATCTTCCCGGACGACTGGAACGCCGACGCCCCCATCGAGGCGCGGGGATACATCCACGTGCTGGACATGGAGGACCCGGAGCACCCCGTCGAGGTGGCGCGCTACGAGGTCCCCGAGGCGGGCGCGCACAACATCTGGGTGGAGGGGGACCGCCTCTACGTGGGCTACTACCAGGCCGGGTTGCGCGTGGTCGACATCTCCGGGGAGCTGCGCGGCGACCTCTACCGCCAGGGCCGGGAGATCGCCGTCCTGAAGACGACCGACGCCGAAACGACCGTCCCCAACTGGGGGATGACGTGGGGCGCCCAGATCCACAAGGGCCACGTGTTCACCTCGGACCTCAACTCCGGGCTCTGGGTCGTGAAGCTCATCGAGGGGCGGCGCATCGTCTCGTAGCCGTCGGCGGAGCGGCGGCCGGCCCGCCGCCGACTCGCCGAATCGCAGTTTGACCGGGACTCGCGCTCCCCATTATCGTTCCGGTTCGCCCTTCCTCCGCACACCCCCAGACGATTCCGCCCGACCGCCATGCCAAGCTATCGCAAGCCTGGGACTAGCCCGCCGAAGCCGGAGAGCCCCCTCGACAAGGAAGACGCCTTCGTGAGAAGCCGGACGAACCGGCTGAGGAGCGAACAGAGTCGCCGCCGACCCGGTTCTTTGCCAGTATTCCGGTTGAGCCGGACCGGGCCGGACTCTTGGTACCCCGGATCATGGACGCGCTGCTCGTCGAACTCACCCGCTCACCGGGGTCCAACGTCCGCGTGACCCTCGATCTCGAAGGGCAGGCCGGGGACAACGGCTATCCGAAGGATGTCGTCGAAGTCGTGAAGGCCAACGCCCGCGACCTCAAGATCGACGAGAACACCTTTGGTTTCGAGGTCGGATCATGAGCATGCGCCAGGGGAGATGCTGAATGGCGGAAATGGGATTCGTCCGGTTGGCCGAGTCAGGGCTCTTCGAATGGCCCTGGAC
>JAPPNM010000064.1 GCA_028873825.1 Gemmatimonadota bacterium | reverse complement strand
AATCTAAGGCCCCGGGCGGTGCTGCCCTACCCCGGGATCGCAGGATCCGGGGTAAATCTCGATCCCCCCGCATGGAGGCGAGCCATGGCGAACTGGGAGCCCATGGAGGCACAACCTTCGGGCGCGGCGCGAAGCAACCCGCCGGGAAGCTGCCAGCGTCGTAGTTGCTCGGGCGGCTTTGCCCACGGACTGCTCGGCGCCGCTCTCACCGTCACCGGCACTCTCGCCCTTGCCGCAGCGTGCGCACAGGACGCCGCGGCACCCCCCAGCGACTTCGCCATCACTTTCGACACTATCGGCGGCACCGTCCACGTCACCAACACCGGCACTCCGCCCCCGGCGCGTCTCGTCCCGGTGGTCTCCATCGGGCCGGAAACCCTGACCGACACCGGCTCGCCGGACGAGTTCGGCGGCGTGAACAGCGTGGCGCTCGGGCCGGACGGTGAGGTCTACGTGGCCGACGCTCGCAACTTCGAGGTGAGGGTCTTCGGGCTCGACGGTGCGCACCGCCGCACCTTCGGCCGGCGGGGCGAAGGGCCGGGCGAGTTCGAGACGCTCTCTTCGCTGGCGTGGGCGGGTGACCGGC
Organism: Gemmatimonadota bacterium; assembly: GCA_028873825.1. Classification (GTDB taxonomy): domain Bacteria; phylum Gemmatimonadota; class Gemmatimonadetes; order Longimicrobiales; family Gaopeijiaceae; genus Bin94. The sequence goes on along the minus strand of JAPPNM010000064.1, from coordinate 35,451 downwards.
TCCTGACCTATGACATCATGCTGGGCCGCGTCGGCGCGTGGTCGGCGGAGGGCGAGTGGCTCGGACAGCAGAGGACGCGGGGGAGCATGACAGGCGGAGGCGGCGCCATCCGGTTGTACGCCGTGGGCCCGGACGAGTTGTACCGGTATGCGACGGGTTCCGCGGTCGAAACGCGTTTCGGCTCCGCGCTGCGGTCGCTGTACGTGGGCCTGAACAGCCGCGGCGAAACGGGCGACACGCTGGTGCAGCTGGAAGCCCCGTCCGACGCTCCGGCGCCGTATATCATTTGCCAGACCGAGGAGGGCATTCTCAGGTTCTTCACGATCCCCTTCGCTCCGGGGTTGACGCAGCACCCGGGACCGGGCGACGTCATCTACTCCGCATTCGAGCGCGACTACCGCATCGCGGTTACGCGGAACGGCGGCGCCGACACCGTTCGCGTGATCCAGCGTCCGCTGCCGGCGGAACCGATCGGGGACGACGAGTGGGAGGAGGGCAACCGGGACTTCAACGAGTGGCGGTCGGAGAACAGGAGCGCGTCATGCGACCCTTCGGGCCCCACCCGACCCGCCGCAAAACCGATCCTCGGGGGACTCCACATCGCGCCCGACGGAAAGCTCTGGGTCAAGGTGATGCGCGCGGCCGGGGATCTCTGGGAGGTCTTCGACGCCGACGGCCGGCTCCTAGCCAGCGTTCCCCGGCCTCCCCACAAGCGAGGCGTCGCCCCGGCCTTCAGCGCTGCCGACCACCTGCTGACGATCCGCCGGGACAGCCTCGACCTGGACCATGTGGATGTCTGGCTCCTTGAACGGGGGAGCTGAGGGAGAAGCCAAAGTTGCGTCGGTTCGCGGGATACGGCCGGCGGCGCTTCTACGAGATCCGATGCGCCTTCGAGACGGTGCCGAGTTGCGCCCGGTGTGGGGCAGTCGCTACGATTGGGCGGTGCGGTGAGGATTGCCAATAGCAACTGCGAGACCCGGAGGTCGGCATGGCGTACCTGTTCTCCTACTCTCATTCCCCCGGCGGGGCCGGGGCCGTTCGCCAGGCTGCTCGGCATCCACACAGGCGAAGATGGGTTCGTGGGTCCGGTTCGAAGGTTTACATTGACCCTGGCTGCGGCAGACGACATCACTACGTCGCAGGTGGTGGAGCCATCCCGCTGATGGCGTGACTCGCCGCGAAGGGCCGACCGCCGCGGGAAGTACTGTTGAATTGAACCGGTAAGGTGACGGCGCGATGGCTGTGAGAACCCCCCACCGAGGCCGGTTGGCAGATGCGCCGGCGGTTCTTGTGCTGGGTCTGCTTCTTAGCGCAACCGGCAGTGGTCACGCCGTCGGCCAGGAAACTCGAGCAGCCGATTGGTCGCTCAGAATCGCGGACAGGGAGACGGGTGCGCCGCTCGCCGGGGTGCCCGTCTCCTTCCCGGAACACGGTGTCGACCGGACGACGGACGAGACGGGGCTTGTCACCGGTCCGAACGTCAACGGAATGGTTCGGATACATGCAGCGCCTCTCGGCTATGTGGTGCTCGACACGATCGTAGTGGTACCCGATGCCGGAGAATTCCTGGAGCTGACGCTCGCTCGCTCGCCCGTCGAATTGTCGGTGTTGACGGTTGAGGCGGAGCGTGCCGAGACCGGTTCGCGGCAGCTGAATCGTCTGATCTTCGATCGAGAGGTCCTAGCAGCCCGTGGACAAAATCCCCCCGGCATTCGAGCGGCGATGCATCCGGCCTGGACGCTTCGCCCCGCCCCTCGACAACGTAAAGACAACTTTACATTATGTCATGTCCAGTATACATTTTACGCTTCCAAGGCTGCGCTCTGCGTTGCTCCTCAGTCCAATAGCGCTGCTATTGGCCCCTCGTCGCGCCTTGCCAGCCCGGCGCCTTGCCGCTCTCGGTGCTCGCGGGGCTTTATCCACGGACTGCTAGTCGGCGCCGTCGGGGTCACGCATGAGGAGATCGTCGCCGTGCCCGCGGTCGCCGAAGCCGATGTATTCCGAAGTCTGCAGTCGTTTGCGGGGGTGACCGGCACTCACGATCTGGGAGCCGAGATCTATGTGAGGGGAGGGAACGCCGACCAGGTGGGAATGCGCCTGGACGGCGCTCCGGTCTTCGCACCACACCACATGTTCGGGCTGTTCGGCGCGTTCAACTCCGACGCCATCGAGTCCGTCGAGTTCTACAAGGGCTCGCTCCCCGCCCGGCACGGGGGATCGCTCTCGGGTATGATATCGGCCCGGCAGCGGGCCGGGAAACGGGTGGTTGCGCGGATGAGCGGCGGCGTGAGCCTTCTCGGCGTCCGCGCCACCGCCGAGGGCTCCCTTCCCTGGGGCGACGGAAGCTGGATCGTCGCGGGCCGGCAGGCTTCGGTGGATGTGGCAAAGCTCTCGGCACCGTATTCGTTCCATGACCTGAATGTGGGGCTTCAGCTGTCTGCCGCGGAGGACCATCGCATTCGATTCTCCGCGTTCAGCTCGGATGACCGCCTCAGGTGGGGGTACGAGACATCTCTCGACTCGGAGTGGGCGAACCTGGCTTCCTCGCTCTCGTGGTCCTGGATCCGCGACAACGGGGTGACCGTCGACGCGACCGCATTCCACAGCGGATATCGCGCGAAGACGACCGTCGGAGCCGGAAATCCCGCCCCGGTAACAAACAATCGGATCGCGCTCACCGGCGTGCGCGGCAGCGTTGCGATCCGTGGCGATAGCACCGGCGCCCGGGCCGGGTTCGTCCTTGAAGGCGGTCCGCTCACGCTGCAAGGGTCGGGCAAGGGGGCCTACATGGAGGGCGAGGCCTCCGGCGAGTACCTGCACATGCGAGTTCACGCAGAGTTCGAGCGGTGGCTGGGCCCGGTGCGACTTACGCCCGGCGTCCGTGCCGGAGTCGTGCGGGGCGCTTCCGGCGGATTCGTGGAACCGCGCATCGCGGCCCGCTACCACGGTCGCGATTTCGCCGTGAGCGTGAGCCTCGACCGCGCATCCCAATTCCTCTCCGTGCTGCGCGACGATCGTTATGCCGGACCGGGGGCGCCGATGTGGTTTCTGCACGACCGGGGCGCGCCGGCCTCGGTCGCCGAGGGTGTCAGCGCGTCGATTGAAGGGTGGCGGGGCGAGGAATGGACCGGGAATGTGACTGGCTGGGCCCGTCGGCTCGTCGATGTACCGAGTTGGCGGCCCTCGTCGGCGCGAGACCGCTCGGTGGTGGAGTTCGAGAACGGCCACGCGTACGGCTGGGAGGTTTCTGTGCAAAGGCACTTGGGAGTTGTCCGGGGATGGCTCTCATACCAGTACGCCAGGGCGGACCTGACGGACACCGAGGATCACCGCTATCACCCGAGGTGGGACCGCAGGCACGAGATCGACGCGACGCTCAGTGTTCGCCCGGGAGAGGGCCTGAATCTGTCGCTGCGCACGACCGTCGGGACGGGGACACCGCTCTGGCTCCCGGCCGGGGGTTTTAAGGGTTGGGTGTACAGCGCGGGAAGGTGGACGGGCGGGGGCTTCGGCGCGGTGTATGAGGGCGGGTGGTACGATGTCTGGTCGAAACAACAGGGGAGGTTTCCGCTGTATGCGCGGATGGACGTGTCGGTGCGCCGTCGCTTCCAATGGGGTGGGGTATCCGTCGAGCCCTACCTATCGGTGGCGAATCTCTTCGACCGGGACAACATCGGAGAAGAGAACCGGTGGAGGGAGCCCACCCATATTCCGTTCCTCCCCTTCATCGGCGTGGACTTCGAGTTCTGACCCCATGGACGCCCGCCGCAACCACCTCGCCTGCGCCCTGGTGGGCCTCGGGTTGGCGAGCATGGCCGGGTGCGACAGTATTGTGGAGCCGCCGTGGTGGACGCACCAGACGGCGATGTATGCCCTGCTGAACGCAGACTTCACCGAGCATCCGATCCTGCTCGTGGCCACCGACACGGCAAGCACGCTTTCCGAGGTCTCGGTCGCCATCCACCGGCGTGCCCCGGGGGCTGCGGGCGACGAGTGGGAGCTGATTGCGTGGTGGGACAGTGCCCGCGCGGCTGCCGCCGGACGGCCGTTTCGGGACTACGAACCCTGCGAGAACCGGTTGGGCCGAATGTCGTTGTACCACGAGCCTGAGGACCACGTCTGCGTCACTCCCGAAGCGGAGCTGGAGCCCGGCGGCGTCTACAGGGTGGAGGCTCGGGCCCGGGACCGGAAGACGGCCACCGGAGTCACCCGCATCGTGGGAGGATTCGAAATCGAGGACGCAGTATTGTCGGGCGCGGACGACGAGGCCACACTCTCCGCGTCCTGGACGCCGAGCCTTGCCGCGCACCGCTACATCGTTTCATTCCGCAGCGACTGCGACGGCCGTTCAGGGTGCGACCCCTGGCACGCGGAGATCGACACGGCCTCCGTCGGTATCCGGGTGCCCCGGCATGCGATCGACAATGCCTTCACCGACCCGATGACTTTGGATGTCGTGGCCTTCGACGAGCACCTGCACGCGTTTCTCACCACCGGCCATAGCGGGATCGCCTTCGATGTCCCGCCCGTCCAGAACGTCGAGGGCGGTTTCGGCGTCGTGGGGTCGCTGCGGTTTCGCGAGCGCTCGGTGACGAGGAACAGGTAGGTCGTTCCGCCTCCCGATCCGCGCTGCGGCGAGAGCCCCCGAGGAACGGTGCGTCGAGGCGAACAGGGAGTCCGGCGTTTCGGCCGGGGGCGCGCCGGTGTCCTTCCCCGGCCTCGGCGAGAGCAGGGTAGCCGGGCGTGAGGGGTTGTCATGCGCCGCACGGGCCATCAGACTGGGCGTGTCCCAGGGATCCGCCAAGGTCTCCCGTCGGCACGCGGAGAACCGGGTGCGGCGGATCCGGCGCTCTTCTCCCCGCACGAACCCCCGCACAACGACCCGGCCACCCGCCCCAACCCCTCGCACGCCAAGGAAATACCATGCCCGGACCGACCCTCAAGCTCGCGTCACCCATCGTCGCCTCCGCACTCGCTGCCGCCGCCGCCCTCATCGTCACTACACCGCCCGCCACCGCTCAGGAGGATCCCCCCGAGCTCGAATACCCCGAAGGCTGGGAGGTCCGCTTCGACCGGGAGGGCGCTTCCATGGACGACCTCTACCTGGTCGCCATGCCCCCCGGCCTGCACGTCACCACCGGTCCCGCGCTCATCGCCTACCACCCCGATTCGGTCGCCGCCGGCGACTTCAGGATCGAGTCCGAAACCTACCTCTTCGACCCGGAGGGACGCCGCGAGGCCTTCGGCTTCTTCGTGGGCGGCGGAGACCTGCAGGGCCCCGGCCAACGCTACACCTACTTCCTGGTGCGCGAGGGCGGGGAGTTCCTGGTGAAGACGCGCTCCGGCGCGGGCACGGCCGTGGTGCGGGACTGGACCCCCCACGCGGCCGTCATGTCCTTCGCCACCAAGCCGGAGGAGCGGGCCACGGCCAAGAACGTCCTCGCACTGGAGGCCGACGGCGACGAACTGCGCTTCTTCGTCAACGGCGAGCAGGTCTGGTCCTGTCCCCGGGGGACCCTCTCGACCGACGGGGTCTTCGGTCTGCGGGTCAACCACGGGCTCAACCTGCACGTGACCACGATCGTGTCGGGGGCGCTGAACCGACGAGGCGCGGGACCCGCATCGTGACACACGCCCGTCGGCGAGGGTTAACCGTACCGCACTGATCGCGGTCAATCCCGGCGTGGCGGCAGTGGCGGTGCCAAGGCAGCGGTAGCCTGTTCGTTGACAAACCAGTCAGACTAGTTATACTGACCTCATGAACCCCGTCTACTCCACCTACGAGGCCAAGGCCAAGTTCTCCGAGGTCCTGAGGCTGGTCCGCGAGGGCACGCCCGTCACGATCAGCTACCGGGGCGACCCCGTGGCTGAGATCCGTCCCCTGGCGCCCAAGCCCACGAGCGTCGAGGAACATTTCGCGCGGCTCGAGAAGCGCGGGATCGTGATCCCCGCCGAGGATCCCCGCAGCCCCCTCGAACCCGGTCCGCCGAATCCCGGCGGCCTCGCCCGCTTTCTCGCCGACCGCAACGCGTGAGCGTCGCGTACGTCGACACTTCGGTTGTCGTGGCCCTTGCCTTTGCGGAAGCGGGCGCGGAAGCCCTGGCCGACCGCCTGGCGGGCTATTCGCGCCTGGTGTCCTCGAATCTCCTTGAAGCCGAACTGAGGGCCGCCTGCGGGCGCGAGCGCCGGCCGGTGCCCGCCAACGTTCTGGCCCGCATCGGCTGGATCCTTGCCCACCGGCCCCTCTCGCCCGAGATGAAGTCCGCGCTCGAGGCCGGCAGCCTTCGCGGCGCCGACCTCTGGCACGTCGCCACCGCCCTTTACGCGGCCCCTGAGCCGGGGGCGGTCGCGTTCTGGACGTTAGACCGCCGACAGGCGAAGGTCGCGGCCGCGCTGGGTTTCCGATGACAACGTTCCCGGGTCGGCCCGCCCTCCCCCCTCCCCTCGGAAGTTCAGCCGTTAGCTCGCCTTCGCCCCGTCCCCCGCGCCCACGGTTTCCTTGACCGGGTTGGCCGGCGGGGCGCGACTCTCACTCCCCGGAGCCCGCTCGGCCGGCCGCGTCGCCCGGTCCGCCGGAGAGCTCCTCCACCCCGTACTCCCGGAAGACCTCGGCGTTGTGTTCGCCGAGGGCCGGGGCGGGACGACGACCCTCCGGCAACCCGAGCGGGGTGCGCACCTGCAGCGTCCCGGCGGAGTCCGCTTCGGCGATCTCGAAGAAGAGGCCGCGCTCGCGGTGCAGCGGGTGTTCCGGCACCTCGTCGAGCTCGAGGACGGGTTCGCAGCAGCAGTCGTGCCCGGCCAGGATGCGCGCCCATTCGTCTCGCGTCCGGCTGGCGACGATCCGCGCCAGCCGGCGTCGCAACCCTCGGTCTTCGGCGGCTCCCGGTTTCGGCTCGAGGCCCGTCGCCGCCTCCAGCCGCGCCAGGAACCGCGGTTCGAGCGCCCCCACGCTGAGATACCTCCCGTCGCTCGTCCTGTAGGTCCCGTAGCGGGCCGCGCCGCCGTTCAGGAGTCCGGTCCCGCGGGTCGGGGGGGAAAGTTCGGCCTTCGCTATGCCGAACTCGCCGGCCAGCAGGGCGGCGGCGCCCTCGGTCATGGAAATGTCCAGGTGGGCGCCCCGGCCGGTGCGGTCCCGGTCGATCAGGGCGGCAAGGATGGCGACGGCGCCCCACAACGCGCCGCCGCCCAAGTCGGCGATCTGCACGCCGGCGAGGGCGGGCGGACCGTCGGGGTCCTGGCCGCTCATCGCGAGCACCCCGGCGAGCGCGAGGTAGTTGATGTCGTGCCCGGCGCGGCCGCGGTAGGGACCGGTCTGCCCGTATCCCGAGATGGAACAGAGGACGATGCGCTCGTTGCGCTCGCGAAGCGCCGCGTAACCGACGCCCAGCCGGTCCATCACTCCGGGACGGAAGCTCTCGACCACGACGTCGGCGCGGGCGGCCATGCGGAGGAACCGCTCGCGTTCGCCTTCGTCCTTGAGGTTGATCGTGACCGAGCGCTTGTTGCGGTTCACCGCCAGGTAGCGCCCCGAGGCGCCCTCGCCGCGGGGGGGGAAGTCGCGCATGTAGTCGCCCCGGCGCGGCTCCTCCACCTTGACGACATCGGCGCCGATGTCGGCGAGGATCATGGTCAGGAAGGGCCCGGGAAGGAGCCGGGACAGATCGAGGACTCTGACGCCGCGGAGGGCACGAGGAAGGGACATGGCGCTATTACTTGGCTTGGAGTGTAATGTTTACATTACAATATGTAATGCATGGTTTACTTTTTCGTCGTTTGTCGCGCCCGCCCGTCCCGGCGCCTCACCGCCCGGCGCGGCGCCGGGGGCTCGCTCGCGGACCGCCCGGCCGCGACCAGATCGCAGAAGGCTAAACCGTCCCGCTCCACAACCTCGCCGCGCGCTACCGGGACGGGCCGGGCGAAGACGGGTCCGGCGCTGACGAAGGTGTGGAATTCGCCGTTCTCGCCGCAGGGGTCGGCGGACTCGGGGAGGTCGGCGAGGAAGGCGGCGTCGAAGGGGCGTCCGGCGAAGGAGGCGTCCAGCGCGGCTAGGCTGACGCACACGGCCGTCGCCTCGAAGCCGTCCCGGATGAATGATCGCGCCAGCCGCGCGGTGGACCGCCGCCAGAGCGGGAAGACCGCCTCGAGGCCCCGCTCCGCCAGCTGCCGCTCGCGGTACTCCCGGAGGTCCTCGAGGAAGATGTCGCCGAACCCGATCCGGCTAATTCCGGCGGTGCGCTGGCGGTCGAACTCGCGCCCCATGGCACGTTCGTAGGCCTCGTTGGACGGCTCGGGCGGCACCGCGACCTCGGCCAGCGGGATGCCGAGCGACGCGGCCTGGGCGCGCACCAGCGACCGCCGCACGCCGTGCATGCTGACGCGGTCGTAGCCGCCGGTGACGGTGGTGATCAGCGTCCGCACGCGGTACTCGCCCGCCTGCCGGATGGCCTGCAGGGCGAGCGCGCTGTCCTTTCCCCCGCTGAAGCACATAGCGATCGGCTCTCTCATGGGTGGGCTGCCTCATTGCGCTCGGGTCACGGTTCGGGTGTGCAATTTAGCGGCCCGACCGGCGGCTTCGCTCCGGGTTGCTCATTGGACGAATGGCGCCGGCGTGCCATGGCGCGGTCGCGCCCGGAGGGCCAGGATTATCGGCACGATGTTCGCGAAGATGAAGACCCGGTTCGTTTTCGGCGCGCCCGCCGCCGCACTCTTCCCGGCCGCCTGCGCCAACGCGCCGCCGCCGGAGCCGCCCCCCGCCGCCGTCGCCGTCCGCGCGCCGGCGGCCGGCTTCGTCCGGATAACGGACAGCCTCGACGCGGCGCGCGACATCGAGGCGCTGATCGCGCCGTACCGGGAGCGGCTCGGCGAGCAGCTCGCCGAGGTGCTCGGCCACGCGTCCGGCGACTTCGTCAAGGCCGACCCGGAAGGTACGCTCGACAACCTGGTCGCGGAGGCGCTCCTGCACGCAGCCCGCCGTTACGCCCGCGACACCGTACACGTCTCCCTGGTCAACGAGGGGGGCATCAGGGTGCCCCTGGCGGCGGGGCCGATCCTCATGCGGCACGCCTACGAACTGCTGCCGTTCGAGAACTTCGTCGTCGTGCTCACCCTCTCGGGCGCGCAGCTGGAGGAGCTGGCCGACCAGATCGCGCGCACGACCGGGGAGCCCATCGCGGGATGGACGATGGAGCTGGACGGGGACGACGCCGTCGGCGTCCGCATAAACGGGGAGCCGGTCGACCCGGACCGCGCCTACCGCCTCGCCACGGTCGACTACCTGGTCAACGGCGGGGGGGAGTGGAGCGTGCTGTGGGACGTCGGGGCCGGGGCGCGCGAGGACCTCGGCATACTGATCCGCGCGGCGTTCGTGGAGTACCTGCGCGAGCGCGGCACGGTGACCCCGGCTCTGGACGGCCGGATACGGCGTCGCCCTCCCCGGGCGCCGCCGAACGGCGGATCTTCTCGCTACAGCGGAGCTCGCGCGGTGGCGAGCAGGTGATCGACGTGGTGCGCTTCGACACAGCGACCCGCGGTGGTCTCCAGCTGCACCGTGATGTGCTGGATGTCGAACTCGTCGTAGGCGATGTCACGCACCCGGTCCAGCAGGATCTCGTGGCCCCCGTCGGCCGCGTACGCGGGATCCACCAGCATGTGCGCGGTCAGGGCGACGTACCCCGGTGCCAGCGTCCAGCAGTGCACGTCGTGGATGACGGTCACCCCGTCGAGCTCCTCCAGCTTGTGGCAGAGCGCGTAGAGGTCGATGTGCTCCGGCGTGCCTTCGAGCAGCACGTCCATCACCCGGGACAGCAGGCGCCAGGTGCTCGTCAGGATCAGAACGCCGATCAGCATGCTCGTGACCGGGTCGGCCACCTGCCAGCCGAACGCCCACACCAGCACGGCCGCGACGACGACGGCCACCGACCCCAGCAGGTCGGTGATCATGTGCTGGAAAGAGCCTTCGAGCGTTGCGTTCTTCTGAGCCGCGCCGTGGATCGTCCACACGGCCGCGATGTTCACCACCAGTCCGACCGAGGCCACGATCAGGAGGATCCGGCCATCGACTTCCGGCGTCGCCGACAGGCGGCGGTATGCCTCGATGAGCACCCACACGGAAATGCCCCAGAGTACCAACGCGTTGATCAGCGCCGCGATGACCTCGGTGCGGTGGTAGCCGTAGGTGTGCTCGGCCGTGGAGCGGCCCGACAGACGCATGGTGACCAGCGCGAGCACCAGGAACACGGCGTCGGTGAGCATGTGGCCGGCGTGGGCGAGGAGGGCCAGACTGCCCGACATGAAGCCGGCGACGACCTCGACGATCGTGTATCCGCCGATGAGCACCAGGGCTGCTACGACGCCTTGCCTGCCCGCCGCGGAGGGATCGGGAGTGTCGGCGGGCTGGTGGCCCTGGCCGAGGGTGGTGACGGTGGTCATCGCTCGTTCTGGCGCGTGGATCGTGGAGAGGTCGATGCATCATCATATGGAGGGCGCAACGGAATTGGCAACGACAACCGGTTCTGACCCGGAGCGGCGCAGCCCGGGTCCCGGACTGGAAACGACCCCCTTGCCTGTCCATCCGCGCGGATGGGCAGTAATGTAGTTGCCGGGAGCACTTTAGCCTGGAGTTTCCATTGCGAGAATCGCGAACACGGCCGTGGCCCGTTCTGGTCCTCTGCGGCGTACTGTTGGCGCCGAGGGCTGCCATCGGGCAGGAAACGGTGCGCCGGGTCTCGCTCGCCGAGGCGCTGGAGGCGTTCGCCGGGAACAGCCTCGCGCTGAGGATCGCAAGATCCGAGGCCGCCGGGCTGACGGGATGGGCCCGACAGTCGCGCGCCTACTTCAATCCGGAATTCTCGTTGGAGCGGGACGACCTGAGTCACAACGACGAGAAGGCCTGGGAAGAGACCTTCAAGGTCATCCAGCAGGTGGAGTGGCCCGGCCGGACCACCGCCCGGGCCCGCTCCGCCGCGAACACGATCCGTGCCGGGGCCGCACGCCTGCGCGCCGACTCGATCGAGTTGGCCTTCGAGGTGCGGGAGGCGTATGTGCGGGCATGGTTTGCGGAAGAGGCGGAGTCGGTCGTGCGGCGAACCGCTTCGGTGATTCAATCGGTGGCGGAGGATGCCGAGGTCCGTTTTGAGGAGGGTGACATTTCCGCCTACGAAGCCCGTCGGCTGCGACTCGCGCGGGTGGAGGCCGAACAGGAGTTGGAGGAAGCGATGTTGCGCACCCGGGCGGCGAGGAGGCATCTCGCCGTGCTCATTGAACCGGGATCCGAAGCGAAGGAGATCGGTCCGTCGGCGGGGTTGGAAGGAGTGCCGCCCATGATGAGCCGCGCGGCCGCGATGACCGCCCTCGACGGCCGTCCGGACGTGCAAGCGGCGGCAAGCGAGCTGGACGCGGCCCGGGCCGGTGCGGACGTGGCCCGGACCGGTTGGGTGCCCGCCCCGAGTCTCGGGGTTGGATACCGGCACCACGATGACGGATTCGGAGGCGCCAGCATCGGGCTCGATGTCCCGCTGCCGCTCTTCGACCGGGGCGTCGGGACCAGGGAGGAGGCTGCCGCCAACAGCGCCGCCGCCGCGTACCGTCTCCAACTTCGGAGGGAGATCGCGCGGTACGACGTGCTGGCCGCCGCGGACGGATATGCGTCCAACCGGGCACGGCTCGAGGCCGCGGCGCAGGGTCTCCGGGACGATGGCGAGGCGCTTCTTGCCTCGGCGACCGCTGCCTACGGCGAACACGAGATGACCCTGCTGGAACTCCTGGACGCGGCGGGTGCCTTTCAGGGAGCCCAGCTGAGCGCGCTTTCGCTGGCGACCGAAGCCTGGGTCTCGTACTACGACCTGCTTCGCGCCACGGGAAGCGCTCCGGAGGACAAACGATGAAAACGAGAGAGGCCGGGCCGTGGCTGATGGGCGTCGCGGGCATCGCCATATGGGGATGCGGGGACACGCCGGACCACGGAGGGGCCGACGCGGCCCACGATCCTCACCGCGGTGGAGGCGTGTTCACCAGGCTGTCCGGCGACATCGAGCTCTTCGTCGAATACCCGCACCAGATCATGGGTGTCGAGAGCGAGGAGCCCTGGCAGATCTACCTCACCCGGGTGGAGGGTTGGCGACCGGTGACGGATGCCGGCGTCGCGCTGATCGTCTACGGGCCTCCCGCAGGCCGCCAGGAGATCGAAGCCGTGCCGGAGACTCCGGGCTTGTACATGGTGTCGCCCACGATACCGTCGGAGGGCCACTGGCACGCCGAGGTCGCGGTGTCGCTGGAGGGAAGCGACTACGTGATCGGGGCGGGCGAGTTCGAGGTCTTCGAGAGCGAGGGGGACGTTCATGTTCACGCGGGGCACGGCCACGCGGGAGACGAGGCCCACGCGCACGCGGGGCACGACCATGCGGGCGGCGAGTCGGATGCCCACGCGGGGCACGACCACTCGGGGGACATGGCCGACATGCACGCGGGGCACGACCACTCGGGGGACATGGCCCATGCCCACGCGGGGCACGACCACGCGGACGACCAACTGGACCCGCACGCGGGCCACGGCCACTCGGAGGACGAGGTGGCCTCGGGAATCATCATGCTTCCGAAGCAGGAGCAGTGGTCGTTCCCCTTCGCGATCGCCGCGGCGGCGGAGCGCGAGATTCCGGCGTCGATCCCGGCCCCCGGCGAATTGGTGGCCCCTCCCGGAGGTCTGGTTCACGTTTCATCGCCCGTTGCGGGGCGCGTTGCGGTGGACGGCCCCTCGATCGGACCCGGCGACCGGGTGGCTGCCGGGCAGACGCTGGCGCTGATCGCGCCCACGAGCCCGGACAATTCATACGTGCGCACGCGGGCCGACGTCGTGGAGGCCCAACTCGAAGCCGACCGGGCCGAACGCCTCTTCGCCGCCGGTGCCATCCCGGAACGTCGGGTGCTGGAGGCGCGGCGAAACCTCAATGTGGCGGTGGCCGCATTCGAAGCGATCGGCGGCACGCTGGATGGCGTCGGCGAGGAAGACCCCGACCTGTACCGCCTGCGCAGCCCGATCAACGGGGTGGTCGCGGTGCGTGATGTGGCGCTGGGCGCCCAGATCGAGATTGGAGAGCACGCGTTCACGATCGTGAACGCGTCCTCACTCTGGTTCGTGGCGCGGGTTCCCGCCCGCTACGCCTCGGAGGCGCACCGGATCCGGGGTGCGTGGTTCACCGTCGAGGGCGGCGCGACCACCTACACTTCGAGCAGGGTCCTTTCCATCGGTAACATGATCGATCCCGCGAGCCGCACTCTCGCGGTCCGTTTCGGGGTTCCGAACTCCAGCGGCGCCCTCAAGGTGGGAATGCTGGCAGAAGGCCACATCCTCATCGGCGACCGGGTGCCCGGAGTCGCGGTTCCGGCCTCGGCGATCCAGGACGAGAACGACCTCTCCGTCATCTACGTCATGCTCACCGGGGACACCTTCGAACGCCGAGTCGTCGAAACAGGTCCTTCGGACGGATCCTGGACCATCGTTTCGTCCGGGCTCGCCTCCGGTGAGCACGTCGTCACCGTAGGCGCGTACCAGGTCAACCTCGCCGCGCTCGGGGTCGTCGCGCCGGCGCACGACCACGCCCACTAGCTACTAGCCCGTGGAAAACACCCCCCCGGCACGCGAGCGGCGCGGTTTTCTCGACCTCGTAGTGGGCACATCCCTCGCGAATCCCTTCCTTGCGCTCATCTTCGCCATGGGGCTCTTCGTGGGCGGCAGCTGGGTGGCGGCCACCTTCCCGGTCGATGTCTTTCCCGACCTGACCGCTCCCACGGTCACGGTGGTGACGGACGCCCACGGGCTCGCGCCCGAAGACGTGGAGACATCGATCACCTTCCCGATCGAGACGGCTCTGAACGGCGCGCTTGGGGTTCGGCGGGTGCGCTCCAAGTCAGCGCAGGGAATCAGCGTCGTCTGGGCGGATTTCGAATGGGGAACCGACATCTACCTCGCGAGGCAGATCGTGGGTGCGCGGCTCCAGGCCCAGGCGCTCGACCTTCCGGAAGGCGTGAGTCCTCCGGTTCTCGCGCCCATCAGCTCCATCATGGGCGAGATCATGCTGGTGGGCGTTGTCGCACCCGAGTCGCGGCTCATGGAAGCGCGCACCACGGCGGACTGGATCGTGCGGCGTAGGCTGCTGGCGGTGCCGGGAGTATCGCAGGTGGTGACGCAGGGCGGCGATGTGCGCGAATACCAGGTGCTGGTCGATCCGCAACGGCTCCTGGCCTACAAGGTGGGACTTGAAGACGTGCTCGCCGCTATCGAGGGGTCGAGCGAGAACGTGGCGGGAGGTCTCTACTGGTCGAGTGGACGCGAAATCTTGGTCCGGGGGATCGTGCGCCCCTCGAGCGTGGAAGACATCGGGGTGACCGTGGTGGCGACCCGGGAAGGAGTTCCGGTCCTGATCGACGACGTGGCCGAAGTCCGCATCGGTCCCAAGATCACATACGGGTCCGGATCCGTGAACGCGAAGCCGGCAGTCATCCTGTCGGTCCAGAAACAGGCGGGCGCCAACACGCTGGAACTCACGGAACGGGTCGATGCCGAGCTGGACCTGATCGAAGCCGAGCTGCCCGAGGGAATCACCTTCGAGCGCGACATCTTTCGCCAGGCCGATTTCATTTCGCTCGCCGTCGAGAACGTCATCATCGCGCTCCGCGACGGCGCGTTCTTCGTGATCGCCATCCTGCTGCTCTTCCTGTGGAACGTGCGCACCACGCTGATCTCCGTGGTGGCCATCCCCCTGTCGCTGGCGCTGGCGGTCATCACCATGCGTGCCCTGGGAGGCACGGTGAACACCATGACGCTGGGCGGGATGGCCATCGCGATCGGAGCCCTCGTCGACGACGCGATCATCTTTGTCGAGAACGTCCACCGGCGACTCCGCGACAACCTTCGCCGGCCACCCGGCGAGCGCCTGGCGACGCTGCCCCTGATTCGCGGCGCGGCGAGCGAAATCAGGGATCCGATCCTCAACGCGACGCTGATCATCACCATCGTCTTCGTCCCCCTGTTCTTCCTGACCGGGGTCGAGGGCCGCATGCTCAAGCCGCTGGGGTACGCCTATATCATCAGTATCCTGTCGTCGCTCGTCGTCGCGGTAACGGTTACACCTGCGCTCTCCTACCTGCTGCTGCCGGGCGACCGCTCGATCAGGCGGCGACGCGAGCCCTGGCTGGTCCGGGGACTCGAGTTCGTCTACCAACGGGTGCTGACCCGCGCGCTGCAGCGTTCGGGGAGAGTCTTGGTCGGGGCGGCGCTGCTGCTCGCGGGCACCCTGGCCGTGGTGCCCGTCCTGGGACGGGAGTTCCTGCCGGAGTTCCAGGAGGGGTCGCTGACGATCGCGATCATCAGCGTGCCGGGCACGTCGCTGGCGGAATCCGGCGAGATCGGCAATCGCGTGGAGCGGCGGTTGCTGGGGGTGCCGGGGGTGATCTCGACCGCACGGCGCACGGGCCGCGCCGCGCTGGACGAGGAAGCGCAGGGCGTCAACGTGTCGCATGTCGAAGCGCGGCTTGACCTGTCCGGCCGCGAGCTCGCGGAAGTGATGGCCGAGGTGCGCGCGGAGCTTGCGGGGATCGCGGGCACCAGCATCACGGTGGGGCAGCCGATCGGGCACCGCATCGACCACATGCTGTCCGGCACGCGGGCGGCGATCGCGATCAGCGTGTTCGGACCCGATCTTCGCGAACTGCGCGAGATCGCCGGACAGATCGAGGCCATCGCACACGAGGTCGACGGCCTGGTTGACGTATCGATGGAGCAGCAGGCCGAGGTGCCCCAGCTGCAGGTGCGCGCCAACCGCCGGGCCATGGCACGCCACGGGGTCAGCCCCGGGGCGCTGGCCGGTGCCGTCCACATCGCCATGCAGGGCGAAGTCGTGTCCATGGTGCGCGAGGGCGAGCGGACCTTCGACCTGGTCGTGCGCTACGCGGACCGTTACCGGAGCGATCCCGACGCCATCGGGGGAGCGCTGGTGGCGACCCCCGCCGGCCCGATCGTGCCGCTTTCGCAGCTCGGCTCGATCGTGCAGGCCCGCGGGCCGAACATGATCACGCGGGAGAACGTGTCGCGGAAGATCGTCGTGAGCGCCAACGTGGCCGGGCGGGACGTGATCGGCGCCGTGACCGAGCTGCAGGGACACATCGCCGACGACCTGGACCTGCCGCCCGAGTACCACCTGCAGTACGGGGGACAGTTCGAGAGCGGGCAGAGCGCGACGCGGCGCATCACCGTCCTTTCGCTCTTCTCGATCGGCGCGATCTTCCTGATCATGTTCCGGGCGTTCGGCAACTTCAGCACGGCCGCCTTCCTCATGGTGAACCTGCCGCTGGCCCTGACCGGGGGAGTGATCGCCGTGCTCCTCATCGGCGGCACGGTGAACGTCGCGACGCTCGTGGGCTTCATCACGCTCTTCGGGATCGCGGTGCGAAACGGCATGCTCCTCGTGAGCCGATATCAGGACCTGTGCGCGGGTGGAATGTCGCTTCCGGACGCCATCCGGCGCGGCTCGGTGGAGCGGCTGAGTCCGATATTGATGACCGCCCTGACCGCGGGACTGGCGCTGATCCCCCTGGCAATGGGGATCGGCGAGCCCGGAAAGGAAATCCAGGCGCCGCTCGCCGTCGTGGTTCTGGGCGGACTGCTGACCTCGACGCTGCTCAACATGGTGGTCGTTCCGGCGCTCTTCATGCGCTGGGGCAACATCCCGGTTGGGGAAGGCGCTCAGCCGGGTCGGTCGTGAGGGCGTGCCGATCCCTCACCACGGGCGCATCCGAAGCGCTGGAAGCGCAGAAGCGGAGGGCGAAGAATGAAGCGGCGCGAATTCATGCGCGTGCTGGGCCTTGGGGGGATGGCGGGGCTGGCCGGGGTCGAACCGCTGCGGGCGGGGACCGCGTCCCGTGACCGAATTCGTGGACGAGACCTCTCCTACGGCCCTCTCCTCTCCGAAGACGGCGTCAGCCTGGTCGTGCTGCACACCAACGACACGCACTCGCGGATGGACCCCTTCCCCATGGACGGCGGGCGCTTCCAGGGACTGGGGGGAGCGGCCCGGCGCGCGACTCTGATCCGTCGCGTGCGCGAGGCCACCGAGCACGTCCTGCTCCTCGATTCCGGGGACATCTTCCAGGGGACGCCGTACTTCAACTTCTTCGGCGGGGAGCTGGAGTTTCGGGCCATGACCTCGATGGGCTACGATGTGGCCACGCTCGGCAACCACGACTTCGACAACGGCGTGGACGGGCTGGTGGCCGTGCTGCCGGAGGCCGGCTTCGAGTTCGTGTCGGCCAACTACGACGTGAGCGGGTCGGCGCTGGCCGGGCACGTCGAACCCTACGCGATCCGCGAGTTCGGCGGCGTGAGGGTGGGAATCTTCGGCCTGGGCATCGCCTTCGAGAAGCTGGTGCTCGCCAGCCTTCACGAGGGCGTCGTCCATACCGATCCGGTGGCGGCGGCGCGCACGGCGTGCCGGGAACTGCGGATCCAGGGGTGCTCCCTGGTCATCTGCCTGTCACATCTGGGCTACCGCTACGACGACCCCGCCCGCCCGAGCGACCTCGCGCTCGCCGCCGCCGTCCCCGACATCGACCTGATTCTGGGCGGCCACACCCACACCTTCATGGACGCGGCCGAAGTCTTCAAGCGGGGGCGAAGCGGCTTCACCCTGGTCAACCAGGTGGGCTGGGGCGGAATGCGACTGGGACGGATCGATGTCGCCTTCGACGTGGCGGGACGGGCGTCGCGGTGGGCGGCCGCCGACTACGACATCGACGGCCGCCTGGATCGGTAGACGCCCGCGGGAGAAGTTCTAGTCGTCGGATCCTCCGGCGGCCATGGCCACGACCGCCCCGGCGATACCCACGACGAGCGCGCTTCCGATGCCCGCGCCGACGAGCTCGCCGGCGCCGGAGTGCCCCTCCCAGCCCTCGAGGCTGTGCGCCACGCTAAGCAGCAAGCCGTAGGTTGCCCCGCCCTTGGCTCCGTCCATCATGTCGGACACGCCCCTCCACCCGAGCACCACCGCAAGCACGACGCCGTGACCGAGGGCTCCGAGAATGCCCCAGACGGAGAAATCGTTGTGCTCGTGGTGCCCGTGCGGGTGGTGGCCGCCGATAAAGGGGACCATGTCGACGAGGTAGTCGACCACCAGCAACGCAACTGCTGCGGCGACGGAGGCTGTCGCGAGTTTCTTCATGTCCACGTTGGTTCTCCCTTTTTGGAGTGGACGGGTGCGGATGAGCGGGGCGAACGTGGGGAAAACGTGCGGTCCGCGCAAGGGGGGAACGCGGAAAAGTGTGCGAATCGGCCCCCGGCGGGCGTACTGCGTGCCGCGACACCCGCGGGAACACCCCCAAATCGGCGAGTCGGGACCCTCGGCCGGCGGCGCGCGCGACAGCGCGACGTGCGAGAGCGAACCCGTCCGGCCGGCGGCGAGCGCCGGGAATCGCCGTTGCGCGGGCAGGATCGCTACCGGCCGTACACGAACCGCTCCACCTCTCCGTGGATGCGTTCGACGGTTTCCGCCGAGGGCGGCCGCGTGAACCGCGACACGATGATCGCGATCGCGAAGTTGCCCGCGAGCGACCAAAGCGCCTCGTGGACGCCGAGCGGCCGCGGGAACTCGACCCGGGTCAGATAGAGGACGAGCAGGCCGGCGCAGATTCCCGCCACGACGCCCGCTCTCGTGCCGGGCCGCCGTCCCGGGTAGCAGACGCCCAGCACGGCCGGCAGCAGCTGAAGCGCGCCCGCGCCGGAGAGGGTCACCAGCGTGACGAGGAAGTCGAGGTTGTGGACCGTGAGGGACCATCCCACCGCGAGGAGCACCGCCACCACCCCGCGCCCGAAGGCCAGGTAGTGGCGCTCGCTGCGGTCGCGCGCGACGTAGCGCTGGTACACGTCCCGGGTCAGCACGGTCATGTTGGAGTGCAGGATCGAGTCCAGCGTGGACATGGCGGCGGCGGTGGCGCCTGCCAGGATCAGCCCGGTCAGCCACGGGGGCGCGTAGCGGAAGAGCAGCTCGGGGAAGACGCGGTCGGGCGACGCCAGCTCGGGCAGGACGAGCGCGCCGCCGAGCCCCACGAGCGCCGCGGGGATGAACAGCGTCATCAGGTAGATCGGCGTGGTGGCGCCGAGGATCTTGAGGGTGCGGTCGGAGGCGGCCGTGAAGTAGCGGATCATCATGTGGGGCTGGAGGATGATCCCGAAGGAAAGCGCGATCGTCATCCCCACCCACATGCCCGGGGTGAAGAAGCCCTCCGGGCCGGGCAGCGCCAGCAGGTCGGGGCGTTCGGCGGAGAGGCGGCGCCAGAGCTCGCCGGGGCCGCCGAACAGCTTGTAGACGAGCACCAGGCTTCCCGCCCACACGGCGACGTACATCCAGATCCCCTGGATCACGTCCGTCCAGTACACCGCGCGCAGTCCCCCGACGATGAGATAGCCCGCCGCGACAGCCAGCAGGACGAGCGAGGCGGCTTCAGAACGAGATGCGGTCGCCCGTCGCGACCGAGAGGATGTACCCGAGCCCCTGGGCCTGCACCTGGATGTAGAGCAGCGTGAAGAGAACCGACACCAGCGCCACGACGACCCGCACCGTCTCGCTTTCGTAGAAGTCGGCGATCATGTCAGCCGGGGTGATGTAGCCGAACTTCTTGCCGAGCGCCCAGATCCGCGTTCCCAGCGTGTACGTGACGGCACCGACCAGCACCGTCCAGGTACCCGCCATCCAGAACCCGATTCCGTGCGTGAAGAAGAACCCCCCGGAGCCCAGGAAGGCGAAGGCGGAGTGGAAGGTCGCGACCACGGTCAGGTAGAGGACGACGACCCCGGCCTGGCGCCCGTAGAGGAAGAAGTCCTCCAGGTTGGCGGCGCCCTTCCGGTTGGCGAGGATCCCGATGACGATCGTCGCGAGCAGGTAGACGAAGATCAGCGAGGTGGAGACGACCCAGGGCTCCATCAGATTCTCCTGCGGAGCGCCCACACGAGCACGGCGATCATCAGGCAGTACGCGCCGAAGAGGTAGGCGAAGAGGAAGGGCGTGCCCAGGATCCACGGTTCGGTGCGGTTCATGAGGCCGTGGACGATCGGAGGCTGGGCCAGCGCCATGGCCGCGAGGAAGGCGGCGGTGGCTATCCGGCCGGCCCGGGTGCGGGGGAGGTAGTGGGAGCGGGGGACTCTCATGGTGTCGTCCTTCGGTTGTCTATTGGATGCTCCGGGGCCGGCGCACGTCCCGCAAGGATCGTCGGCGTCGGCGCGGCGCGTCAACAGGCGCGCACGGTCCTCTCCATCCGGAAGGTCCCCGCCGCTCCCGCCCCCGCGCGGCCCGGCAGCCTCCCCCGCGCGACGCCCGCGCCGGTCTCGCGGCCCCGCAACCGGCGCCCCGCGGCGGGCGCCGCCGCGACCGCCGTCACCGAACAGCTGCCCGGACCCGCCGCCCCGGTCTCCGTCCGCTCCGGGTTCGGCGAAGCGCTCTCGCAGTAGATGTCCGAAGACGACGGAATACCGTCGAGCCACTCTTCGAACTCCTCGGTGGCGGGGGCGCAGAGCCCGTCGTTTTCCTCCCACCGGAACTCCAGGAGGTCTCTGACCGCCAGCATGGAATCGGGGATCTGGCCGGTCAGCCGGTTGGCCTCGAGGCGCAGGAGCCGCAGCTTCGTCAGGCCGCCCATTTCCGGGGGCAGCTTCCCGGTCAGGTCGTTGGAGCAGAGAAACAGGCGGCGGAGCTCCCGCAGTTCCCCCAGCTCCCCGGGAATCGTCCCCGAGAGCTCGTTGGGACAGGCGGCCAGGCGCGTAAGGCGGGTGAGTCCGCCCAGCTCCGCGGGAATCCCGCCGGTCAGGCGATTCGAGCCGAGTTCGAGGAATTCCAGCCTGGCCAGCTTGCCCAGTTCGCCCGGGATCGAACCCGTCAGGTCGTTTCCGCCCAGGTCGAGTTTTTCCAGACGCGCGAGCTCGCCCAGTTCGCTCGGGATCGAACCTGTGAGCATGTTGTTGCCGCTGGTGTATCCTCTTCCGAGCAGCAGGGCGCGCAGATTCGCCAGATCGCCGAGTTCGGGGGGTATCGATCCGGCGAGACGGTTGCCGTAGAGCGACAGGTGCCGAAGGCCGGCCAGCTCGCCGAGTTCGGGGGGGATGCTCGTGAGCAGGTTGCTGTACAGCGACAGCGAATCCAGCTCGGCCAGCTTGCCGAGCTCCGGCGGGATGGGCCCCTCGAGCCGGTTTGCGCCCAGGTTGAGCGACCTCAGGTTGGCCAGGTTTCCGATCTGGGGCGGGATCGCGCCGGTGAGGCGGTTGCCTTCCTCCGGTTTCGAGTCGTTGCCGTAGAGCAGCAGGCTCTCCAGTTCCCGGATGTCGCCGATTTCCGGCGGAATCGGTCCCGTCAGCCGGTTGTAGGCCAGGTCCAGAAACCTCAGGCTTTCCAGGCCGCCGATTTCCGGCGGAATCGCGCCGGTCAGGCCGTTGGAGAAGAGACCCAGGTACTGCAGGCGGGTCAGCCGGGCGACTTCCGGGGGGAGCGAGCCGGTGAACTCGTTGAAACTCAGGTCCAGTATTAGGAGGTCCGCGAGATCCCCGGTCTCGGGCGGGAGCGAGCCGGTCAGTCGGTTCCCGGACAGACCGAGCCACCGCAGGTTCTCGAGCCGCCCGATTTCGGGCGGCAGCGCCCCCTCGAGCAGGTTCGCCTCCAGGTGCAGCTCAATGAGCTCGACGAGCCCGCCGATCTCGGAAGGAATGCTCCCGGCCAGGTTGTTCGCGGACAGGTTCACGGACCGGACCCGTCCCAGGCTGTCGAGTTCGACGCCGTACCACTCGCTCAGGGGCGCGTCCGTCCCCCAGTTGTCGCTGTTGTTCCACGACTTGCCGTTGGCCGACTCGAAGAGGGCCAGAAGCGCGATCCTGTCGGGGGACACGGCGACCAGCTCGACCGATGCGCTCAGGCCATTCAGCGTCGCCGTGATCTCGACCGACCCTTCGGCCAGGGCGCGTACCCATCCTTCCGGGTTCGCGGTGGCGACGGTCGTGTCGCTCGAAGTCCAGGCGAAGTCCGCGTCTTCGATCGGGGAGCCCCCCGCGTCGAAGGCCCGCGCCGTCATCCGGACCGAGTCGCCCACGGCCAGCACGTCCGTTGGGGACATGACCTCGACGGTCGCCGGCACCTGGTCCACTTCGACCGTGCGCGATCCGGTCGCCCCCTCCGCGGACGCGGACACGGCGGCGGTGCCGTTGCCCCTCGCGGTGACCAGGCCGTCCCGGTCGACGGCGGCCACGCTCGTATCGTCGACGGACCAGGCCAGCGGGACTCCCGCGACGGCGTGCCCGTTCGCGTCCAGCGCCTCGGCGGAGAGACGGACGGTGTCGCCGAGCGTCTCGAATACAAGGGGCTCGTCGCCGTGGGAGATCCGCACCTCCGCCGGCACCTGCTCCACCGTGACCGCTACGGAGTCGGCGAGGTTCCCCGAAGTCGCGCGGACGGTCGCGGTTCCGTTTCCGGCGGCGGTCACCAGCCCGGCCTGGTCGACGGCGGCGACCCCGGGTTCGGAGGACCGCCACGAGACGACCGCCTCCTTCATCACCCCTCCGTGCTGGTCGCGGACCGTGGCGGCGAGGCCGTCCGTGGCGGCGAGCGCCCCGAAGTTCAGCGAGTCGGGCGAGACGGTGAGCGTCGTCGGAACGAGGGGGTCCGTGCCCGGGTCTCCGCAGGCGGAGAGGAGCCCGGGGAGCAGGATGACGGGAATCGCGAAGCGGCGCGCCATCGGCAGCCCGCGGGCGAGACCCTCGCCCGGCGGTCCGTGGACAAGGCCCGGCCGAGCGCCGAGAGCGGCGCGGCATCCCCTCCGGGTCAGCGGCCCCGCCCGCACGACACGCCCCACGTCCCGGGACGCTCCGGAACCGCCCGGCCCGGTACGACGCCCCTTCGCGCGCCCTCGCGGTTCGCTCCGGGAGTCCGCGAGCCGCTCGAGGAGGCGGACTCGGGCGCGACCACGGTCACCGAGCAGATCCCCGGGAACGCCGCTTCGGGTTCCCCCCGCCGCCCCTTCCTCTCCTGGGGTTCGCAGTAGATTTCGGAGGACTTCGGGATGTTCTCGAGCCACTCCTCGAACTCGTCGGTCCGCGGCGCGCAAAGTCCGCGGTTTACTCGCCAGAACAGCTCTGTCAGGCGCGTCAGGGATAGCATGGACTCCGGGAATTCGCCGCTCAGGCGATTGCCGCCGAGGTACAGATGCACCAGTTCGGTCAGTTTGCCGATCTCCTTCGGCAATGTGCTTTCCAGCTTGTTTGAGCAGAGGTACACGCGCTCCAGGGCCCGGAGCTGGCCGAGCTCCGGAGGAATCGGCCCGGAAAACTTGTTGGAACACGCCACCAGCCATTCCAGGCGAGCCAGTTTCCCGAGCTCCGAAGGGATCTCGCCCGTGAGCCGGTTGTAGTCGAGTTGCAGGAATACCAGCCTCGTGAGACTCCCGAGCTCGCTCGGGATGGTCCCGGACAGGTCGTTGTGGCCCAGGTCGAGCTTGAGCAACCCGGCCAGATCGCCCAGCTCGGGCGGGATTGTGCCGGTCAGGGAGTTGTTTCCGCTGGTCCATCCCGGCCCCAGAAGCAGCGAGTCCAGGGCGACGAGGTTTCCCATTTCCGGGGGGATCGAGCCCGTCAGACGGTTTCCGTAGAGGAACAGCGATCGGAGGTTCTCGAGTTGGCCGATCTCCTCCGGAATCTCCGTCAGGAGGTTGCTGTACAGCCTGAGCGTCTCGAGTCTCTCCAGCTTGCCGATCTCCGGGGGGATCGGTCCCGTCAGCCGGTTCGCGCCGAGGTCGAGCCGCCTGAGACTGGTCAGGTTGCCGATCTCGGGAGGCATCCTGCCGGTCAGCCGGTTGCGGGTTCCGGGGTTCTGGTCGTTGCCGCATAGCGACAGGGTCTCCAGCCGCTTCAGCCGGCCGATCTCCGGCGGAATCGGCCCCGTCAGCCGGTTGAAGCAGAGGTCAAGCACGCGAAGACTGTTGAGGCCGCCGATTTCCGGGGGTATCGATCCGGTGAGCTCGTTCATGAAGAGACCCAGAAACCACAGGTGCGGAAGCTCGCCGATTTCCGGGGGAACCGGCCCGGTGAAATCATTCCTGGCGAGATCCAGGACCTCGAGCCGCTCCATCCTTCCGATCTCCGGCGGAAGCGGGCCCGACAGGGAGTTGTCGAACAGCAAGAGCGATTTCAGGCTCCGAAGCTCGCCGATCTCGCCGGGGAGCCGTCCTTCGAGGAGGTTTTCCTCCAGGTGCAGCAGTTTCAGGGCGGCGAGCATGCCGATTTCCGGCGGCACGGTTCCGGCCAGGTTGTTCTCGGGCAGTCTCAGCGACACGACCCTCGCCGCTTCGTCGACTTCGACCCCGTGCCACTCGGCCAGCGGCGCATCGGTGGCCCAGTTGGCGTTTGCGGTCCACATCGGGCCGTTGGTCGACCGGAAGAAGGCCAGCAGCGCGATCTCGTCCCGGCTGGCAACGACCAGCGTTGCCGATGCGCTCAGGCCCTTCAGCGCCACGGTGATCTCGGCTTCCCCCTCGGCAACGGCGTGGACCCATCCCCGCCGGTTCACCTTCGCGACGCCGGTGTCGCTGGAAGTCCAGGCGAAGTCGGCGTCCACGATGGGAGAACCTCCCGCATCGAAGGCCCGTGCGGTCATCCGGACCGAATCGCCGACGGCGAGCAGGTCGCTTGGGGAAAGCAACTCGATGATCGTCGGCGCCTGGTCCACCTCGACATGGGCCGAGGCGTTCGCGGTGTGCGCGGACGCGGAAATGGTCGAAGCGCCGTTTCCCCTGGCGGTGACGAGCCCGTCCCGGTCGATGGTCGCTACACCCGGGTCGCTGGTGCCCCACGCCACCTGCACGCCCTCGACCTCGTGGCCGTTCGCGTCGAACACCTCGGCGAAGAGCCGGATGGTGTCTCCGAGCGTCTCGAACCTCAGGGTGTCGTCGGCGGGGGAGATCCGAACCACCGCCGGCACCTGCCTCACCGAGACGGAGACGAAGTCCGCCAGGTCGCCGAAGGCGGCCTTGACGGTCGTGCCGCCGTTGGCGGCGGCGGTCACCAGTCCCTCCTGGGTAACCGTCGCCACCTTCGCGTCGCCGACGGACCAGATCGCGACCGCTTCGACGATCGCGCGGCCATTCGGATCGAGCACCTCGGCGGCGAGCTTCGCGGTGTCCCCGAGCGCTTCCATGCGCAGGGGATGACCCGGCCGGATCCACAGCGACGCCGGGCGCTGCTTCACGACGACGCGGGCCGAGTCCAGCGCCTCTCCCGCCGTCGCCGCCACGTAGGCCGATCCGTTGCCCGCGGCGGTAACGAGCCCCGCCTGGTTGACGGCGGCGACCGAAGGACTCGACGACCGCCAGGAAACCGGCACGCCCGTCATCGCATTCCCGTCCTGGTCGTACACCGCGGCCGTGAACTTCGCGGTGGCGGCTAGGGCCTCGAGGCCGAGCGACTCCGGCGAGAGTTCCAGAGTCGTGGGCACGGGTGGCGCGGGCGGGGCGCCCGAGTCTCCGCACCCGGCGGAGAATCCGAGGATCAGGGCGGTCAGGAGCGGGTTGCGGCGTACCATGGGTCTCGGTGCTCGGGCGGCTATATCCACGGACTGCCGGGGGTTGCGAGCGTCGCTTCCCGGTTCCGTTGGCTCGCAACGCGGTAAGCTAATGGCATCGCGGGCTGCGAGACAGGGTGATCGAGCGTTCGGCGCCGTCCTCCCGGCGCCGGAGCCGTCCCGTCAGTCCGGGCCTTCCACGCGCACGGTAACGATGTCCGTGTCGTGGTATTGCCGGTGCCGGACGGAAGAGGCCAGGTGCCGGAGGAGACGAAGCGAGACCTCGCGCTCGGGGGAGGCGTCCTCCGTCTGCTCGCCGAGGAGGGAGATCCTGTCCTGGAGGTTGTCGTCCTGCGGGCTGACGAAGAGCTCCAGCACCGCGCTGTTCCCTTCTCTGCGGGCGACCAGAAGCAGGCGCCGCCGGGCGTGCTGCCGCGCCTCGTCCCGGATCAGGGTCAGGAGCGCCTCTTCGAACGCGGCCGCGAGCCGGTCGGTCATCTCCGCACCCCATCCGCCGCGCGAAGCGAAGTCGTCCAGAAAGTCCCGGATCTCCGGCAGCGCCGACGGGTCGAACCGGGTCTCGATCCGGCTGCGGCGCGGGGCCGTGAGGCGCAGCAGGAGCGTCATGAGGATGGCCGCGAAGCCGCCGGCGTTCATGCCGTTCGCGAACAGGCCGCCCGCGAAACTGGAGACGAGGTCGGGGAAGATCAGTCCCTGCTGGAAGCTCACGCCGGCCAGGAAGGCGATGCCCACGACCATTCCTTCGCGGAAGCCCAGACCGTCCTGCACGACGATCTTCATCCCGATCGCGAAGAGCATGGCCAGCAGGACGGCCAGGTAGCCGGCGAAGACCGGGTCCGGGACGGCCAGGACGGCCGCGAAGGCCTTCGGGAGGAAGGCGAATGCGACGAACGCCGCGCCGGTCACGACGCCGACGACCCGCGCCGCCACTCCGGTGAGCTGGGTCAGCGACACGCTGGTGGTCGTGGCGCTCCCCGGCACCGTTCCGGCCAGCCCGGCCAGGAGGTTGCCCGCGCCGTCGACGGCCATGGCTCCCTGCACGGCGCGGAAGTCGACGGGGCGGCTCCTGTTGCGCCAAGAGACCCGCTGGATGGCGAAGGTGCTGCTCATCGTGCGGACGGCGGCGACCACGGCCACGAGCAGGAACGAGGGCAGAAGCGTCCAGAAGGCCGGGCCGAAACCGAGGTCGAAACCGGGCGGGAGGGGGCGGGGCAGGGCGACCCACGGAGCCGCAACGACTCGTTCCAGGTCGTACAGGCCGTAGCCCGCCGCCATCCCCGATCCCGCGAGCACGCCGATGACGGGGGCCCAGACGCGGAGCCCCCCGGTGGCCTTGAGCGCCAGACCGCCGATGACGAGCACCGTCGCGAGGAAGCTGAGCGCGGTTCCCGGCGGGACGCTCGCGCCGTCGGCGCCCGAAATCAGTCCCGAGACGAAAGGCATCACGGTGACCGGGATGAGCATTATCACGGTTCCCGAAACGGCGGGCGTCAGGATCCGCTGGAAGAGCGCCAGCCGCCACGAGAGCACGAGCGGAACCAGCGCCGATACGGCGACCAGGGTGGCCAGCAGCGCCGGGCCGCCTTCTCGGAGCGCCATGATGGAGGCGGGGATGAAGGCCCCGGAGGTTCCCATGACCATGACGTGCCCGGCCCCGATGCGCCCGGCGCGGAACGCCTGCAACCCCGTGGTCAGACCGCAGATGGTCACCGATGCGAGCACGGTCCAGGCGAGGTAGGCGTCCGTCGTCCCGGCGGCCCTCATGACGACCAGCGGAATCAGCATGATGGCGGCGATGTTCAGTGTCGCGAGCTGCAGCCCCGTCCCCACCGCGAGCGCGGGCGGGGGCTGTTCGTCGGGCTGGTAGCGGATCGGGGGACCGCCGCCGGGTTCCGAAGTCGGCTTGGAGGTCATGCTCGGTCTATTAGCAGTCCGTGGATAAAGCCCCGCGAGCACCGAGAGCGGCGAGGCGCCGGGCTGGCAAGGCGCGACGAAGGGAGAATAGCAGCGCTATTCGCCCGAGGAGCAACGCAGAGCGCAGCCTCGGAGTGGTAATATGTATAGCAGGCATTACATAGTGTAAAGTAAGCTTTACAGCGTGGACAGGTGGAGGCGAAGCGGCCAGCGCGGATGCGTCGCCGCTCGAATGCCGGGGGGATTTTGTCCACGGACTGCTTGGGCTCGGGCCGCGGCCGCCGCTCGGCGAGCTGCGGATCCCGCAATGTAGCGCCGATTTCGCCTTGGGACAGCCGCTTGACAAGGGCGGGCGGGCGGTACACTATGCGTCCGGCCAGCCCCGCAGCGAACCCTGCCCGACCGCGAAGGACCGGCACCGATGACCGCAACCGAAAGCCGCGTGAGAGCGCTTGCGGCCGAACGCCCGGGGCGCGGCCGCGAGGCTGGCGCGGGCCCGGAGAATGACCGAAGGCGCTCACCGATGACTTCGGAAGCCGCTTGGGAAGTGCCCGAACCGCTGTCGGCGTGCGAGGTTCGCCACGA
Source organism: Gemmatimonadota bacterium (assembly GCA_028873825.1). Taxonomy (GTDB): domain Bacteria; phylum Gemmatimonadota; class Gemmatimonadetes; order Longimicrobiales; family Gaopeijiaceae; genus Bin94. The sequence goes on along the minus strand of JAPPNM010000064.1, from coordinate 7,360 downwards.
CGACGGTAGCGTAACGGTCGTTCGCAGGCACGGTTGCCCCGAGGGACCGCGGCTCCTGCTCTGCCACGGCAACGGACTCGCTATCGACCTGTACTACCCCTTCTGGTCGCTGCTTACGCGCGAGTTCGACCTGCTGGTGTACGACCTGAGGAATCACGGGTGGAACGACGTCGGCCCGCGCGAGGAGCACAATGTGCCCAACCTGGTCCGGGACCAGGAGCAGGTCATCGACGCGGTGGCCCGGCGGTACGGCGACCGGCCGACGGTCGGAGTGTTCCATTCCCTCTCGGCGCTGACGACGCTTCTCTCGCCCATGCTGTCGGCGGGTCGAACCGGCACGCTTTCGGCGTGGGTCCTCTTCGATCCCCCGCTCTTCAGGCCCGGCCCGGGCGACCCGGACTACGACGCGCTGGCCGAAATGTCCGCCGGTATCACGCTGCGGCGCGCGCATCGATTTCGGAAGAGGCAGCACTTCACCGACCTCCTGAGCTATCTGCCGCTGCTGGTCAGGGCGGTGCCCGGGGCTTCGGACCTCATGGCCAGGACCATCCTGAGGGAGTCCTCCGGCGACGAGGGCTACGAGCTGCGGTGTCCGCGGGAATACGAGGCGCAGATCATCGCCTACGTGAGGACCTACGCCTTCCTGGTCGACTTCGGCAGTCTCCCCTGTCCGACGAAGGTGGTCGGGTCCGACCCGACGCTTCCCTACGCGTATCTGCCCACATTCGACCTAAGTCACATTCGGACGGTCGAGTACGACTTCATACCGGAGACGACGCACTTTCTGCAGCTGGAGAAGCCGGCGGAGTGCGTTCGGGCGATGCGCGATTTCCTGGCGGATCGAGGGCTGGCGTAGCAGTCCGCTCCATCCGCCGGACGGCTCACGAAACGCAACGCTTCATTCGCTTCACCCAATCGCTGTAGGAGTCGCAACAAGAATGAACCCGTTCCCCAACTCCGTCCGCGGCGCCATGGGCATTGGAATCGTCGCCGTTGCGGCGTGCGGCGACGGCACGCCCGCCGGCCGCTCCTCGACTGTGGCCGCCGACAGCGCCGGCATCCAAATCGCCACGAGCGATCCGTGGACCGCGGAGGCTCGCTGCGCAGTTGGCGACGAGCCGGTCCTTTCTATCGGCGCCCGCGAAGGCGACGCTTCCCGCACGTTCTTTCGGGTGCGTGCCGCCGCCCGCCTCTCCGACGGCTCCGTCGCGGTAGTGGACGGCTCCAGCCGGGAAGTCCGTGTGTTCGCCGAGACCGGTGCGCACCTCGTTTCCATGGGCGGTCGCGGCGAAGGACCCGGCGAATTCGCCAGCCCCTGGCTCCTATGGGTCCTGCCGGGCGACACCCTCTGGGTGGGCGACTATCCGCCTTGGCGCTTCAACATCTTCTCTGCGGACGGGGCATTCGTCCGCTCCGTGGCTCCGGAGGACTTTTCCCTGCACACCCTCGTCCCTCCTGGCGGCGTGCTGGACGGCGGCTCCTCCGTGAACGTGACGCAGGCGACCGGCGGAACGGGTGGCGATTTCGCCACTCCGTTGAAATACCTGGTGATCGCCCACGGCCCCGACGGCGGCGTTCTGGACACGCTGGCGACCCTGCCGGGAAAGCGTCTCGGTTCGCTGCCGGGATTCGCCGGTTTCGTCGAGCCGCTTTTCGAGGCGTCTTCGCTGGTGGCCGCCCGCTCGTCCACCGTCGCGATGACCACCGCGCGCGAACCGGAAGTTCGGATCTTGGACGGAACGTTCCGGCTGCGCCGCATCATACGTTGGTCGGATCCGGACCGAGAGGTGACCGGCGCACAGGTGCGGGCGGCTCGCGAGGACTACGTCGCCCGGCACGGCGGTCCCGGAAGCCCCGGCTGGAGCGCGGGGCACGACGCTGCCGTCAGCGACGATCGACCCGTTGCCGACGCTTTTCCGACCGCTTCGGATCTCATGATAGGGCGTGACGGGCGCTTGTGGCTGAAGCGCTACGCGAGGCCCGGTCGGGAACCGTCCTGGATGGCCTTCCGGGCGAACGGCGATTTCCACTGCCACTTCCGTCCCGGTACGGAATTGACGCCGCTCGAATTCGGGGCCGCCTACCTGCTCGCCCTGCACCGCGACGACGTGGGAGTGGAACGGGTCGTGACGTACCAACTGACTAGGAATCCCGGTTGATCCCCCCGGACCCCCGGCAGTCCGCGGGGTGGGCCTTGCAGTGGTCGAACCATCTGAGCACGTCCCCGATGTCGAACAGCTCGTCGTCGTTGCCGAACCAAATGAGGAACCTCACCTGCCGCGGCGTGAGGCGGTCCGCTCCCAGGTAGTCGAGAGCCACGTCCTCCACGCTCATCGGCCCGGCCACTTCGAAGCGGTCCACGATCAAACCCGTAACGTCCGGGTTCCCCTCGACGACGATCGTTATCGTGTCCTCGTAGTCGCCCGGAGCCAGCGACTCGGACGACCGGCTCCACGCCACATGTTCGTCCGCGCCTCCGCTGGCCCGTTCGATCGTAATCCAGTTCGATCCCGCGGCGGTTGCGGTCCAGACGGCGGTGTCGGCGCCGGTGCCGGCAAGTCCCGCAGGCAGGGAATCGACCGCGGTCGCGGACCAGGCGGACACGCCGTAGCCGAGGGTGTGGCGGAGCGGCGGCAAGGTCAGCGGATCATACACCGAAAAGAACACCGGGATCTCGAGCGGATCGGCAATGCCGGAGAGGGCCACCTCGATACTCGTCGTATGGTCCCCGGCCTTCAGCTCCTCGGCCGACAGCTCGAACCGGAAGCGCCCCCGCCCCTCTCCGGCGGCGTCGGCCAGAGTAAGCCAGGACGCGTCGCTCGTGGCTTCCCAGGATGCGGCGTGGTCGTTCTTTCCGGACGGGGCCACGATCACCTCCCCCGTGATGACCGCCGAGTCGTCCTTCGATACGGTGTCGGCGAGCGACGCGGGCCGCGTGCGAAGGGTCAGCGGCACATCGACCGGAATCTCGAACATGCCGCGCCCGTGCGTCGCCGCCACCAGGCGGCTGGTCCCCGGTTGGGTCGCTATGTCGAAGACCGCCACCGTCGGCAGATTGTCGTCGAGCCGGCTCCAGTCGCCGCCGCCGCCGGCCGAATGGAACACGCCCAGATCCGTGCCGATGAAGACGCCCACCAGGTCGGCCGGATCGTAGATGATCGCGTTCACCGGGTGGTCGGGCAGGTTTCCCGTGCGGTCGCGCCAGCTGCGGCCGCCGTCGGTCGTGTGGAAGACGTGCCCGGTCAGGAAGCCCCCGGCCACGGCGTAGGCCTCTTCCGGCCTGTCCGGGTGGACGGCGACGTCCCCGATGAAACGGTCGGGCAGCCCGGTTCCCGGGCCGTCCCAGGTCGAGCCGCCGTCGCGCGTGACGACGACTTGGCCGCGGGTGAGGGCCGCGTAGATCGTGTTCGCGTCGGAAGGCGTGAGTCCGATGGCGCTGACGACCCTCCCGTCCGGCGCCCGGTAGATGCGATTCCACCTGTCGCCCCGGTTGTCGGTCCGGTACAGGCTCTGGACTCCGAAGTAGAGCCGCCTGGAGTCGATCGGATCCATGACGAGCGGGGGGATGAAGAGTCCCGGTTCGCTGAGGTCGATCCCCGTGTTGATCCGGACGCCGTTCCTTACGGGGCCCCATCTCCACTGCGCCTCGCCGTACCAGGTGGCGGGATCCTCCGCGTCGAACGCCGTGTATCCCCCGTCCCCGCCAAGGATCTTCCGCCACACCCTGGTCCCCGCCGAAGACCGCTGCGTGCCCTGGTCCTGGGTGCCCCCGAGCGTCACGCCGGGATCGGAGGGGTGCAGGGCGATGCCGCGGTAGTACTGAGCCACCGCCAGGTTGGTAGCGTGCGAGGTCCAGCTGTCCCCTCCGTTCGTCGTGTGGTACACGCCGCCGTCGTTCGCCAGGTACAGCGCGTCGGGATCGCTCGCCGTATCGAAGACCAGGTAGTGTTGGTCGACGTAGATGCCGTTGTGGTGCAGGGCGAACGTCTCCCCGCCGTCGGTTGACCGGTACATGGCCACGGCGCCGAAATGGACCGTATCCGGATCGTCGGGGTCCACGGCGATGGTCATGTCGTACCAGCACTGGAAGCGGCAGCTGGCGCCCTCGGCATCCAGCTTTTCCCATTCCTCCGCCCCGTATTCGGTGCGGTACATTCGCAGTCCCGAGCCCTCCGAATCCCCGGTCTGGAAGCTCGCGTACAGCACGTCGGGATCCGACGGCGCGATCGCCAGGTTGATCCGCCGCGCGTTGTCGAAGGACATGCCCTCGGACGCCTCCTCCCAGGATTCGCCGGTGTCCGTCGACTTGTAGACTCCGGTACTGTGGATCGCGGCGTAGAAGACCGAGTCGGCGGTCGGATGCGCCAGCACGTCCGTCGCGGTGCCGGAGAGCACCAGGTTCCAGTCCTCTCCGCTGTCGGTCGAGCGGTAGAGCCCGTACGTGGACGCCGCCAGCACGACGGTCTCGTCCTTGGAGCCCGCGGTCGCGCGGTCGATGACCACCCGCGCGATGCGGGCCCCGCCGCCCCTGTTCCTGCTGACGAAGACGTCGGCTCCCAGCTGCTCCCACGTCTCGCCGCCGTCGAGCGTGCGCAGCACGCCGCAGCCGTAGTAGCTGTCGCCGGAGAAGTGCTGTTCGCCGGTTCCCGCGTAGATGATGTCGGGGTCCTCCAGATCGATCGCGATGTGTCCCATGGCCAGCGAGCACTCCTCGTCGGTCAGGGGGGTCCAGTTCGCGCCCGCGTCGGTGGACTTCCAGACTCCGCCCTGAGCGCCCCCCGCGTAGATGACGTCGCTGTCCTCCGGGTGGATCGCGACCGCGGAGACGCGGCCGGCCGTCCACGACGACCCGCTCCTCACCCGGTCCGGCCCGAGCGCCCGCCAGCGGGTTGTGGTGCGCAACGCGGCCCCCGCCCCGTTCGGCGGCATCGCCATCTTCAGGGCGTAGGCCCGCTGGAGAAGGGCGGCGAGGTTCCGGGCGCCCCCCGAATAGAGGCGCATCCGGTCGTACTCCATGCGCGCCAGTATTTCGTCGTTTTCCTGGGCGGCGCCGGCCGAAGCGCTTACTGCGGCGAGCGCGAGAACCGCCAGCGTCGGAAACGCCCACCGTCGGGGCGGCGCAGCCGGGCGCGTCCCGGATCCGGAGAAACGAATGCGGCCCGGTGCGGCCACAATGCGCTCCACGGCCCGCACTAGTAGATCATCCCAGCCCGACCGACGCCCCGACCCGGTAGGTCATGAGGTTGGCGTTGCTGAGGATCGGGTCGTACAGCACGTCGCCGCCTCTCGTCCAGAGAAAATTGTCATTGCCGCGGACCCCGTACTCCGTCAGGCCGTTGTGCTGGTAGGAGGCGGAGAGATCCAGCGAGATCGGATTCTGTCCTCCGCGGATCTCGACGGAGAGGCCGCCGCCGCCCGTGAGGGACAGCTGGAAGTCGTCGAAGTTCTTCGAGGTTGCGATTGGCTCGCTTTCGGATTCGCCGCTGACGCTCGTCGAGGTGACGAAGTAGGCGAAACCGACGGTCCCGTAGATGTACGGCCTGATCGGTCCCGTCCCCAGGTAGACCTGGGGTCCCAGCCCGCCGGTGAAGATCGAGTTGTTCGTTTGCACCTCGACTTGGACCTCGCGCACGGTATTGCTCAAGGGGCGTGTCTCGGTTGAGGTTCCGTAGATTACGAACCCCCCCTGCGCGCGCAGGCCCGCCAATCTGCTCTCTCCCAGGAAGAGCACGCCGCCGAAACCGAGGCCGCCCCCGAGGTCCACATGGCTACCGAACTCGCCCACCGGAACGGCCAGGTTGAGGTATCCGAAGGCCTCGCCCCTGAGGTTGTCAAACGCGTCCTGAGCGGTTCCACGCTCGGCGAAGGCGAAGCCGCCGAGGGCCAGAGCGCCCGCGAGGACGATTCTGTTTGCGAAAATGCTTGTGACTTGCGACATTGCCAGCTTACTCCTTGTGTCCTGTATTTCGATATATCGGTCAAGGCCGGTTCGGGCTCGCCGACCTTCCGTCGTCCGCCGCGAACCGGCCGTTGACCAGCGCGGACTCTGATACCATATCGGGCGGGGCCGGGTTCCACCATAGCGGTCGGCGATCCAAGAGACGAACGCCGTCCCGTCGAGGCGCCGCGAGTCGTACGTGTCAACCGGAATCGGCCGGCTGGGCGATCCTTTCCAGGGCCCACTCCGCGTGCTCCCGGACCAGCGGCGAACGGTCCCGGGCCGCTCGCTCGAGAACCGGCACGGCCGCCCGCGCCCCCCAGTTGCCCAGCGCGACGCAGACGTTGCGGAGCAGCCCGTTGCGGCGGGCCCGCGACACCGGCGAGTCCCGGTACTCGCGCAGGAAGGCTTTGCCGGACATCTCCAGCAGACGCGCGGCGAGGCCGACCAGGGAGGGGCTGTCCAATTCGGCGCGGGGCGAATAGGCTGGCTCGGCGGACGGCGCGGAGAACCGGTCGTTCCAGGGACACGCCTCCTGGCAGATGTCGCAACCGTACACCCGGTTGCCGATCATGGGGCGCAGCGAGGCGGGGATCGGGCCCTTGAGCTCGATGGTGAGGTACGAGATGCAGCGCGTGGCGTCCATGACGGGGGCGCCGTGCCGGTCGTAGCCGAGGAGGGCGCCGGTGGGGCAGGCGTCGAGGCAGCGCCGGCAGGTTCCGCAGTGGTCCTCGGTGAACGGCGTGGACGGTTCCAGGGGCAGGTCGGTGAGCAGGACGCCCAGAAAGAAGTACGACCCCCGGCGCGGGTGGATGAGCATGGTGTTCTTGCCGAACCAGCCCAGGCCGGCGCGCACGGCGAGCTCCCGTTCCAGAATCGGTCCCGTGTCGACGTAGGCGCGGCGCCGGAAGGGGCGGCCAGCGAGGTCTTCGAGGCGCTCGGCGAGGGTGTCCAGCTTGTCGCCGACGACGCGGTGGTAGTCGCGTCCCCGGGCGTAGCGCGCGATGACGGCGCGGGAGGGGTCGCCGGGCGGGTCGGCGGGCCGGCCGTCGGCGTAAGAGTGGGCGACGACCAGCGCGGACCGGAAGCCCGGAAGCGTGCGGTCGAGATCGGCGCGGCGTCTCACCGCGTCCGGGCGGGACAGGTAGTCCATGCGGCCATGGAGGCCCGAATCGAGCCAGCGCCGGAAGTGGGGCATGTGCTCGCTCTCCCCCCGGGTGACCGCGCCGGCCATGTCGAAACCGAGGGCGCGGGCTTCGGCGAGGGCGCGGTCGGTTTCGAGGGGAAACATATCGTGACGATAGGATGCGGTGGCGCGGAAGGGCAAGCCGATCCAAGGAGGTGCGGAGATGGCGCGACCTTCGCCGGGCAGTCCGTGGATAAAGCCGCCCGAGCACCGAGAGCGGCGAGGCGCCGGGCTGG
>JAPPNM010000039.1 GCA_028873825.1 Gemmatimonadota bacterium | reverse complement strand
CGAATCTCCCATGGCCGCGAGCGGCCACCCCGCGGGGCTGAAACGCGCTGCGCTCACTGGCATTGTTTCATAGGAATGCCGGGGGGGATTTGTCCACGGGCTACCAGGGAGCGACCGGCGGCGAAACACAACGAGGACGGCTCGCCGGTGCTCCGCGACCTGACCTCGGAAATGTATAGTAAACATGACATTATGTAAAACAGAGTTTACAAGTGTGGCCAGCTGAGCGAAGCGGTCGGCACGAATGCACCGCCGGTCGAATGTCGGGGAATCTTGTCCACGGACCGCTAAATCTTCTTCAACAACCATTCGAGCACCCAGCGAACCACGCGCTTCAGGATCCGTGCCATCGATCTTTCCCTCGTCCGAGGTTCCCAGGGAAGCGTCGGCCATGAGCGCCAGCGCCCGCCGCCGCCGGAAATCGCCTATACACTGACCAATGAGATCATCCTCGCGCAAGCACGAGCGCCCGCGCCGGCGGCGGCAGAAATCGCCCCCCGGGTCTTGAGCCTCCGGCACCGGTTTGGGGAGATCGTTCAAGCGACCGTCCTCCTCGTCAGATAGTCACGATGAACACACGATATATGTCCGTTTGGACATGTGCAAGTCATACAATTTCGTTGTAGCGAAGCCGGGAAAGTAGCGTTCAGGCCCGTAGCCTTCCATAATTCCAAACCGCTATTGCGGAGCGGACACGTGGCAGGTACGTGCTTATAGCCTGCGGAGAGGAGGAGAGTCCCGTGGCGCTCGAGCCCTGCGCAGCGCCCGAGACGATCAAGGCCATCGTCGGACATCCGGTCCTGCAAGCAGTCTGCTTTGCTACCAGCGGAGACGCCGTGAGCTATCAGTACCAGGCGACTAGTTCCGACACGGATGTCGTCACCGTCACGATCGCCGACACTACGCTTACCGTGACCGGTCGGAGCGAGGGCACCGCCCGGATTACGGTGACAGCCGCTGGCTCCGATGGGGGGGAGGGTACCGCCACCTACCCGGTTGTCGTGAAGCACCCTTGGGAGGGCGAGATCACCGAGTGTATTGCGGACTCCCAGGGAGACAACTGGCTGGTGGTGATCGCGGGCAAGGGCGTGGGCAAACATCGACCTCGTCAATGTCGTCCACAGCGTCTATATGGGGGACCTCCTGATGCAAGACGATGAAATCGACGAGTTGAACGAGGGCGACCCCCGAATAGAGTTCGGCATTGCGACTTGGGTGGAGGAGCTGATCGGGGGCGACGAATGCCGTCAGACCCTCGAATACGAGATTGCCGAAGAGTGACAGGAGGGTGACCGAAAACGCTCATGCGGGCCACAGCCAGCCGAAGATGCTCGCGGTGAGCAGTGCGTAGACGAGCCCGTCGAGGGCGTGCTTGAAGGCAACCTTGCCGGGAAGGCCGAACCAGATGCTCTCCTGGAAGCCGATGAAGCCGTGCGCCATGAAGGCCGCCGTGCCCGCGACATGGAAGACCGGGAGGAAGGACGCGCCCCGCTGCAGAGTGCCGGCGGCCAGGAAGGCGACGAAGACCGCGACGACGACCTGGAGCAGAAACGACTTGGCCATCGCCGGCCTCATGTCGATCACGGCGCCGGGCTCGCGCACCCGCAGGACGCCCACCGGTCCGGCGGCCAGCCTCTCTCGGTAGGCCTCGCTGTTGTCCTCGCCGTCCCTGGGCCAGGGGAAACTGTACATGCCGGGCCCTGCGACGCCGCCGCGCACCGCATCCATGAGGGCGTCTTCGTCCTCGGCGGGAGCGAAGTCGTTCTTGTGGTGCGGCATGACCATCCAGACCATGGCGCTCACGGCGAATACGACGATGGCGGAGAGCAGGACCGGCAGCCAGAGGGCAGTTAGCGGAACCATGCGCATTCGCCTTGGGGAGAGGGAGTCGGCAGGCCGGGGTGCGGCAACGGCGAGGCGGGGTCCGCGAACCGGAGGAGCCGAACCGCCGCGCGCCGCGACAATAGCGTTTCGGGGCCGCGGGGGCCAGCTTGCGGCCGGCGGGCTGGGAGTGACGACGATCGCGCTTGGAGTTCTCCGGGGGATGAGAGCGATATCGCTCGACGGGTCAACGCCGGGCGAGGAGGCCCGCCCGGACCAAGTGCGCCGCGACCTCCTCCCGGCGGCTTGCCGGGAGGGGTTGGAGCGGCGGCCTGGGCACCCCGCCCCGGTATCCGAGGAGGTCGAGGGCGCGCTTCACGCCGGCCACGCCCATGCCGCTCACCACGGCGTTGTGCAGCGGTCCGATCCGTTCCTGAAGCCTGCCCGCGCCGGCGGTGTCGCCCGCCATGAAGAGCGAATGGACGCGCGCGCAGGCCCGGGGCGCCAGGTTGGCTACGCCCAGAATGCCGCCGACCGCGCCGGTCTCGAGCGCCGCGTACAGGAGGCTGCCGCTCCCGACGAGGACCTGGAAGCCGCGCGCGGTGCCCGTCGCCAGCTCTCCCACTGCGTCTAGCTTCCCGCGCGAGTCCTTGATCCCGATGATGTTCTCGTGGACGGAGAGTTCCGCCACCAGCCCCGCCGGGAGGTCGAGGGTGCTGAACCGGGTGGGCGCCTGGTAGACGATGACCGGGACCGGCGCCGCGTCGGCGACGGCCACGTAGTGATCGCGAACCACCGCCGGGGTCATTGCGCCCCTGTAGAAGGCGGGGGGCTGCACCAGCGCGGCGTGGAAGCCGCGGGCGGCCGCCATGCGCGTGAGGCGCAGGGTGGCGCGCAGGGACTCGGCGCCGGTGCCGGCCACCAGCAGCAGGCCGCCGGGCGCGCTCCGCCCGACCACGTCCCACGACAGGTCGCGCTCGCGCTCGTCCAGCAGGACCGCCTCCCCGGTCGATCCTCCGATGACGAGGCCGCGAATGCCGGTCGGCGCCCACTTCTCGACGTTGCGCCGGAGCGCCACCGGGTCGAACTCGCCGGTGACGGGGTCGAATGGGGTGGTGGCGGGGATCATCACTCCGCTGATGTCGATCGTGCCTCTCCTCGGCGGTCGCCGGTTCGCCCGCTGCCGAGGGCGGCCGGCGGCGGCAACCGGTTGGTCTTCGGTCAGGTGGCGGGCCGGAACGTCCCCATCTTTTCGCGGGCGCGCGCCAGGGTTTCTCCGGCCATGGCGCGGGCCTGCTCGCCCATGGCCATGATCCGCCCGTCCAGATCCTTCTCGCGGCCTAGGATGTCGGCCCGGCGCTCGCGCATCGCCGCGGTGAGGACCGCGAGCGCGTCCGCCGTGAGCCCCTTCAGGTCGACGTAGCGCAAGGTGCCCGCGAAGTAGTCGTCCCGCATCCGGCGCGCGTCGTCCGCGTGGCCGCAGGCGGCGAGGAGCGTGAGCAGGTTCTCGATGCCGGGACTTGCCCGGCCCTCACCGGTGTCCCCCGTGCGCGGCGCGACGCCGGAGTCGGTGACCGCCGAACGGATCTTCCTGCGGACCGAGTCCTCCTCCTCGAAGAGGCCGATGTAGTGCCGCGGGCCGAGGCTCTTGCTCATCTTGCGCGTCGGATCGGCGGGCGAGAGGACCTTGGTAACGGTCGCGTGCAGCGTCTCGGGCTCGGGGAACAGGTAGCCGAAGCGTGAGTTGAAGCGGCGCGCGATCCGCCGGCTCAGCTCGAGGTGCTGGGACTGGTCCTGTCCCACCGGCACGCGGTCGGCGCGGTAGGCCAGGATGTCGGCCGCCTGCAGGACCGGGTAGAAGAGCAGGCCGGCCGGGATGAACGCGCCATCTTCGCCGGATCCGCCCCCTAGCAGGCCCGACTTCTCCTTGAACTGGGTCATGCGGGAGAGGTCGCCCAGCGAGGTGAGGTTCGCGAGGAGCCAGCACAGTTCCGTCTGTTCGGGAACGGTCGACTGGATGTAGACGGTCGTGCGGTCCGGATCGATCCCGGCCGCCAGCAGGCTGACGAACATCTCCCTGGACGCGCGGCGCAGCTCGGCCGCGTCGTAGGGCGCCGTCAGGGCGTGAAGATCCACGACGCAGTAGACGCAGTCGCATTCGTCCTGCAACCGGACCCAGTTCTGCACGGCGCCGAAGTAGTTGCCGACGGTCATGACGGCGGTGGGCTGGATCCCGGAGTAGACTCGTTTGCGGGGTGGCATGGGCGGGGCGGCGTTGCGGGGTGCGAGGGGTTGCGGGCGCGAGGGGGGCTGTCCGCGAAAAGGCGACGCGCGTCCGAACGCGGTCTCGGCGCGGACCGCTAAGTTAACAGCCTGTGGCGGGAACCCGCGCCGCGCGGGAGACGATATGGATCCGCGTGTCGCCGACCTGTCCGCGCTTCGGGGCGGCGGGTGCCCGCGCCGGGGAGGCGAGTCCGGCAAGGCGCGACGAGAGTGCCGCGCTACCTGGCCCCGGGGGCCGAGGCTCGGAACGGAAGAGCGTATGCTGGAAGTGACATCTTGCAATGTCGTTCTCACATCGTGAACACGTCGAGCGCCTGCTGGCGACGGCGACCGCAGCCGCCCGCGCGGCGGCCCGGGTCCACCGAGAGGCGGCGAGGCGCGGCGGCGGACGGTGGGTGAGCGAGAAGACCGCCTCGAGCGACTTCGTGTCCGATGTGGACATGGCCTCGCAGGAAGCCGCGATGGCGGTTATCGCCGAACGGCACCCCGGCCACGCGATCCTGGCCGAGGAGGAGGGCGGTGGCCGCGCGGGTGCGGCCGGCGGCGAGCATCTCTGGCTCGTGGACCCGCTCGACGGCACGACCAACTTTCTGCACGGACACCCCTACCACGCGGCCTCGGTGGCGGTCTGGGACGGGAAGGGGCCCGTTGCGGCGGCCGTGGACGCGCAGGCGCTCGGCAAGGTGTGGACGGCGGCGCGCGGACTCGGTGCCCGCGAGAACGGCGAGCGGGTTAGGGTCAGCGGCACCGCGAGAACGAGCCGTTACCTGCTGGGTACCGGTTTTCCCTTCAAGGCGCACGCGGCGTTGCCGGAGTATCTGGCGCAGCTCGACCGGGCGCTCAGGCGAACCGCGGGGGTGCGGCGGACAGGTGCAGCGGCAATAGACCTGGCCTATGTGGCGAACGGCATCCTGGACGGGTTCTGGGAGTCGCGCCTGGGGCCGTGGGATTTTGGTGCGGGGGCGCTGCTCGTGACGGAGGCGGGGGGCGTGGTGGAGCGGGTGGAGGGAGGTGGGGTGGGGCCGGTGGCCGGGTCGGTGATGGCGGCCAATTCGGAGGAGGGATTGAAGTCCCTCAGGTTGATTCTCGGGCTACAACGTCGATCGGCAGCCAATCGAACCGGGTGACCGGATCGCATGCGTCGTCGGGCCGCTTGCGGGCGGAGATCGCCGCCGTTCCCCTCCCGTCGCGCCCTGCCGGTCTCGGGGCTCGCGCGGGCTTACCCGCCGGCGCCGGGGGAAGGCGGTCCCGTTCAGGCTACCGACGATGACCGCCTGGAGCCGAGGCGATCCCGGATGTCAGCCCGGAGCGCGGCGATATCGGTCCGGGTGTCCGTCCGCAGACCGGCCAGCTCGACGCGCAATGCGCCAATGTCCTCTCTGGACTCGGTTCGGAGGGCGGCGATCTCGCCACGTAGCGCGGCGGTGTCGTCGCGAGTCTCGGTTCGATGAACTACGAACTCCTCCTTGACGTCCCTGCGAAACTCGGACAACTCGGTCCTGAGGGCGTCGATGTCGCCCTTCCTTTCGGTTCTGAGGGAGTCGATGTCGCCCTTCAGCTCGGTTCTGAGGGAGTCGATGTCGCCCTTCAGCTCGGTTCTGAGGGAGTCGATGTCGCCCTTCAGCTCGGTCCTGAGGGAGTCGATGTCGCCCTTCAGCTCGGTTCGAAGCGCGTTAATGTCCGTTCGCAGGATCTTCAGGTCGGTCCGCAGCACTCCACTCAGCCTCACCAGCATGACCGCCAGCGAGACGCCGATCCCCAGGAGAGAAACTCCGACACTCAGGATGGCGACGAATTCCGGAGTCACCGGACCACCCCCGCGGCGGTTAGCAGTCGGTGGATAAAGCCGCCCGAGCACCGAGAGCGGCGAGGCGCCGGGCCGGCAAGACGAAGGGGGAATAGCAGCGCTATTCGCCCGAGGAGCAACGCGGAGCGCAGCCGGTCGGTTTGTCGCTTCGCTCATGGGACCACCTGCATACATGCCGGCTCCCCTCCCTCCTCGGTCGCGTCCAGTGGGCGGTTCGGGCCCTTCTCGATCTCCGGCCACATCCGTGTGTCCCGGACTGACAAGGTAACGACTCCGACCGGGCGCTCGAATGCGAGTACGGGACTACCTAGTTTCCTGACAGTACGTCAACGGCCCGGCCGCGGCCAATGCCCGGTCGTCGCGACCGTGATCCGGTCGCCGTCGCCCTCACCCCCGCCGGCCGGCATCGGGCGGCCGGCATCGGGCGCGGATCTCCCGGTCTGTTCTCCCCCCGGCCCTACTCGCCTCCCCGCCTTTGCAGCCACGCCACGACCGCGAGCAGCACCGTCGCGAACACTATCAGGAAGGTCGCCACGGCCAGGATCGCCGGACTGATCTGCTCCCGGATTCCCGCCCACATCTGGCGCGGGATGGTCCGCTGCTCGATCCCGGCCATGAAGAGCACCACCACCACTTCGTCGAACGAGGTGGCGAAGGCGAAGAGCGCGCCCGAGACCACCCCGGGCGCGATCAACGGCAGCTGCACGCGGCGGAACGCGTACAGGGGCCCCGCGCCCAGGGATGCGGCCGCGCGGGTCAGGTTGCTGTCGAAACCGGAGAGCGTGGCCGTGACGGTGATGACCACGAAGGGGATGCCCAGCGCGGTGTGCGCCAGGATCAGGCCGAGATGGGTCTGGCCGAGCCCGATGCTCGAATAGAAGAAGAACATCCCGGCCGCGGAGATGATCACCGGCGTGATCATGGGCGAGATCAGGAGGCTCATGGCGACGCGCCGGGCGGGCATCGCGGGACTCGCTAGACCAAGCGCGGCCAGCGTGCCGAGCGCGGTGGCGAGGAGGGTGGCCGAGACGCCGACTATCAGGCTGTTGACGAGACTGCGGGTCCAGACCTCGTTCTCGGCGATCTCGCGGTACCACCTCAGCGAGTACGCGTCCGGGTCCAGCCTAAGCATCCCCTCGGTGAAGGTGAAGTAGGGCTCGGCGTTGAAGCTGAGCGGCACGATCACGAGGATGGGCGCGATCAGGAACACCAGCACCAGCGCGCAGAAGCCCACGTAGACGCCGCGGCCGAGCGCGCCCGGGCGGAAGACCCGGCCGAGCGCGAGCGACGCTCCGCCCCCGGTGGGTGCGGTGCCCGGCAAGGGCTTCACCCGGTCACCCCAGGCTCAGGCGCTCGACGCCCACGAGCCGGTCGTAGACCAAGTAGAGCACGAGCACGCCGGCCAGGAGGATTCCACCGAGCGCGGCCGCGAGGCCCCAGTTGAGCGAGGTCTGCATGTGGTACGCGACCATGTTGGAGATCAGCTGGCCGCTGCTTCCGCCCACCAGGGCCGGCGTGATGTAGTAGCCGATCGCCAGAATGAAGACGAGGAGCGAGCCCGCGCCCACTCCGGGCAGAGTCTGCGGCCAGTAAACGCGAAGGAACGCCTGCGCCGGGGTGGCTCCCAGCGAGGACGCCGCGTTCATGTACTGGCGGGGAATCGCGCGCATGACGGAGTAGAGCGGCAGCACCATGAACGGCAGCAGCACGTGGGTCATGGCGATGACGGTTCCGGTCATGTTGTAGATCATGGAGATCCGGCCGTCCTCGCCGACGAGGCCCAAGGTGACGAGGACGTCGTTGATCACGCCCTGCGTCTGAAGCAGCACGATCCACGCAGTGGTGCGCACGAGCAGCGACGTCCAGAACGGGATCAGCACCAGCGCCAGCAGAACGTTGGCGCGCCGCTCCGGGGCGTGCGCGATGAGGTGCGCGACCGGATAGCCCAGGAGCAGGCACAGGACGGTGATGGCCGCGCTGACCATCAGCGTGCGCCGGAGCAGCGGCAGGTAGATGCGCCGTTCCTCGGGCTGCCGCGCCACCGAGCCGTCGGGTAGCCGCCGCATGTCGAGAGCGTTGAGATAGTGGCGGGATGTGAACCGCCGGCCCGTCTCTCGAATGGCGTGCCAGGTTGCCGGGTCGGCCCAGGCGTCGTCGATCCCCTCCATCACGCCTCGCCAGGGCCCTTCGGTCACGCCGCCGAGAGAGCGCGCGCTTCGCGTGAGGACCCCCCGCAGCCCGCTGCGCACCCGGTTCACCGCCCCGGCCACCCGACCCAGCGTCCTGTCTTCGCGCGCGGCGGCCAGCTCCCGCGCGGCGGCCTCGTATGCGGCCTCGGGCGGCGGACTCTCCCCGTCCCATTCGGCCAGCGCCGCAACCGTCGCCGGCAGGGCGTCCGCCACCACTGGCTCGTGGACGCTCCGCACCAGCATCGTCGCCAGCGGCGCGACGAAGGTGACGAGGATGAAGAGAAGAAGGGGCAGAACGAGTCCGAGCGCCCGCAGCCGCCCCCGGCCCCCCGCGCTCAACGTCTCAGCGCGCCAGCCACGCGCTGAAGCGCACCATCAGCTCGTCCTGGTTGTCCGCCCACCACAGCCAGTCGTAGCGCACCGAGCGGGCGGCGTTGTCGGGATTCGCCGGCATGTGGGAGGCCATATCCAGACCGGTGACCACGTGCGTCGTCACCAGCGCCGAACCGGACCTGCGGGCCGGGGAATAGGAAATCCGGCTGCCGATCCGCGCCTGCGCCTCGGCGGTGGTGGCGAACGTCAGATAGCGCTTCGCCACCTCCATCCGCGGTGTTCCCGCCACGATCCCGAGCACGTTCACGTCCAGCAGCTGGCCGTCCCACACGATCACCAGCGGCTGGGCCTCGAGCATCTGCGCGTTGAAGATGCGCCCGTTGAACGCGGTGCTCATCACCACTTCGCCGTCGGCCAGCATCTGCGGAGGCTGCGCGCCCGCTTCCCACCATACGACCTGGTCCTTGATGGTCTCGAGCTTGCGGAAGGCCCGGTCCAGCCCCTCGGGCGTGTCGAGCGCGGCGTAGATCGAGTCGAGCGGCACGCCGTCGGCCATCAGCGCGAACTCGAGATTCGCCTGCGGGATGCGGCGCATCCCCCGCCGTCCGGGGAAGGTCTCCAGGTCGAAGAAGTCCGCGATCGTCGTCGGCTTCGCCCCTTCCATGTTCTCGGCGTTGTACGCGTACACGGTGGACCAGTAGATCAGGCCGACTCCGCACTCGCTCAATCCTTCGGCGACGAAATCCTCGGCGGCGGGCGTGCCGTCCGGTCCCGGGGGCAGGGTGGCGATGTCGATGGGTTCCAGCAGCCCCTCGTCGCAGCCGCGCACCGCGTCGGCCATCTCCAGGTCGACCACGTCCCACTGTATGTTGTCCGCCTCGACCTGCGCCCGGATTTGCGCGAGCCCGCCGTTGTAGTCCTCCACGGTCACACGTATCCCGGTCTCGGCCGTGAAGGGCTTGTTCACGCCCATCTGGACGGCCCTCCCGTACGCGCCGCCCCAGCCGACGGCCGTCACCGCCTGGGCCGCCGCGGTGTCGAGCGGGGAGGTCGCGGCAACGACCGCGAGGGCCAGCGCGGGAGGGATGAAGCGGTGCGTTGCGGTGGTCATGGTTCTTCTACTGTCCTTTCGGTTCGACGTCAAGGGCCCGGCAGTCGGTCACGGTCCAGCCGATGCGAACCGTGTCGCCGACGAGGATTCCGCCGTGCCCGGCGATGTTGGGTATCTTTGCGATGAAGTTCCGGTGGCCGCAGGCATCCATTCTAACGCGCAGGTGGTCGCCCAGAAAGGCGAGGTCCCGAACCGTGCCGCCCACCTGGTTGCCGAAAACGCCGGGATGCGGATTGACGACGACCCGTTCCGGCCGGATCGAGAGCGTGACTTCGTCGCCGGGCTCGCAGTTCGCAATCACCAGCGCCCGAATCCGCTCTCCGCCCACCGCCACCTCGCAGAGCCCGTCGCGGACGGTCGCCACGCGGCCGCGCAGGCGGTTGTTCTCCCCGATGAACCGCGCGACGAAGGCGCGCTCGGGTTCCTCGTAGAGCGCCTCCGGGGCGGCGATCTGCTCGACCACCCCGTCCTTGAGCACGGCGATCCGGTCCGACATGACCATCGCTTCCTGCTGGTCGTGCGTCACGTACACGATCGTGACGGCCAGCTTCCGGTGGAGGCGGCGGATCTCGTACTGCATCTCCTCCCGCAGGCTGCGGTCCAGCGCCCCCAGCGGCTCGTCCATCAGCACCAGGCTGGGCTCGAAGACCAGCGCCCGCGCGATCGCCACCCGCTGTTGCTGTCCCCCCGAAAGCTGCCCGGGCCGCCGGCCCTCCAAACCCTCGAGCCGCACCAGGCCGATCGCGCGCTCCACCCGCCGCCGCCGTTCCTCGCCGTTCAGCCCGCGCACCTCCAGGGGGAACGCCAGATTGCGGCCCACCGTCATGTGGGGGAACAGCGCGTAGTTCTGGAATACCATGCCGATCCCGCGCTTGCGGGGCGGCAGGTCCTCGACCGAGCGGCCGTCGATGCGGATGACGCCCGCGGTGGGCGCCTGGAATCCGGCCAGCATCATCAGGATGGTGGTCTTGCCCGATCCGGACGGCCCCAAAAGCGTGACGAATTCGCCCTTGCGAATGCTCAGGCTGAAGTCCTTCACCACGAGAGTGCGGCCGTCGTAGCTCTTGTCCACCCCCTCGAACTCGACGCGGACCTCGCTCGCGGCGTCGGCGGGAGCCTCCGGCCCGGGCTGCGCGGACGTCGTGGACATGTGGGTCAGTTCCTCTCCCGGGCCCTCATCTCCCGCTTCAGTTCGGTCACGGTCACCACCCGCACGTCACCCTCTTCTCCCCGCAAGGCGATAGTCTCGTTGAAGATGTTCACGCCGACGACTCTCTCCCGCCCCCGCTCCGTCGTGAGCGTGCGTCCCTCGCGGGGGAACCGGCGGCGAGCCTCCACGTAGCTGTCGTGCTCGTACATGAGGCAGCACATGAGGCGCCCGCAGCACCCCGAGATCTGCGCCGGGTTGAGAGACAGAGACTGGTCCTTGGCGAGCTGCAGGCTGACGGGCCTGAGCTCCGGCAGCCAGGTCGAGCAGCAGAGCTCGCGGCCGCACCGCCCCACCCCCCCGAGGAGCGCGGCTTCGTCCCTCACGCCGATCTGCCTGAGCTCGATGCGGGTGCGGAACGACCGCGCGAGGTCGCGCACCAGCGCCCGGAAGTCCACCCGCCTGTCGGCGGTGAAGTAGATGATCAGCTTCTTGCGGTCGAACTGCCACTCCGTCTCGGCGACCTTCATCTTCAGCCCGTGGCGGGCCACCTGCTTCCGCGTCTCCAGCCGCGCGCGCCGCTCGTCCTCGACCTTGTACCGGGCGCGGCGCACCTCCTCGGAGTCCGCCAGGCGAAGCACCCGCATCGTCGGCGCGGGCGTGGCGCATCCCCCCGACGAGGAACATTTCCGCTCGGCGATGCTCCCCAGCGCGGCGACCCGCCCGTAGTCCTCGCCCCGGTCCGCCTGCACGATCACCCCGTCCCCGGGAGCCAGATCGAGCCCTCCCGTGTTGAAGTAGCCCCGCCGCGTCCCCTTGAAACGCACTTCGGCGAAGCCGGGCATCTACCCGCAGCCCGCGGACGCGCCGGCGCTCGAACGCCGGGGGGATTCCCTCACGCGCCGGTCCCCTCGGTCCAGGCGCCGAGGACCTCGTACTTCGCCCAGCGGTTCGCGAGGAGCAGGCGAGGCTCCGTGTCCTCGAGTTCCTTCAGGTGGCGGTCGACGGCTTCGGCCACCGCCGCCATGGCCGACGGCGGGTCCGCGTGGGCGCCGCCGGGCGGCTCGGCGACGACCTCGTCGGCGACTCCCAGGGCGAAGAGGTCCGACGAGGTGAGCCGCAGGGCGCTGGCGGCCTTCTCGCGCTCCTCGGCGGAACGCCACAGGATCGCCGCGCACCCCTCCGGCGAGATCACCGAGTAGATGGCGTGCTCGAGGAGCAGGATCCTGTCCGTGACGCCCAGCGCCAGCGCCCCGCCGGAGCCGCCCTCGCCTATCACCACGCAGACGGTCGGCGTTGGCAGGCGCGCCATCTCGCGCAGGTTGGTCGCGATCGCCTCCGCCTGCCCGCGCTCCTCGGCGCCGAACCCGGGGTACGCGCCCGGCGTGTCGATCAGGGTCACCACCGGCCGGCCGAACTTCGCGGCCATCCTCATCAGCCGGAGCGCCTTGCGGTAGCCCTCGGGGTGGGGCATGCCGAAGTTGCGGCGCAGGTTCTCCTTCATGTCGCGGCCCTTCTGGTGGCCGACCACCATGACCGACCTGCCTTCGAGCCGCGCCCACCCGCCCACGACGGCCTCGTCGTTGCGGTAGCGGCGGTCGCCCCTGAGCTCGAACCAGTCGGTGAAGACGCCGCGGATGTAGTCGAGAGCGTACGGGCGGCGGGGATGCCGGGCCACCTGCACCTGTTCCATCGGGGTGAGGCTGCGGTAGGTCTCGTCGCGCAGCACGTCGAGCTTGGCGGTGAGGACCCGCAGCTCGTCCGCCACGTTCAGGCCCCGCTTGGCCGCCGTCTCGCGCAGCCGGGCGATCCGTTCCTCTATCTCGACTATGTCCCGTTCGAAGGCGAAATGCGTTGAGGCCGACATTTCGTACGTTCTCCCTGCTCGGGTCCTTGCGCCGTCCGTGCCGCGTCCCCGGGCGTTCCGCGCCGTCCCTCGCCGGGGAAGTGGGGGACGAAGAAGGAGATAAGGTACACGGGGCGCTCGGTCCTGCGAAAGCGGGAGCGTTGTCCAATGAGAAGTGAGCATGAGCGGGGAGCCGGTTTCCAACGGGAAGTGAGCATGAGCGGGGGTGCGAGCAGATCATGGGAGCATGATCGTGACACTGCGCACCGAACGCATCCGCACCCTCGACGACATCCGCGCCTTCCTCGGCGGGAGCGAGGGGGCGGACATCACCCCCCACGACCGCGAGGCGGCCTACAAGTTCATCGAGCGGACGCTGGTCCGGTTCCGCTACCACTTCGGCCTGTCGAGGGCCGGGAAGGGTCTGGTCAGGAAGTATCTCGCCAAGGTCACCGGCTGCTCGGGCTCGCAGCTGACCCGGCTGATCGAGCAGCAGCGTCGCACGGGCCGCATCCGCGACCACCGGCTGCGTCCTCCGGCGCGGCCCTTCGCCAAGGTCTACTCGACCGCCGACCCGCTGCTGCTGGCGGAGGTGGACGAGGCCTTCGGGCAGCTCTCGGGACCGGCGACGAAGAGGATCCTGTGGCGCCAGCACCATGTCTTCGGCGACAAGCGCTTCGAACGCCTGGCGGAGATCTCGAACGGCCACATCTACAACCTGCGCGCCCGCCGGACGTACCTGCGCGCCCGGACCACGTTCCGGAAGACGCGGGGCGGGGCGTCGCCGATCGGCCAGCGGCGGAGACCTCGGCCTGAGGGGCGCCCGGGCTTCGTGCGGGTCGACACCGTGCACAGCGGCGACCGCGATGGCGAGAAGGGGGCCTACGTGATCAACATGGTCGACGAAGTGACGCAGTACCAGCAACTTGCGTCGGTTCGGCGGATCACCGAGCAGTTCATGGTTCCCGTGCTCGAGGCGCTCGTTTGCGCGTTTCCCTTCCGCGTCCTGGCCTTCCACTCCGACAACGGGTCGGAGTTCATCAACCACCGGGTCGCCGAGATGCTGAACAAGCTGCACGTCGAGGACTTCACGAAGTCGCGGGCCCGGCGCTCGAACGACAACGCGCTGGTGGAGTCGAAGAACGGCAACGTCGTCCGCAGGTGGCTGGGGCACAGCCACATCCCGGAAAACCTGGCACCGCAGACCGACGCGTTCCTGCGCGACCACCTCTCTCCCCTCCTCAACCATCACCGGACCTGCCTCTTCGCCGTCGAGGTCGAGGGGGAAAACGGGCGGCGTCGCAGGAAGTATCCCCAGGAGCTGGTCATGACGCCGTACGAGAAGCTCCGGTCGCTGGACGGGGCCGAGGGTTTTCTGAAGCCGGGCATCACCTTCGGCAAGCTGGACGCCATTGCACACGCCGCGACCAGCCTGGATGCAGCCCGGGAAGTCCAGCGGGCCCGCAAGGCGCTGTTCCAGCTCATCGCCAAGGCGCTGAACCCCGCAG
Source organism: Gemmatimonadota bacterium (assembly GCA_028873825.1). Lineage (GTDB taxonomy): Bacteria > Gemmatimonadota > Gemmatimonadetes > Longimicrobiales > Gaopeijiaceae > Bin94. The sequence continues at coordinate 22,154 of JAPPNM010000039.1, read as the reverse complement.
CGTGATCCGCCGCGCCAGCCCGCCCGGCCCCAACATCCCAGCCTCCACCCAACCCCCCACCCTTCGTACCCCCCCGCCCCGACTCTCCCCCCGGCCCCTTCATGCTTATGTCCGGGTTGGAAAACACTCGGGGGGACGGGAGGCGTTCCCGCCGGGCAAGCGGAACCCGGGCGGTTGGCGGCTACTTCACCCTCACGGCCAAGCTCCGGTGGCGCACCGACCCCACGACCCCGAACCCCCCGACCACGTTCTGGACGGGGAAAACGGAAAAGGCGCTGCCCGCGTTGCCGGAGGCGATGTGCGAATACAGATGCACGTCCATTGCGGTGACATCGAGGGTGAAGGGCGTGATCGCTTTCTCGATCGCTTCTTCGGGCACTGGAGCGGTCACGGACGTCCCGTCCACGGCGACGTACCAGCCGTCCGCATAGGAGGTGACCACGTTCCCGGACTGGAGCAGCCGCAGCGACACCATGTACCTGTGGGCGGCGGCACTTCGTGTCCACTCCGCCGAGACCGTGTCGCCCTCCCCGCGGGACAGTTCCGCGGCGTCGACCGTGAAATCGCCAACGGCCGCCGTGGCGCCCCATGCCGTGTCGTGCTCTTCGGCGAGCACCTCCACCTTGTAGGCGACGCCGTCTTCCAGGGCCGCCACCGGCACGAGGCACAGTCCCTCGGGGCCGCGGCTGTAGCCGTACCACCGGCCGCATACGTCGAAGTCCTCTATGTCTTTCGTCTCGGCGACGAGAGTCCATTCGCCCCCGTTCGATCCGTCCTTGGCCCGATGGATCCTCGCCACGGCACCCCTGACGGTATCGGACAACTGCGCGGGCCACACCATAACGGGGTGCCGGGTGGAGTCCGGATTCAATGCGGCGACCAGGACCAGGCGGTCGTCGAGACCCGGCGGGAGTTCCGGATCCACGATCTCGCACGCGGCGGCCGCAACGGCGGCGGCGACCGGGACGAGGAACGACAATCTCGTTGTTGTGCGCATGTCAGTACCTGAAGTCCACTCCGACGAAGGGAAACGGGGGGAATTGGCGTTCTCTGACCAGGTACCTGCCGTCCGGGGTTTCGGCGACGGGCCTGTAGGCGAGCACGTTCTCCCGCATCGTGAAGTTGGGGACGGATAGGAACGGCACGATCGTCAAGTCTCCCCAGCCGAAGGCGTAGCGGGCCAGGAAGTCGGCGCGACCGTAGTGGGGCAGCCGGCCCTGAACATCGGACAGGATAACGAAACGATCCTCGCGCTGGCCGAGACCCTCGACGGGGTTGTTCGGCGTGTTCTCGTTTCTGACCCGGCCTCTCGGATCGTAGGCCATCCCGTAGAGCCGACCGACCGGATACCAGAAGGGCGCGCCGGAGGCCACGGTCGCCCGCAGCGACAGGCTCAGGCCCCCCGGATCCGCTATGCTCACCGTGGCGTCGAACTCATGGCGGCGGTCCCACCGCGGCGAGTACTCTCCGGCTTGGCCGTCGCGAAAGCTCACCCACGCCTGCTGGTAGGAGACCCAGCCACGCAGGAGGCCCGCGTGTTTCTGCAAGGCCACCTCCCACCCGGCGGCCGTGCCGTCGTGGAACTCCAGCGCGGAGAGATCGCGTGAGGACTCCGGATGCCAGCTTGGCATGCCGGAGAACCGGCGGGTCCAGCCGGTCGCCGCCGCCGTCCAGGTCCCGCCCCGCCAATAGTCCACCGCCACGCTCATGCCGTCGGCCACCGACACCGGTTGGCTCTCCCCACGCAGAAACCACATCGGAGCTCCCGGCGCGATGTGCCGGTCGTCTCGGAGCACCGAGAGGAACTGGAAGCTGCGGTCCAGGCTGCCACTGACCGCGAATGCGCCCAGGTGGAGGCGTGCCGACAGTCGGGGTTCGGCGAAGACCCGCGAACTGCCGCGTTCCGTCCCCGCCCGGATCCCGGGGGCCAGCCTCAGCGCCCCGATCCAGTGCTCGACCTCCGCGAAGGCCGACCCATACAGATATGTGCCCGACGCGTCGCCCTCAATGTACGCGCCCGTCCCCGTACCCGACAGGTCGACCGGGCCACCCTCCAGCACCAACCCGCCCCGCATCCCGGTGACGTTCCCCCGGACCGTGATCTGGGCCCGCACGCCCCGGGCCCGGATCCGGTTCCTGGTGACCAGAGCCGAAATCTCCGGCCCGGTGGCCAAGCCGGCCTCGTAGCGGCTGAGGTACGCCGACACGTCGCTGGAGATCCGGTTCCCCCGTGCCCACGACCAAGTTACCGAGGACACCAGGTTCGTCCAGTCCGAACGGATGGAGTGCCCGAACTCGACCATCTCCAGGAAGTCCCAGGCGAAGCGGTCGTTCGAAGCCAGCAGCGAGACCCCGAGGCGGTGCTCCTCCGAGGGATGCAGGTGAACGACCGCGTTGATGTCGTGGAAGGAGTACGGCACCGGCAGTCGCGCCACGTCCACGGTGGCCTTTCGCCCCGCCACCAGCCATCTGCCGTGGGCCCAGGGAAGCGCGCCTTTCATCGCGGCGCGCAGGCCCAGCGCGCTCAGTCCCCCGCTGAACGACGCGCCGTCCGCCGCCCCCGTTGCCTGCCGGACCGAAACGACCCCGGAGAGCGACCCGCCGTAGCGGGCCGGAATCGATCCCTTGTAGAGCTCGGTGGACTCGATCGCGTCCGGGTTGAACACTCCGATCAGCCCTAACATGTGATACGGGCCGAAGACCGGGGCGCCATCGACGAGAACGGCCACCTGGTCGGCGTCTCCGCCGCGCACGAACATCTCCGCCCCGAAGTCGCTGACACTCGTCACCCCCGAAACCGACTGGAGACTGCGGAACACGTCGGCCTCGCCCACGGCGGGCACCGCGCGGACCCCGGCCCGGGTCATCCCCACCGCCCCGACCGCCACCTCTCGCTCGAAGATCCGCCGGGCCAACTCGCGCGAGTTCGCTCCGGCGCGCTCCGCCTTCACCGTCAGCGCAGCCAGTGCGACGGCCGAACGGACGAGCGGCAAGTCGAGCGCGGATCCGGTCGCGGGAGGCGCCACAACGGTGTCCATTGCCGAGTATCCGACCCGGGTGGCGACGACGCGCAGCGAGTCGCGGATTCCCGGAGGAACCGGGGCGATGCCTAGGCTGTCGGTCACGCCGCTCGCGCCGAGACCGGGGAAGGAAACCAACACGCCCCCGAGCGGAACACCGGATTCACTGTCCAGAACCCTCAGCTCCCAGCCGGCGTCCCCGGAGGGCGCCTCGGGGTCTTGGAGTGCTCCGGAAAGAGCGGTCGGCCATGCGTGCAGGCACATGATCGTGAGGACTGCCCGGTAGCAGTCCGTGGATAAAGCCCCGCGAGCACCGAGAGCGGCAAGGCGCCGGGCTGGCAAGGCGCGACGAGGGGCCAATAGCAGCGCTATTGGACTGAGGAGCAACGCAGAGCGCAGCCTTGGAAGCGTAAAATGTATACTGGACATGACATAATGTAAAGTTGTCTTTACGTTGTCGAGGGGCGGGGCGAAGCGTCCAGGCCGGATGCATCGCCGCTCGAATGCCGGGGGGATTTTGTCCACGGGCCGATAGGCACCGGCCGCCAAGCGCAGGCACCAGGGGGCCCGGTGGAGGGTCCCGCGGCGGCGGGGCCCTCCTCCGGGTCTCAACAGGCGTCCCGGCAATGACGCTGTCAGGTCATTCATCAGAATCCGACTCCCAATACAGCCAGACGCTCAAGTCCTTCTTGTCGTCATCGTTCTCGTCGAACTCCAGCTCTTCTCCGCTATCGTTCCAGTAGAGTCTGATTTTTCCCAATTGGTCGTCCGGCCCAGGGTCGGACTCATACGCCTTGAGCCAGAATTTGGCACCGTTCCGAACCGGGGATACAGGCATGAACAGCTGGTCGGTATCGATAGTTTTGCCTTCGTCGACATTATTGAACTCTAGCGTTGCAGTTATGCGATGGTTCGGGGCAGCTTTGTAAGACAAGACCAAGCGAAGCTCGGAGTCTCCCCAATGGTCGAGGTTGCGATGTAGCGTCAGCTTGTCGAACCACGCATCATGGTCCGACACTTCGTAGCCGTCTCTGCCCCCCGGGCCAACTCCACCTCCCCCACCGCCGCCGCCGCCACATCCCGAGGCGAGTCCGCCGCAGTCGTCGTCATCGGGGTCGAAGGCGGCGACCTGGAGCCCGGGCGCGTGTGACCGAAGCTCGCCGGAAATACTCATGGCCATCGCGCGACGGCGGTCCCCGGCACTGCCGAATTGGCCGAAATCCACGGACACGGGTTCGTTGTTCCCCACCTGGAAGGTCCAGACGATGGCCTGCTGCCCGTCGCCCGGATCCTGGATGACAGGTCCGGGCACATCGGGCTGGCGGCCGATTCTCGTGCCGTCGGTCTCCTGGAGCCGCACTATGAAGAGCGCGTCGTACGACCCATGTGGTTCAGCATCTTTCACCTGTCGCGAGTAGCCCGAGAGTTCGTAGATGGTGAAGACGGGCACGTCGGGATCCCAATAGGTTCCCACAGCGATCCGGGATGTCCCCGTCCACGAGCGGCGGTGTCGGGACGGAAACGAGAAGCGCGCAGGCCCGTCGGAGGACCGGCGGCCCGGATTTCGCCGGCCCGGACCCATGGGTCGCTCGGGTGAGTGTGGAGTGCTTGGTGGTCATGGCTTGCTCCTTTTCGTTGATTTCGGGCGATCCCCGTGTGAGATCGTCGCCCTCGCCCCAATGGACAGCGCGAAAACGCGCGTCGTTTCACGGGGCCGAACGCGCCGGCCGGCCGCGTTTCGGCTCGCTGCCGGCTGAAATGGGCTCAATCGGGAAGTTCCGGGCACGTTCAAGCACGGCTCGAGGGCACTTTCCCCCGGGGTCGCTTGGGAGTTCTTTCCCGGCGCCGGGCACATTCTCCCGGCATGCCGGGGAGTTTTTGGAGCGAAGCCTCGGCCCGTCGTCGGACCGGTCGGGCGAGCTGCTGGTCGTCTGCGTCGTGCGCGGCCTCGCTCAGAGCGATGTGCTTCGCCGGGTGGCGTCGGCGCGGTTCCGGACGGCCGAGTCGGAGCGCAAACGGATTGCCCGCGAGCTCCACGACGATGTCAAGCAGAGCATCACGGCCATCCAGCTCCACCTCGCCGCCCTGGCCGAGATGGCGTTCGCCGAAGAGCACGCGACTGCGATGGTTGCGGGCGTTCAGCGCGATCTGGACCGTTGCCATGACGCGCTGGATCGCGTGGTAGGAGACCTGATGCCCGTGGAACTGGAGGGGCAGGCGCTCGAGTTCGCGCTGAGCATCCTGTGCCGGCGCGCGGAGGGGGACGGATTCGCGGTCGATCGGGACATCCGGCGGGCGGGCGACGTGCTGAACGCCGAAGGGCGCCTGGCCGTGTTCCGGATCGTTCAGGAAGCGCTGAACAACTCCACGCAACACAGCGGAGCCCGGCGCGCGGCGGTCAGGTACTAGCGGGACGGCCGGAGGCTGTGCGCCGAGGTCAGCGATTCCGGCGCGGGCTTCTCGCCCGACGATCTGGAGCCGCAATTGTCGGTTGGACTCGGCGGCATGAGGGAGCGCAGCCAGATGCTCGGGGGACGGCTCACCGTCGCGAGCGCGCCCGGCGCCGGCACGTCCGTTCTGCTGGAGGTGCCGGTCGTGCCCCCTCCGCCGTCGCGGGACGATCCCGAATGAGCCGCCGGTGCACGGTCGTGCTCGCCGACGATCACGCGGTCGTTCGCGCCGGCCTCAAGTTGCTAATCGAGCTCACCGAACGCTACAAGGTGGTGGGGCAGGCCGGCACCGGCGAGGCCGTCGTCGAGCGGGTCGCGGCGCTGCAGCCCGATCTTGTCGTCATGGACATCCGCATGCCGAAGCTGGACGGGATCGCCGCCACCCGCAGGATCGCGAAGCGGAATCCCGACGTTCGAGTCCTGGTCCTCACCGCGTACGACGATCCCGAGTACGTCGAGGCCGCGGTCGAGGCCGGCGCGATGGGCTGCCTCAGCAAGCGAAGGGCTCGCTCGGACCTGGTCGCCGCCCTCGACATGCTGGCTTCGGGAAGGATGTCGTTTCCGGCGCACCTGGCCGGGATGCTGTCGAAGAACACGTACCCGGACGCGCGGCGGCGGCGCGACGGCTTGGCCTCCCTGAGCGCACGGGAGCGCGACGTTCTGTTCCTGACGGCGGCCGGCTACACGGCCGACGAGGTCTCCCTCAAGACCTACCTGGCGCCGAAGACCGTAGCGAACTACCGCTCGTCCCTGAAGGGCAAGCTGGGCGCCGGGAGCCGGGCCGATCTCATGCGCGCCGTCGTGGAGTCGGGACACCTGGCGGACATGCTGAGGGTGGCCGGGATCGGGCAGAAGGACCAGTGAGCGGCGCCCAGGCCGGCAGGGCGCGCGGAAGTGGCAGCTATGCTATGGCCTGCGGAGCACGGCGAGCGTGACCAGGGCGTGGGCGCCGCCGCTTATAAGGGCCGCGCCGATGTTGCTGATGCGATCGGAAGCCAGCATGGTCACGGAGAACAAAGCTGCGCCTCCCAGCCACCCGAACGCCGACGCCTTGAAGGCTTTCCGCGCTCCGAATTCCGTGCCCGCGGCGGGAGCGGCGACAGCGGGAAACGGAATGATCGGTCCCACGATGCATCCGAACTTGGGAGACCGGTAGGAGGCGTCATCGATGCAGGCAAAGAGCAGGTAGCTGCCGACAAGGTGACTGACTCCCGCCGAGAGATAAGTGAACCCGACGACCGGCCCGGGGACGGGCAGCAGTTGCGGCGCGTCCTGGAGCGCACTCGACGCCTTCGCGGCGCCGCCCTCCACCCCGGCCGCAAGCGCTTCATTGATGGCGGACGGCCGCGATGCGGCGTGAAAGGGGCTTCGCCGCGCCTCTTCGATGGCCGCGCCCAGTGGCGTTCCCCGCTGCCCGAACCCCGTCTGGGCCGCGCACTCGGCGGGCGGTCCCGCCGCCGCGACTCCGCAGCCCAGGATCGCGGCCAAGCGCATTGCTCTGATCGTCACTCGCGTTCTCTCTTTCCGCCGACTCCGGCGGACCCCTCCGCCGGGTCGCCTTCCCGACTCGCGTCGCCCACGGTCTCGGGCACCGCCGAGACACGAGAATGGGACCGCGGACGGGTTGTGCGCAACTAGCGTCCGCCCGTCTCCGGGAGGCGGTCGAACCAGGGACGCGCGCGTTCGAGCTGGGCGGCGAGGCGCAGCAGGGCGGCCTCGTCGCCGACGCGCGCCGCGAAATGCACGCCGACCGGAAGACCTTCGGCGTTCCAGTGAAGCGGCACCGACATCGCCGGCTGCCCGCTGATGTTGAACACCGGCGTCCAGGGGGTGAAGTCGAAGGCACCTTCGGCCATCCGGTCGAGCAGGCCTGCCAGCCTTACGATTCTGCCCGATCCGAGTGCGCCGACCATCCGCAGCCGCACGTGCTCCGCCGGTCCCGGGGAGAGGGCGCCGAGCTTCGGGGGCGGGGTGGCGAGGGTGGGGGTCAGGAGTGCGTCCACGTCGGTGAAGAAGCGGGCCACCCGCTTGCCGCAGCACTCCAGTATCCGCAGCGCGTCGGCGTATTCCCGGGCCGACAGGGCGCGCGACACCAGGCCGAGGCACCAGGTCAGGGGTTCCAGTTCGGTCCGCCGCGGCTTCCGTTCCAGCATTCTCGCCAGCTCCTCGAGCTCGGCTCCCAGTTCCCCCGCCAGCATGACCACGAACGCCCGCGCAAACGCCGCGCGGTCGACGGGGGGCGAGGCCTCGACCACCTCGTGGCCGAGCTCCTCCAGCAGGCCGACCGCGCCTGCGACCGCTTCGACGCAGTCCGGATGCACCGACGATCCCAGCGTCGGCTCCGTCGTCCACGCGATCCGCATGCGCCCGGGATCGGAGCCCACCTCCCGGACGAAGGGCCGGGCGGGCGGGGCGATCTCGTACGGTGCGCCCGGATCCGCTCCGTGGGTCGCGTCGAGCATGACGGCGCTGTCCCGCACGGAGCGCGTCAGCACGTGCTCGATGGCCGCGCCGCGCCACGACTCGACCCGGCCGGGTCCCCGGGGATTGCGGCCGCGGGTCGGCTTGAATCCGAAGAGCCCGCAGCACGACGCCGGCATGCGGATCGAGCCGGCGCCGTCTCCTCCACCCGCCATCGGCACGATGCCCGCGGCCACCGCGGCCGCCGACCCGCCGCTCGATCCCCCGGGCGTTCGGTCCGGCGCCCAGGGGTTGCGGCACGGTCCCCACAGCTCCGGCTCGGTGTACGGGAGGAGTCCGAATTCGGGCACGTTCGTCTTGCCCAGGACGCTTACCCCGGTTGCGCGCACCCGCCGTACCAGCTCCGTGTCCCGCTCCCGCGCGCGACCGGCCATCAGGCGGCTGCCGCAGGAGGTGGGGTGCCCGGCGTAGTCGCTTTGCAGGTCCTTCGCCAGGAAGGGGACGCCCGCGAACACGGCGTCCCGGTCCACGCCGCCCGCCAGCGCCCGGGCCTCGTCGTCCATGCGGTACACGACGGCGTTGACCGCGGGGTTGACCGCCTCCAGCCGCCGGATCGCCGCGTCGATCAGCTCCAGCGGCGCCACCGCGCCGGCGCTCACCAGCTCGGCCAGCGCCGTGGCGTCGTGGCGTACGTATTCGTCGTGGGTCATGGCGGGCTCCTCGGGTCCGCCGATCCTACGCGGGCCGGGGGGCGGACGGCAAGCGGAGGGTGTGGGCGCGCGGACGCGGGGCAGGCCCGACGGTTGTCCCGGCGGGGGACCGGGCCCAATATGCCCGCGTCACCACGTCACGGAGGAATAGATGAGTACCGTTCGCACGGGGAGGGGCAGGGGGCCGGGGAACGCGGCGCCGGGGCGGTTCGCAGGTAGCGAGGGGTCGGCCGCGGTGCAGGCTGCCGGCAGCCGCCGGTCGGTGCCCGCACCCCTGAAGAGGGCCGCGCCGGCCGCGCTCGCGCTCTGGTGCGCCGCCTGCTCCCGGCCCGCGGCCGACGCAGCCGCCCGGGACGACCATTCGCACGGGGGCGGCGGGATCGTCACCCGCTGGACCGACGCGCTCGAGCTCTTCGTCGAGTATCCGCCCCATGTGCGCGACGTCCGCGGCGACCCCTGGGCGATCCACCTCACCTGGCTGGACGGCTGGAAACCCGTGCGGGAGGGGGCGCTGACGCTGCTGCTCCGCGGACCCGGCGGCTCTCGGGAGGAGATCGCGATGGCCGCGCCCGCCCGACCCGGGGTCTACGCGGCCGCGCCAGTCCTCGCGGCGACCGGCACGTGGCGCGCCGACCTTACGCTGGTCGCGGGGGGCGCCGAGCACGCGATCCCGGTCGGACAGCTGCAGGTCTTCGAGAGCGAGGACGCGCTGCCGCACGACGCGGAGCCGCCGCCGCCCGGGCTCATCGCGCTGTCGAAGGAGGAGCAGTGGTCGATGCCGTTCGCGGTGGCGCTGGCCGAAAAGCGCCGGATTCCGCGCACGATCCCGGCGGCGGGCGAGATCGCGGCGCCCGGGGGCGGCCTCGCGCACATCTCGACGCTTGTGGCGGGTCTGATCGTGGCCCGGGCGACCGTGCCGAACCCGGGCGACCGGGTCCGGGCGGGACAGACGCTGGCGCTCATCGCGCCGACCAGCATCGACGACTCCTACTCCCGTCTCCGTGCCGACGTGGCGGCCGCGGAGCGCGAGGCGGCCCGGGCGGAACAGCTCTTCGCGGCCGGCGCCGTCGCACGGCGCCGCCTCGACCACGCACAGCACGAACTCGAGGTGGCGCGCGCCGCCTTCGAAGCTCTGGGCGGGACGCACGCGGGGGACGGCGAGGACGACGCGGACCCCCATCTCTACCACCTCCGCACCCCGATCGCCGGGGTAATCTCCGAGCGTCTCGTAGCGCCCGGCCAGCACGTCGGGGCGGGCACGCACGCGTTCACCGTGGTCAACCCGGAGACGCTCTGGCTCGTGGCCCGCGTCACGGCCCGGAACGCCGGGGAGGCCGGCGGCGTCAGGGGAGCGTGGTTCACGGCCGAGGGTGCGTCGCGGGTTCACCGCACCGACCGGGTGGTCTCGGTCGGCAGCGTGATCGACCCGGAGAGCCGCACCCTGCCCGTCCGTCTCGCCGTCGCCAACCCGGACGGGGCGCTCAAGGTGGGGATGCTCGCGAGAGGGCACCTGTTCGTGGGGGACGAGGTCGATGGGGTCGCCGTGCCGGCCGCGGCCGTACTGGAGGAGGACGGTCTGGCGGTGGTGTACGTGAAGGTCGGGGGCGAGGCGTTCCGGCGCCGGGTGGTGGAGACCGGGCCCTCGGACGGAGCGTGGGTGCTGGTCGCGGGTGGGATCGCGAGCGGCGAACAGGTGGTGACGACGGGCGCCTACCAAGTGAGGCTGGCTTCGCTCGGAGACGCGGAGATCTCCGACCACGGCCATCCGCACTGAGGGACGGTAAGCGTGCTTCCGCGCCGGCCCGGTCCGTCCGGCCTTCCGCCGACTGAAGCCGCGCCGCCGGCACCGCCGTGAGCATTCCCGCCCGGGACGCGCCGGCGGAGGGAGCGGGCGGCCGCACCGGTTTCCTCGATCTGCTGGTCCGCGCCTCGCTGGAACACCGCTTCTTCACCGTATGCGCCGCGGCCGTCCTGCTGGCGGGCGGAGGCTGGGTGGCGGCGACCCTCCCCGTCGACGTCTTCCCGGACCTCACCGCGCCGACGGTCACCGTCCTGACCGACGCGCACGGGATGGCGCCCGAAGAGGTCGAAAGCCTGGTCACCTTTCCCGTGGAGACCGCCGTGAACGGGGCGGCGGGAGTGCGGCGGGTACGTTCGAGCTCCGCCCGGGGGATCAGCATCGTGTGGGTGGACTTCGACTGGGGCACCGAGATCCTCCGGGCCCGGCAGATCGTGAGCGAACGGCTGCAGGCCGTGGCGGCCCGGCTTCCCGAGGACGCGAGCGCGCCGCTCCTCGCTCCGGTGAGTTCGATCATGGGCGAGATCCTCCTCGTCGGGATGAGTGCGCCTCCCCACCTGCTCATGGAGACGCGCACGGCGGCCGACTGGGCGGTCCGCCCCAGGCTGCTGGCGGTGCCGGGGGTGGCGCAGGTGGCTGTGATCGGGGGGCAGGTGCGCCAGTACCAGGTGTTGCTCGATCCGGAGCGGCTGCTGGCGTACGGGGTGGCTCTGGGCGAGGTGCTGGACGCGGCCGCCGAATCCAACCGCAACGTGTCGGGGGGGATCTACCGCGCCGGCGGGGGAGAGGTCCTCATCCGGGGGATCGGGCGCGCCCGCGACCTGGAGGATATCGGCCTGACCGTCGTCGCCGTGCGGAACGGCGTTCCCGTGCTCATCGAGGACCTCGCCGAGGTGCGCATCGGTCCCCGGGTGCGCTTCGGCACGGCGTCGGTGAACGCAGCGCCCGCTGTCGTCCTCTCGGTTCAGAAGCAGCCGCTCGCCAACACGCTGGAACTCACGCGCCGGATCGACGCCGAGCTGGACGTGATCGAACCTTCGCTGCCCGCGGGCGTCTCCTTCGAGCGGGGGATCTTCCGGCAGGCCGACTTCATCTCGCTCGCGGTGGACAACGTGGTGACGGCGCTGCGGGACGGGGCGCTGCTCGTGATCGTCATCCTCCTCCTCTTCCTGTGGAACGCGCGCACGACGGCGGTCTCGGTGCTGGCCATCCCCCTCTCGCTCGCGCTCGCCGTCGTCACCCTGCGCGCCGTGGGCGGCACCATCAACACTATGACTCTCGGGGGGATGGCGATCGCGGTCGGGGCGCTGGTCGACGACGCCATCATCTTCGTCGAGAACGCGCACCGCCGGCTGCGCGAGAACCGGCGGCGGCCGGAGGGAGGACGCCGTGCGCCGCTGGGGGTGATCCGCGACGCGGCCCGCGAAATCCGGGCCCCGATCCTGAGCGCGACGGTCATCATCACGATCGTCTTCGTGCCGCTCTTCTTCCTGTCGGGAGTGGAGGGGCGCATGCTGCGTCCGCTGGGGCTGTCTTACGTCGTGAGCATTCTGGCATCGCTGCTGGTGGCCGTGACGGTGACCCCGGCGTTGTGTCACCTGCTGCTCGGCCGGGATCGCGGGCGCGGCCCGCGGAGCGAGCCGTGGCTGCTGCGGGGAATCGAGGATGCGTACCGGGGCGTGCTAGAGTGGGCGCTGCGGCGCTCGGGAGCAGTGATGGCGGGCACCGCACTCCTGCTGGGGGGCACCCTCGCCCTCGTGCCCGGACTGGGCCGCGCCTTCCTGCCCGAGTTCCAGGAGGGCTCGCTCACCGTCTCGGTGGCGAGCGCGCCGGGGACCGCGCTCGACGAATCCGACGCGATCGGCGCGCGGGTCGAACGGCGGCTGCTGGCGCACCCGGCCGTGGTGTCGACGTCGCGCCGGACCGGCCGCGCCGAGCTGGACGAGCACGCCCAGGGGGCCAACGCATCGGAGGTGGACGCGCGGCTCGACCTGTCGGGCCGCGAGCTCGCCGCCGTGATGGCCGAGCTGCGGGACGGCCTGCGGGGGATGCCGGGGACCAACGTCACGATCGGACAGCCGATCGGGCACCGGATCGACCACATGCTCTCGGGGACGCGGGCCGCGATCGCCGTGAACCTCTTCGGACCGGACCTGCGGCGGCTGCGCGAGATCGCGGGCGAGATCGAAGGGGTGGCGCAGGGAGTCGCCGGGCTCGTCGATGTCGCCGTCGAGCAGCAGGCCGAGGTCCCGCAGCTCCAGATCCGCGCGGACCGGCGCGCGATGGCCCGGTACGGTGTAACGCCGGGCGCGCTGATGCGGGCCGTGGACGTGGCGTTCCAAGGCGAGGAGGTCTCGATGGTGCGCGAGGGGCAGCGCGCCTTCGACTTGGTCGTGCGGTACGGCGACGCGCACAGAAACGACGCGGAGGCCATTCGCCGCACCCCGGTCACGACTGCCGCGGGGGCCACCGTGCCGGTCTCTCAGCTCGCCGTCGTCGTTCCGGGAAGGGGGCCGAACGCGATCAGCCGCGAGAACGTGCAGCGCAAGATCGTGGTGAGCGCGAACGTGGCGGGACGGGACGTGGGGGGAGCGGTGGGGGAGCTCGGGGAGCGGGTGGCGGACGACGTGGAGCTGCCGCCGGGGTACTTCGTGCGGTACGGGGGCCAGTTCGAGAGCGGCCGGGAGGCCGCGCGCCGGATAACGATCCTGTCGCTCTTCTCGATCGCGGCGATCTTCCTGATCATGTTCCGCACCTTCGACAGCGTTCGCACCGCGCTGCTGCTCATGGTGAACCTGCCGCTGGCGCTCGCCGGCGGGGTGCTGGCGGTCCTGTCGGTCGGCGGGACCGTGAACGTCGCGACGCTTGTCGGGTTCATCACGCTCTTCGGCATCGCGGTGCGCAACGGCATTCTGCTCGTGAGCCGCTACCGGGACCTGCAGGCGGCCGGGTTCTCCGCCGCCGACAGCATACGCCGCGGTTCGACGGAGCGCCTCGCCCCGATCCTGATGACCGCGCTCACCGCCGGCCTCGCGCTGATCCCGCTGGCGCTGGGGATCGGAGAGCCCGGCAAGGAGATCCAGGCGCCGCTCGCCGTCGTCGTGCTGGGGGGCCTGCTCACCTCGACCTTCCTGAACATGGTGGTCGTCCCGGCGCTGTTCCTGCGCTTCGGGCGGCTGGGCGAGGCGCAGGAAGTGCCCGATCCGGCCGGTGGCGCTACTCTTGGAGCCCGCGGGTGAATCCGCGCGCAGCGAGAGCGGCGCGCCGCGGGGCTTCCATGGGCTCTCCGGGCACCTGCCACAGAACCCGAATCATGAGGACTCGACATGCAGATCGGACGACGCGTCACCCTCACCCTGGCCGCCCTCGCCGCGCTCAGCGTCTTGATCGTAACGGCGGCGCGCGCCCACACCCTTTTCCTCAAGCTCGACAGCTTCTTCCTCGAACCCAACTCGACCGCGACGGTCGCGCTGTACAACGGTGACTTCGACAAGAGCGAGAATGCGATCGCGCGCGACCGCATGCTGGACGTGAGCGTTGTGGGACCCGCCGGCGTGGTGCATCCCCCCGAATCGGCGTGGCGGGACTCTGCGGTCTTCCACTGGAGCCCCGACAGCGTGGACACCGCCCTGCTGGCCTTCGAGACGGGCGACCCGGGCACCTACCTGATCGGCGTGTCGACGGCGGCGCGCGTGATCACCCTGAGCGCCGAGGACTTCAACGAATACCTGGTCCACGACGGAATCACCGACCTGATCGAGCAGCGCGAGGCTGCCGGGAAGACGAACGACGACGCAACCGAGCGCTACAGCAAGCACGTCAAGGCGCTAGTGCAGGTGGGGGAGGCGCGGAGCGGCCAGTGGGAGCACGAACTGGGCTACCCCGTCGAGTTCATGCCCCTCGGCAACCCCTACGAGCTGAGCGTGGGCGACGAACTGCAGGTGCGGTTCATGCGTGCGGGGCAGCCAGTCGCCGACCAGCTCGTCTATGCGAACTACGAGGGCTATCACGGGCACAACGAGGCGGGGGAGCATGTTGAGGCGGTAGCCACGCGCACGGATGGGGACGGGGTCGCCACCATTCCGCTGGGCGGCAAGGGGCGCTGGTACGTGCGGACCATCCACATGGTGGAGACGACGGACGAGGCGGACGCGGACTACGAATCGAACTGGGCGACGCTGACGTTCGAGGTGCGGTGACGCCGGGCGGGCCCGGTCCCCAAAGGAGAATCGCCATGTTCGTCAACCCCGAAGTTCCCCCGGACTCCATCCCCAGCGCCGAAGACCTGGACTGGCAGCCCCTCCACCCGCGCTTCGCGCGGCGCCTCCGGGCCGGTGCGCTCCTGCGCATCGCCGTGCTGGCCGTCGTTGCGGCCGCGATCCACTTCTTTGCGACCTCGGGGGGCGCGGGACCCCTGGTCCGCGCCGTCGCCGGGCTGCTGCCGGCCATGTGGGCCGCAGTCGCCGCGATCTCCGCGTGGGCCCTGCTCTGGCCGACGATCGCGGTGCCGCGCCGCGGCTACGTGGTGTGCGAGAAGGACATCCTGCACAGGTCCGGGGTTCTGTGGCGCTCGGTGAAAGCCGTCCCGTTCAACCGGGTCCAGCACACCGCGACCGACAGCGGCCCCCTCGACCGCCGGTTCGGCCTGGCCAATCTGTCCGTTTTTCCGGCGGGCGCGGGCGGGCACAAAATCTGCGGATTGGGCGCGGACACGGCCGAAGAGCTGCGCGTCTACGTGTCGGCGAGGATCGAAGCCGAGTCGGAAGAGACGGCGGACTAGCGGCCAGTGGACCGCACCATCAATGCACTCGAGCGGCGACGCGTCCGCGCCGGCGTGTGGCAGCGGACCTCCCCGTTCGCGATCGTCTTCTTTGCCGGGAGGACCGTCAGGAACTTCGCCCGCAGCTTCATTCAGCTCGTCGCCGCCTTCGGTGCGCTCGCGGTTCTGATCGAGCGGATTCCCGCCGCCGTACTGGCGATCCCGTTCGGAATCGCGGCCATAGTCGCAGGAGGGGTGCTCCAGTACTGGTTCTTCCGGTTCAGGCTCGAAGAGGACCGGATCCTGATCCGGCAGGGCGTGTTCCGGAAGACCGCGCTCGATCTGCCCTTCGACCGCGTTCAGGGGATCAACGTCGAGCGCTCGCCGGTCGACAGGATCCTGGGCCTCGTGACCGTCAGCCTGGACACTGCGGGATCGGTCGCCGCAGAGGGCCAATTGCCGTCGGTGAGCACCGGTCTGGCGGAGTGGCTGCGCACGAAGGCGGGGGCCGGAGGTCCCGCGCGGAGCGCCGGCGCGGCCGGGGACGACGACGGGCAGCCGGCCGGCCAGGTCGCCCCCGCCGCGGCCGGGCGGGCCGGAGCCCGCGGGGAGATCGTGCTCAGGCTCGCCGCCGGCGACATCGTCCGCATCGGCCTGGCCAACCGCAACATCGTGCTCGCGGCGGCGTTCCTCGGATTGTTGAGCGAAGTCCTCCAGATCGGCGAGGACGCCGTCGAGTCGGCCATGGAATCCGCCGAGGCCGCCTTCCAGGCCGCGGACGAGATCGTGCAGACGCTCCTGGTGGCGGGATTCGTGCTCTCCGGGCTGGCCCTTGTGCTGGCTGTTGTGATCGGCGGGGCGTTCCTGCGCTACCACGACTTCACCCTCTGGCGCGAGGGCGGCGCGTTCCGGTCGCGCGCGGGTTTGCTCACGCAGAGGGAGGTCGTGGTCGAAACAGCCAAGATTCAGCAGCTCACGCTGTCCCAGAACCTCCTGATGCGCCTCCTCCGCGGATTCCGGCTGCGGGCGCTGCCGGCCGCTCTGCTCCCGGGCCAGGGAGTCGAGGGAACCGGCATCGGCAGGACCGAGGTGCTCGAAGTGCCGTTCCTCAAGGCCCCGAAGGCCGAGGAGCTGCGGTCGGAGGTGTTCGGAAGCGAAGGCGGGTCGCTTACGCTGGTGCCCCAGGACGGAGGGTTCGTCCGGGTCTCGCCCCACTACGTCCGGGCGCTCACGCTGCGCATCAGCGTCGCGGCCGCGCTGGTCTCGGCACCCCTCCTGGCGCCGTTGCTTGCCGCGCTCGCGGGCGCCCACTTCGCGGACGGGGCAGGGGCGCCGCCCGGGGAGGGCTTCCCGGCCCCGTCGCCCGGCGGCGGCGCAGCGGTGGCCGCGGCCTTGGGCGTCTTCCTCTGGTGGCTCGTCCTGGTGCCGCCCGCCGCCCTTCTCGCCTGGCAGCGCTGGCGCCGTCAGGCATACCTTCACGACCGCGACGGCCTGGCGAGCCGCAGCGGATTCTTCGGCCGCAAGGTCGACGCGTTCCTCTTCCGCAAGGCGCAGGGCGTCGCCGTCAACCGGTCGCCGCTGCAACGCCGCAAGGGGCTCGCGACGCTGCAGGTCCAGCTCGCCTGCGGGCGGGTTGCCGTCCCGTACATCGACCACGGCCTGGCCTGCCGTCTGCGGGACCGCGTGCTCCACCGCGCCGAGTCGAGCCGCCGGCGCTGGCACTGACCCGCCCACGTCCGCCGAGCCTTGCCGAACCCACCCGACCCCGACCCCGGCGCCTGGAGGCGAATCTCCCCGTTCGCGGCGGTGTTCTTCGTGGGCAGGACGCTGCGCAACGCCGTGCGGGGCTACGTCCAGCTCGTCGCCACCTTCGGCGCGATCGCGGTCCTTGTCAGGGGGGCACCCCACGCGCCCCTGCTGATCCCGGCCGCGATCGCGGCCGTCGTTGCGGGAGCGGTTCTCAAGTACTGGTTCTTCCGCTTCAGGATCGCCGAAGACCGCATCCTCATTCGCGAGGGCGTGTTCAGGAAGACCGCCCTCGACCTGCCCTTCGAACGCATCCAGGGAATCAACGTCCGGCGTTCGCCCGTCGACCGCCTGCTCGGGCTGGTCACGGTGAGGATGGACACGGCCGGGTCGGGGACGACCGAGGGCGAGCTGCCGTCCGTCCGCGCCGCCCTCGCGGACGAGCTTCGCGCGAGGATAGCCGCCGCGGCGCGAACCCGCGAGGCTCGCCCCGGGACGCCCGCGCCGCCCGAGGAGGACGGCGGGCTGCGGGATCGCAACCGGACCCCCGGGGAACCCCTTCTCAAGCTGGGCGGCAGCGACATGGTCCGCATCGGCATCGGGCGCGACATCGTCCTGCTTGCCGCGATGCTTATCGCGGCGGCCTGGAGACGTCCCCGCGAGCTGCCCTACCGGTTCGCCGAGACCTTCGGGTTCTCCGAGGAGTTCGTACGCCCCGCGCTCGAGACCGCCGAAGCCACCATCGCCAGCTCCGACGCCCTGGGCGACACAACCTTCGCCGGCGGCCTCGTCCTCGCCGCCCTGGCCGTAGTCCTGGCCCTCGGGATCGGAACCGCGCTGCTCCGCCACCACGGCTTCACGCTCTGGCGCGAGGGGACCGCCTACCGCTCGCGCGGCGGCCTCCTCACCCGGAGGGAAGTCACCGTCGAGACCGCCAGGATTCAGCAGCTCACGCTCTACCAGGACGCGGTCATGCGGTGCTTCCGGCGCTATCGCCTGCGCGTCCATCCGGCCGCCGATGCGCGCGCATCATCGCATCACGATGTCCCCGACGTGCTCGAAGTCCCGTTGCTGGACGCCCGGCTGGCGGACGAACTGCGCTCCGGGGTGTTCGGCCGCGAGGGCGCGGGAGTCGTGCTCCTGCCCAAGAGCGGGCCGTTCACCCGGGTCTCCCGCGTCTACGTCCAGGCGCTCCTGCTTCGGACCGGCGGCGTGCCCGCGCTGGGCGGCTCGCTCCTGCTGCTCTCCCTGACCGGGCCCACGCGGGCGTGGGCCGCATTCTCCGGCGCATGGGGTCTTTCCTGGATCCTGATCGGCGGTCTCGTCGCGCTCCAGCGCTGGCGCCGCCGGGGATACCTTCACGACGAGGACGGTCTGGCCGTCCGCAGCGGACTCGTGGGCCGCAGGGTCGACGCGTTCCTCTTCCGCAAGGCGCAGAGCGTGACGGTGAGGCGGTCGCCGCTGGAGCGCCGGAGGGGGCTCGCGACCCTCGAGATCGCCCTGGCCAGCGATACCGTGTCCGTTCCCTGCATCGAACACGGCGTGGCGCGCCGACTCAGGGACCATATTCTCCACAAGGCCGAGACGAACCGCCGCTGGCACTGACGGAAGGAAGGGCGATGCGTTCGCACGGGGACATTCGCGGACTGCCGGCGCGCGACGCTTGACGGCTTCGAACGTCGGCGAGCCGCGCGGCGGCGGACGCCCCCGGACGCGCCGCCGCCCGCGGCGCCGCTTCCCCCGCGGACGCCGCGACCTCACCGTCGACCTCGGTCTCGTCCTGACCGCGGTCATCTGGGGGATGAACTTTCCCGTCGTGAAGGCGGTCCTGCGCGAAGTCGAACCCCTCGCCTTCAACGCGCTCCGCTTCCCGTGCGCGGCGCTCGCGATCTGGGTCCTGCTCCGCGCCCAGGGGCGCCGGCTCGTTCCCGCCCGCGGGGACTGGCGGACGGTCATCGCGCTGGGCACCGCCGGCCACGTCGTCTACCAGGTCTGCTTCGTCTTCGGGCTCGACCTCACGCTAACCGGAAACGCGGCGCTCCTGCTCTCCACGGTGCCGGTGTGGGTTCTCTTCATCGCGGTGGCGGCCGGCTGGGAACGCTTCAACCCGTCGATACTGGCCGGCGCCCTGGCCACGCTGGCGGGGATGGCGATCCTCGTGACCGGCGGGGCGCACCAGACGGGCGGCGCCCGCATCGGCGACCTGCTTGTTCTGGGCGCGGCGCTGTCCTGGTCTGTGTACACGGTCTTCGGCAGGCGCATGACCAAGCGGCGCGGCGTCCTCGAGATGACGGCGTGGACGCTGTGGGCGGGCCTGCCCGTCGTAGTGGCGATGGGAATCCCGGACCTGCTCCGCACCGACTGGGCCGCGATCTCGGCGGGGGCGTGGCTCGGCATCGCGTACGCGGGGGTCTTCGCAATCGCCGTGGCCTACCCGCTGTGGTACCGCGGAGTGCGGGCCATCGGGCAGAGCCGAACCAGCGTATACCAGAACCTGGTCCCCTTGGTCGCGCTGGCCGGGGCGTGGCTGTGGCTGGCGGAGATACCCACCCGGCAGCAGCTTTTCGGCGCGGCGGTCATACTGGCAGGGGTGTTGGTGGCGCGCAGGTCGCCGCGGCGCTGACCGGCGGACCCGCCGGCAAACCGCGGATGAATCCGCGCGATCGCCGGGAGGGTTTCGTCAACGGGCGGCCGGAGCTACCGTTCGACGATCTCGCCACGCGTGATGGCCACTTGCGGTCCCCGCAACCCCATCGCTCGCCCTCCTTCCCCCCGACACCACCCGACCATGAGCGACATCAACGAAATCGGCGCGACGGCGTTCGTGATCGCGTCCATCCGGGCCCTGGAGCCGGAGAAGTCGCCCCGGCTCTTCGACGACCCGTACGCCGAGTGGTTCTCGAACGACCGGGCGCGGTCGGCGGCCCTCAGGATGGACGAGGCCTTTCCCCCCTCGACCACCATGGTCCGCATTCGCACGCGCTACTTCAACCGGTTCGTCGAGGGCGCCGTCGCGGCGGGGGCCCGCCAGGTGGTTCTGCTCGGCGGCGGCTTCGACATGCGCGCCCACATCCTGGCCGGTTCCGGCGCCGCGTTCTTCGAGGTCGACCAGAAGGCGGTGCTCGAC
The DNA here is from genome assembly GCA_028873825.1 of Gemmatimonadota bacterium. GTDB lineage: Bacteria > Gemmatimonadota > Gemmatimonadetes > Longimicrobiales > Gaopeijiaceae > Bin94. The sequence continues at coordinate 2,123 of JAPPNM010000039.1, read as the reverse complement.
TTCAAGCGCACGGTGCTGGCGGGGCGCGGGATCGAGCAGGCGCCGTCGGTCTTCGGCAACTACCTGGAAGTCGACGTGCCCGACGGCCTCGCCGAAATCGGCTTCGATCCCGAAGCGCCCACGGCGATGGTCTGGGAGGGCAACACCATGTACCTGCCGCCCGAGTCGATCATGCCGTTCCTGAACCGGCTGGCGAGCGCGATGTCCTCGTTTCGGATCGCGTTCGACTACTTCTCGGTGGACCTGCAGGATCGCGACTTCGACACCGAGGAGGACCGCGAGAGGCTCGAAGGGGTGGAGAAGGCGATGGGGGCGTCGTTCCCGACCGGGTTCCCCGATCTGACCGTGTTCGAAACGGAGGCGCCGTTCAGGGTGGCCGGGTCGGGGTCGTTCGCGGAGCTGGCGGAGGAGTACGGGATGGGGAACGTGGTGGCGGAGTATCCAGAGGACTGGCGGGAGACGCTGAAGCTGTACCGGTACTGCGTGTTGGAGAGGGAGTAGCATCGCGACCGAGCCCCTGTCCGGGATGCCGAATCGCCCGTTGAAGTCGTGCCGAATCGCCCGTTGAAGCCGTAACCCGCCGTCCACAACGGAGAAACGCCGGTGCTGAAGCACTTCGAGCTGGAGCGGCGGGGATCGTCCCTCCGCCAAGAGGTCGTGGCCGGTTTCACGACCTTCCTCACCATGGCGTACATCATCTTCGTGAACCCGCAGATCCTGGCCGGCGCGGGAATGGACGCCGGGGCGGTGCTGGTGGCGACCTGCCTGGCCGCGGCCTTCGGGTCGGCGGTCATGGGGCTCTACGCCAACTTCCCCGTCGCGCTGGCCCCGGGGATGGGACTGAACGCGTACTTCGCCGCCGTCGTGGTCGGCACGATGGGGCTCCCGTGGCAGGCCGCGCTGGGGGCGGTCTTCTGTTCGGGCGCGCTGATGCTCCTCCTGTCGGTTCTGCCGGTCCGCGAATGGGTGGTCAACGCGATTCCGCGCTCGCAGAAGTACGCGATCGCGGCCGGGATCGGGTTCTTCCTCTTCGTCATCGGACTTCGCGGCGCCGGGATCGTGGCGGGGAGCGACGCCACGCTTGTGACGCTCGGCAACCTCACCGAATGGCCGGCGCTCCTAGCGGTCGCGGGATTCGTGGCGATCGTGGCCATGGAGCACCTCGAGCAGCCGGGCTCGGTCCTGCTCTGCATCGTCGTCGTGGCCGGAATCGGCTGGTTCTCCGGGCTTTCGCCCGCCCCCGAGTCGCTCGTCGCAGCCCCGCCCTCGCTGGCTCCGACCGCCTTCGAGCTCGACATCGCGGCCGCGCTCGAGGCGGGTCTCCTCACGATCGTCTTCGCCTTCCTCATGGTGGACCTCTTCGACACCAGCGGGACCCTCGTCGCGGTGCTCAACGAGGCGGAGCTGACCGACGGCGCCGGGCGGGTTCCGGGACTCCGGCGCGCGTTGGTGGCCGACAGCTCGGCCACGATCGTCGGTTCGCTTCTCGGCACGTCCACCACGACCTCGTACATCGAGAGCGCGGCGGGCGTGCGCGCGGGGGGACGCACCGGCATCACGGCGCTGGTGGCGGCGGGCCTGTTCCTGGTCTCGATCGGGTTCGCGCCGCTCGCCACCGCCGTTCCGGCCTTCGCCACGGCCCCCGCGATCATGTTCGTGGGGTGCGTGATGGCGCGCGCGATGCGCCGCGTCGAATGGGAGGACCTGACGGAATCCGTCCCCGCCATCGTTACCGCCCTGGCCATGCCATTCACCTACTCGATCGCGACCGGCATCGGGCTCGGCTTCATCGCCCATGTGCTGATCAAGGTCGCGGGCGGGCGCCGCCGCGAACTGAACGCCGCGGTGATCGTGGTGGCGGCCGCCTTCGCGCTCCGGTTCGCGGTGACGTAGCGGCCCGTGGACAAAATCCAAGGACCGCTAGCGGCGCGCGGACCCGCCTGGGGAGGCGCCGGGGCGGCCTTGCGCGCCTCGCCTCGCCGCCGGATCTTGGGCGGGCGTTCCCGCCCCCCGCAAACCTCCACAGCCGGATCGGAGCCCATGACCGCACCCCGCGTCGTCCCTTCCCTCCCTTCGTCGCGCCTTGCCGGCCCGGCGCCTCGCCGCTCTCGGTGCTCGGGCGG
>JAPPNM010000031.1 GCA_028873825.1 Gemmatimonadota bacterium | reverse complement strand
AAGCGAAGCGGCCAGCGCGGATGCATCGCCGTTCGAATGCCGGGGGGATTTTGTCTACGGGCTGCAAGGCGCCGCGCCGCCCTACTTCGTCACGAACATCCGGCGCACGGGGGGAGGGCCGCGATCGTCCACCCGCATCTGAACGAAGTACACGCCGGTGGCGACCTTGTTGCCCTGCCGGTCCCGGCCATCCCAATACGCTTCGTAGCGGCCGGGCGAAAGGTACTCCAGCTGCAACAACGACAACCCCTCGCCGCCGGGATACCCGAGGGCCACGGGGGCGGCGACGAACTGCTGGAGGATGTTGTAGATCCGAAGTGACACCGTGACCGGCTTCCCCTCGTCGAAGAGCGCCTCCTCCAGCTCGAAGGGGATTCGCGTCTCGGAATTGAAGGGGTTCGGATAGTTCTGTTCCAGCTTGAAGCCGAGCCCGCGTTCGCCCGGGGGCGCAAGAGGCTCCTGGGCGGTCGCCGAAGCGAATCCGCCGGAACAGAGAAGAACCATGACGCCTAGAGCGCGTCTCACTATGTCTCCTGCCTTCGGATCGGTAGCGTTCGTACGTTCGCCCCTCCCGGGGACCGGATCCGGCAACCCGCGCGGGAAACGCCGCCAGTTGCGCCGAACGGGACTCCCGTACCCGGTTGCCCGTGGACCCGTGGATGGAATCGCGGACTCGAATATCATACCCTATTCATACGCAAGAGGTCAAGCGGGGGTTCCTCACCGCGGCCCTCGTGGCGGTCCCCCCGGGGGACGCGCGGCAGAGACCCGGCGTCCCGTCTCCAGTCGCGTGGTCACGCCCAGCCCGTCGAGGTATCCGAGTATCGGAATCAGGTGTTTGCGGGTTACCGGGAGCACCCTGCGAAAGTCGGCGGGCCCGAGCCCCTCCTGTCCACCGAGCACCTCGACCACCCTATCGACGGCCCCGTCCAGCGCCGCCGCCGCTACCCATAGTCGACCGGCCAGGAGCCGAACCTCTCCCCTGCCGGCCAGGAAGGCGAGGACGGCGGCCGTTTCAGCGTGGCCGGAGAACCGGTCCTCCAGCTCCGCCGTGGTGAAACCCTCCAGTCCCGCGTCCGCCAGGATGCCGCGGAGCCGCCGCGCCAACTCCCTGTCCTCCGGCGACAGCGCCGCTTGGAACCCGGGGAGCCGGGCGATCGTTCCCTCGACGACCAACCGGTCCCGCCCGAACAGCCGCGCCACAAGACCGTCGGCGAGTTCGGGATGGGCGCGCGACGGCAGTGCCGCGCGAAGATCGGAGAGAGGAACGCCGGCATCGAGCGGTCTGCGGCGGTGGTGGCCGCGCACCGCCGCGAGGAGCCGGTCCTCCCCTTCGGCCACGATCCCGGAATCGAAGAGCGCGCCGCCGATGCGTCGCAGCGTGACGTCAACCGTGCAGGCGCGGTCCCCCCGCCAGCCGGCCCGCACCCCCATGTCGCCTGCGTGGAGCCCCTGCCAGCCCGCCAGCGCAACCGCGCCCCGAACGGCCGGGACACCACCCCGCGACAACCGGTTCAGAGCTGTCCGCTCACTCTCGGAAATCCGCTTCCGCTTCGGCGGCGCCGGCTCCAGGACGACACCGCCCGCAATGGTCGTAACGGGAGAGTAGGAGCGCACGACGAAGAGGTCTCCGCATCTCGCGACGACGGGCCCCTCCAGCCTCACCTGCGCGAGCGCGCTTTCGCCCGGCCGGATCTCCCCCGTCCCGAAGACGACCACGCGGCTCATCACCTCGACGGTGCCCAGGTGGATCCGAACTCTCTGTCCGGTTTCCAGCCGCCGCCCGCTCTCCGCCAGGGCGCGGAGTTCGACCGTCAGCATCGTCGAGGGGGACCAGCTGCGGTCGGCGACGAGCACGTCGCCGCGCGCGATCATCCCGCGACGTACGGCCGCTCCCGTGAGAGCGAGTGCGGTCCGTTGCCCGGCAACCGCGCTCTCGACCCGGGCTCCGTGTACCTGGACCCCGCGGACCCGCGCCTTCTCGCCGCGCGGGAGGATCCGCACCGTCGAGCCGCGGGCCACCCGCCCGGACCAGAGTGTTCCGGTCACGACCGTGCCGGCTCCCTCCATGGTGAAGACCCGGTCGACGGGCAATCGTGCCAGATCGTCCGCGACGCGCTCGCGGGCCGCCCCGGCGGCGCGCAAGAGGGCGTCCTCCAGCGCCGCCAGGCCCGCGCCCGAACGAACTGAAGTCTCGACGATCTCCGCGTCCTCGTAGGGTGTCCCCGCGAGGAGGTCCCGCACGTCCTCGGTCACCAGCTCGAGCCATTCGGCGTCGGCCAGATCCACCTTCGTGACGGCCACCACGATGGCTGCGACTCCCAGGAGATTCACGATCGCCAGATGTTCGCGGGTCTGGGGCATCACCCCCTCGTCGGCCGCGACGACGAGAAGCACGATGTCCATCCCGGTGGCGCCGGCCACCATGGTGCGGACGAAGCCCTCGTGCCCGGGAACGTCCACGATGCCGAAGGAAATCCGGCCGGCCGGGTCGTAGCGCGCGAAGCCGAGTTCGATGGTGATCCCGCGCCTCTTCTCCTCGGCGAGCCGGTCGGTGTCCACCCCGGTGAGGGCGCGCACGAGCGACGTCTTGCCGTGATCGATGTGCCCCGCCGTGCCGAGGACGAGGCTGCGTCTAACCTCCGGGGTCCCCGGCGGGGTGTTCGCGCTCTGCGTCATCGGGGAGCTCGAGGAAGCGGAAGGAGCCGAGACGGCGGCCGCCCAGCATGTGAAAGGCGGTGAAGTCGTCCAGCAGCGACAGGTGGGCGCGGGGCTTCAGGAGGCCGGGGGGAACGTCGCCCCGAAGGAGACTCAGGAGCTGCGTCCGCGCCACGGGACCGATTCGGCGGAAACCCCCGGGCGGGGAGCATTCCCCTCCGCGCACCCCCCCCTCCGCGAGGTCGAACCATCCCATTTCCCCCTCTTCGAGCGACCGGCCGCACATCGTGCAGGCGGACAGTTCGGGACCGAAACCGAGAACCTGAACCATCCTCCAGCACAACGCCAGGACATCTCCCCCGACGTCGCCGGGGACGCTCCCTGCAAGCCGGTCGAGTCCCGCGGAAAGGGCGTCGAAGAGCTCCGCGTGCGGCTCCTGGCCCGTATGCCGGAGCACCAGTTCGGCCGCGATCGACGCACCCGCCAGCCGCCGGAGATCGCCGGCCAGTCCGAGCCGGGCATTCTCGGAGGTGAACTCGACCAGCGACTGGAGGTCGCGACTCTCGCGTACCGCGATTACGGCCGTTCCCTCTCCGAAGGTGCCGGGAGCGCCCCTTCCTCCGGAGGCGCCGCGCCGGACGCCTCGCGCCATCACGCCCAACAGCCCGAGTTCACGGGTGTGGAACCTCAACACGCGGCTGCTCTCCGAGTAGGGATGGGCGCGGAGCAGAATCGCCGGCGTCGCTACCGTGGGCACGTCCCGGGGCTCCCTATCAGTCCGTGGATAAAGCCGCCCGAGCACCGAGAGCGGCGAGGCGCCGGGCTGGC
>JAPPNM010000088.1 GCA_028873825.1 Gemmatimonadota bacterium | reverse complement strand
CCCGAAAAGGTGGAGCAGGAACCCGCCCGCGTCAACTCAAGGGCATAATCCCCCACCGTATCCTAGCAAGGTACCTAAACGGTTGGTTCCCTATTCTCTCCGCCTTCAAGGGCCAACTCCTCTATTTGGACTGTCATGCGGGGAGAGGTAGACACGCTAGCGGTGACGCCGGATCGCCCATTCTGGTCTTGGAGAAGCTACTTGGTCACCAACATCTTTCTCGGATTCTTGATCGTGTCGCCATCGCTTGCCACTTCTTTGAGCTAAATGATTTGAATGCCAATCTGCTGTGTCAAGAGATCACCAGGATCGGACCCTTGCCTTCTCGGATCAGCACACATGTGCATCGAACCGACTATGAGTCAGCCCTATCGCAGGCTCTGGACGGATTGGAACGCGCCGGTACGGAATTGCCACCATCTTTCGCATTCATCGATCCGTTCGGATTTAAACTCTCAATGCCGTTTATGAACCGACTACTTACAGCCGGAAAGACGGAGGCCTTGATCAACTTCATGTATCGGTACGTGGACATGGCTCTCCGTGTTCCAGACAAGTCCACCATACTGGATGAGCTGTTTGGCACTGGCGAATGGCGTTCGCTGACCTCGATCAACAACCACGAAAAGCGTTTCGAAGCCACCGTGAAGCTCTTTTCTGACCAATTGAAGGCTGAGCATATTTTTTGGGTTGTCATGCGAGGTGACTCCGGCGCGATCAAGTATGTTCTCTTTCACGCGACCAACAGCTTGAAGGGATGGCAGGTGATGAAACGCGCATTGTGGCATGAACTTCCGGACGGCAGCTTCACCGCTTACGAGCGAGATCGGCCCGAGCAGGGGATTCTGATTTCTGTAACGCGATCTCCTGACCGAGCGATCACCGAGCTGATCGAGAACCACTTTGGGGGCAAGACAGTATGGCTCAAAGATGATGTCTACCCCGTGGTTGATGCCTCTCTGTGTCGGCGAAAACATGCGCATGAGATCCTGCGCCGTGCCATTGGTCGTGGGGTAGTGCGGAACCTCACTGAGCCAGGGCGGTTAACAGTCACCCGGAACCCACGGCTGGAGATTCCTGCGTTTCTTCCAGAGACACTAGCGAAGGAAGATGAGGTTGAGCAAACGGACATGTTTCGCTGATCGGCCTGTAGAAGTAGGCCCATCACAAGCGGAGGACCACGGAGGCATGAGGTATCGGCCGGGCTACGCCAGATGCTCAATGTCTAAGTCGTTCCACCGTCCTCCAGGTAGTCAGCCACAAGACGCCCTACTCTCTGGGTTCATCCTCCAGCCTCCGCTCGTGCGCGCCAAGCGTCCTCCACGGCCCGGACGAAGGCAATCATACGGGCCCTGCTGCTCTGCCATGCCCGCTCGTCAAGGCGGCAATGGCCACTGATTCGGAGCGCGACGTGTCGCAGGCGCGTTCGGCGGCTTCTCGGCTTCGAATGGAATCGCATCCTTCAGCTGCTCGAACTCCTGATTCGAGAAACTGATCGTCGTCTATCTGGAGCACCCGGAGGATAGCAGCACTCGCCCCCGAGACAACAGGCGGCTGCTCGACTCTATCTATCTACGCTACGCTCTCAATTGACCGAGCTTGCCGTCGGGCGCGAAGCCGGTCGCCAGGGTAGTCTTGTCCTCGTGGCAGACGTTCAGCAGCTCGATTCCGGAGCGATCCCGTGCGAGGCTCTCGAAGGCCAGCTGCACACATCGGGGAAACTCTCGAACTCGACCTGAAGCCCCAATCCCTCTTCCATCCCGGCGTCCAGCTGCCCTCGTAAAGCCGCGGCGTGTTCGGGCCGATTCCGTTGGGGAACACTGGGACCATCGCCGCCGCCTCCCGGATAGCGGTACGCCTCGGTCGCCGTCACACCCTGGAGAATGAAGTGCCGATTCCTCCCCTCGCCCCCGTTGGCCATGTCGAGATCGAGCGCCGACTACGCCCGCGCCTCCCGAACCGCTCCCCGGTCGCCTTCAGCTCCTCAAGCATCGCACCGATTTCCTCCTGTCGAACCCGGGCCCGGCCAGAAACCAGCGCGTCCTCGATCACGTCGTCCGCGGCCCGCGCCACCTCCGCGTAGCTTAGCCCGGCGGCCCGGCTCGCGAGGTCGCTCCACGCGACCGGCCCCCGCGCCGTCCCGGCGAGCCGCATCTTCAGCAGCTCGGCGATCTGCGACTCGTCGGGCATCTCGAAGCGGAGTATGTCGTCGAATCGGCGGAAGAGCGCGCGGTCGAGCATGCCGGGATGGTTGGTCGCCGCCATCACCATGCTGTGGGAGCGGTCCTGCTCGATCATCTGGAGGAAGCTGTTCAGCACCCGCCGGATCTCGCCCGCGTCGTCGGCGATCGCGCGTTCCGAGCCGATCGCGTCGAACTCGTCGAAGAAGTACGCCCCCCTGGTCCTGCCGGTGGCGTCGAAGATCTGCCGCAGCTTGGCCGCGGTCTTGCCCATGAATCTCGTGATGAGGCCGTCGAGCCGGACCTGAAGCAGAGGAAGACCGAGTTCGCCCGCCAGGACCGAAGCGGCGAGCGTCTTCCCGGTGCCCGGAGGGCCGACGAACAGGAGCTTCCGCCTCGGGGAAAGGCCGTGGTCGAGAATCCGCCCGGCGTGGCGCTGCCCGCGAATGACGCGCCCGATCCGGTCCGCGAGCGTCTTCCCGAGGATCATGTCTCCCAGTCGCGACCTGGGATAGGAAGCCTCGAGCAGGCCGGCGAGCTCTCCGCGCGGCCGGCCGATCGGGACCGGCGAGTTCGCGCCGCCGCGGCTCTTCGCCTGATCGACGATGTCGCGCAGTTCGGTGGCCAGCTTGCCACCGCAGCATTAGGTCAACCGCATCTGCGGCTCCGACGTGATCCGCCTCCACGCCTCCGAGGCCGCCTCCCGGAACTCCGCGTTCTGGGCAACCATGTCGAACACCTCTTCGGTCACCTTCTCACGAATCCACTCGCGCATGTGAGCCTCGCCGTTCAGGCCACCGGGAGAAGACGAGTAGCCCACGATCACTCTAATGCTCCTGTTCGGGTGCGCTGCCTGGATTCTCATGAAGCGCGAGACGAGGGCATCCGCCTCCCTACGGGCTCTCCGAGCGGCCAGGTTGACGCCTTCGACCAGCAGGACGCCCCGGTTGGTCTCCAAGCCTCTCTGAACCTGCTCGCTGGCCCCGCCGAACGCGGACACGCTCCCCTTCGGGGGAATGCGTTCCGCCCACTCGCCGAGGGCCCGCTTGAGCGCTGAGTCGATGCGCTCCGTCCTCCGCCTGCCCGTCTGCCCGGGCTGAACCACCGCCTCGAAAAGCGCCTCGATCTCCTCGCCGGGTTCAGCCATCGGATCCATCGCCTTGGGGCGGTCGAGTCGGACGCCGGTCGTGAGGATCTCGGATGCGGCCCTCCAGAAGCGGTCGCTTGTCGGTTCCACGGATCCCGGCTCGTAGGGTACCCTACGGTTCTTCGCCCAGCGCCGGATCTGACCCCTCGCCACGCGCATGAGCCTTCGAGTCGCCGGATCGACGCCGCGCACCCTTTCGTCGCGTTCCAGCCACCGCCATCCGTACCAGGGCTTCGGGGTCTGCCATGCGACGACACCGACCGGGACGGTGCGGTCGCGATGGTCGTCCAGACTGACCCGGATCACGGAGTACCCATGTCGAATCCGACTATCCGATTGAGAGTACATGCTGCCCTCCTGTGTCAACGGAAGCGACTCCCAGCCAATGGTCCTTCTGCGCCAAGGTCTCCAGGGTGTCTACCCGGTGTTCGAGGAATCCTTCCAGTTCGTCGGGAGCCAGCGATGCCCGATCGAGCCATTCGTGATGACTGGCATCCAGAAAGTCCCCCACGCGATCCCCGAGGCGCTGTGGGCGAGGAGCACGTTGCCGGGGTCCGCATTGAGCGTCCGCGCCGTTGCGACCACGCCGCCGACCTCCTTGCGTCGCTCGAGGCGATTCCCACCCGGTGCTACCTGCGAGCCGATGTGTCGGGCGCATCCATCCGATGTTCGAGGGACCTCTCACGACGGCGGGATCGGCGCCAGCCCCGTCGATCCACTCGTCGCGGCAGGCGTCCACGGAGTTCCCGAAGCAAAGGGTGACACGGTGTCACCCTTATCGAACGAGGCTGCCGTGCGGGACGAGCCGTGAACCGAACCTGGCGAAGGAGCGACGAGATGTACACTTCACTTTACATAATGACAACTCTGATTGTCATTCCTGTCCTATGTGGTGCGGTGCCCTCCCGCGTATGTCGCGGTGCAGCGTTCGCTCGGCGGGGGAGTTCGAGAGGCGATCCCGGGATGGCGGACGCTCGCCCTCCTGTCCCCCCCAGTGGCCAGATGGAGCCGGATGCTGTATCTGTATTCGTTTTCATGGGCGAGGCGCGCGGCCCACCCGGATGACCCCGAACAGGAATGCCATTGGATACTCAGCACATCGCGTTTCTGGAGCTGTTCAACTCGCAGGTGCAGTACGTGGTCCCCCGCTGGCAGCGCCGGTACTGCTGGGACCAGTCCGACATCGAGAGGCTGGTCGACGACCTCCTGACCGTGGCGGAAACGCCGGAGGGCTCCCAGGCCGCACATTACGGCGGTACGATGCTGACCTTCCGCGAATCCCGCGCGGTGCAGCCGGTGACCGTCCACCGCGTCGTCGACGGGCAGCAGAGGCTCACGACGGTGAGCATCCTTCTCGCCTGCATCGCCGAAGCGCTCGGCCCCGAGGGGCAATCCGGGGACTGGACGGCACGGACCATCAGGAACGACTGGCTAACGAATCCGGAAAAGCCCCCCAACAAGTTCCGGAAGCTGCGGTTGCAGGACGGCGACGAGGAGGAATACCGGAGTGGCCTCGAAGGCAACCTTCAGGGGCCGGGCGCGGTGGCCCAGGCGTGGAGAATCGCGCGCAGGCTAGTCCGGCGCAAAGACATCGTTCAGCTCCTCGCCGGACTCGAGCGACTTCGCGTGGTCAGCATCGGGCTCGGGGAGCGCGACGATCCCCAGCAGATCTTCGAGAGTCTGAACGCGACGGGACGACCGCTGACCGAGAGCGAAAAGCTCAAGAACTGGCTTCTCATGGGTCTGCCGGACGCGGAACAGCAGGAGCTCCACGACCGCCACTGGAAGCGGATAGAGGCGTCGCTCGAGGCGGAGTACGACACGGACCGGATCGACACCTTTCTTCGGGACTTCCTCCGTTGGAAGACCGGGGAGCTGCGGGGTGTCCGGCACGTCTACGAAGACCTGCGGCGGTGGGCCGTGCGCAACGGCAGGGCCGAGAATCGTTCGTCCCTGTGCTCCGATCTGGCGGACATCGCCGCACACTACGGCGTCCTCATGGGTACCACCCAACCCCACCGGTACAGGAACGTCGAGCGCGAGCTCCGTCATCTGCGGGCGATGGGACTCGACACTCATCGACCGCTGACGCTTCGTCTCCTTCACGAAGCGGCGACGACCGGAGGCGTCGAATGGACCGGCGCGACGCTGGCCAGGGTGTTCGCAGGAATCGCGACCTGGGTCACGCGGTTCTGGCTCTCGGGCCGTCCCATGGCCGGGATGAACAAGGCGTTCGCGGAACTCTCTCACCGGGCCGGCCCGAAGGGCGACGAAGATCCCGCGGAGTTCTGGCTTGGACGGATCCGCAGGTTCCGCAACTCGCGTGTCGAGGTGCCCGACGACGAGGCGGTGCGGGAGGGAATCCGCACCCGCAAGGCCTACGGGGCGGGCGCCACGCGGGCCACCAAGGCGGTTCTATGCGCGATGATGGAGGCGGAGCAGCGCGGGGACTCTCCTGCGCGCGACCACCTTACGGTCGAGCACGTCCTGCCTCAGAAGCTGACTGACGACTGGAGGCTGGCGCTCGGAGACGACGCCGAGCGGATCCATGGGTGGTACCGCGACCGACTCGCGAACCTCACGCTGAGCGGCGTCAACGCGGAACTCGGTGCTAAGCCGTTCGAGGAGAAGCGGCCGATCATGGAACGCAGCGGCGTCGGGTTGACCAGAAGCATAGCCGGGGAAGGTGCCTGGAATGAAGCCGCGCTCGAGCGCCGTGCCGAAGATCTCGCGGACTCGGCGCTCAGACTCTGGCCGTGGTCCGATCCCGACGCGGACACGCACGGACCACGGGCGGAGAGCTGGCGGATGAAATGGCGCATCGAGGGAGGCGACTGGCATGAGGAACAGGCTGCCAGTCAGATGGTGCTCAACGTTGCCGGCGCGCTTCTCACCCGGGACCCGATGAATGCTGACCGACTGACGGGCGACGCGCTCTCATCGAACCTCCATCCGGCCAGCCAGTATCCGCCCGGCAGCAAGGCGGGAACTCTCACCATGCGGGCCGTACCGGGGCACGATTCGTACGTGATGTATCCGTATCGAGGGGACTACCCGGCGAGTGCCGCGTCGTGTCGAGACATGGGGAACCGGTGCGGCCTCCTTGTCGAGGTCGAGTTTCCGAAGAAGCCAGATACGACCGCGGCATTCTGGGCGTTTCTCAAGGAAGAGACGGGTGGCCTGCCCGGTCAGTCCGACGAGTGGCGCAGCTGGAACTGTTGGACGACGGAACTCAACGAAGCGGGTGACAAGATCGGCGTGAGTGTTGCCGACGCATGGATGGGACTATACCTGAGGGCGTCCGAGTACCAGGATACGCCCAGCAGGGCCGGTCGCATGCTCCAGCACTCACGGAAGGTCCGGGAGCTGATGGGCGACCAGGAATTCGACGGGAACGAGGAGTCACGGAGCAGGGAAGGAAGAAGCATCACGGTCCGGCGGGCATGGAACCGAGACGACCAGGACGGATGGTTGGAAGCCGCGAGGTGGATCAAGGACCAGGCGGATCGGCTGCAGGCCATCGCAGAGACGCTTTGACTCGGGCGTGGGATCATGACCGGACCGAACGAACGACTCGCGACACTGGTATCGGAGCGGTCTCTGGAAATGCTTGAATGAAGAGAGTCTGCATTCCGGCGCGAGCGGTCGGCCATCGGCGCCATCGCCCTGGGAGGGTCGAGGAGAACGCCGGAGGTGAGAATCTCGGAAACGGCCCTCCAGAAGCGGGCGCTCGCCGGTCGCGCCGAACCGGGCTCGTAAGGGACTTTCCGAGGGTCGGCCCACCGCCGGATTTGTGCAGATTCCAACCCAAGCGTTGGGAACCCTCATTCCTCTGCCGGAGTTTCCATCTCTTCGGGCGGGACGACATTTCGCAAGACGCGTTCGTACACTTCGCGGCGCTTATCGAGCCACTGGACCATGTCGTCCCAATTGTCGGGATCCCGGGTATCGAAGTGCTTATAGGTGCCTGCCCAACTGGGCCAGCGTACTGAGATACCATGCTCCTCAAGCGCGTTGGCGTAGTGGTGGCACTTCGCCTTCACCAAGTCCTCGTCGGTTCCTCTCTTGGCTACCAGGTACACCAGGACCCCGTCGAAATTGACGACCTGAGCCACCCTCAGACCGCTCGGTTGCCTAATGGTGTGGTAGTGATAGAGCCCCTTGAACCCCTCGCGTATGCCCGCATCTGGTCTCGTCGATCGGTAGTGTTCCCAGAACTCGCGTCGGAAGCGTGTCCTCTCGCTTTCCTTCGCTTCACCGGGGACGGGGGGCGGTGTCCATTCGCTGGGCCGTTCCAGTACTTCCAGCACGGGTGCGAGCTTGGAATCCTCGATCTGGACGAGCCCCACGCGAACCGCGAAGAACGCGATATGGTCTGGCGTGTGTTCGTTGAGCCAGCGGATGGCCGATAAGTAGGATTCGTGGAATTCGGTTGCAACCCAGATTACGATCTTGCTGTCGAGTCCCGCCAAATATGCCAGCACCTGGCCGAGATGCTGAAGGTTGGCAGCCTCCAACTGATTCTCGATGAGTACGCTGTCCCCGTTCGCTGCGGACGCAATGATGTCTGCCCGGAATGGCCCGACCTGCGCTTCCTGGTCCACAAGCGTCAAGTTTGGAATGCCCACGGCTTCGCCCAGCCACTCCAGGTTGTCCGCGAGCCACGGCGTGAAGTTGTGTGCCTCATACCGCCACGCTTTGCGCACGTCTACGCTCTTCAGTTCGCCCAAGTTTGCTGTCATCGCAACTCCTCTCATGCAGACGCTTCGAGAAACGGCTCCCGGTTCCCTGACTGCTCGTGAGGGCCTGGGCGCGTGGTCTGGGTCGCCAATGTTGCTCGAGGCGGCCGAGGCGTCAACCGCAAGCGTTGCCCATCTGCGGGAGAGCGCACCACGAGAAGGAGACGAGGACGACACTCCCCACGTGCCGGCAAGGGCCTTCGATTCTTCCTGCGGCGAGACCTCCACGGCGCACCGGACGAGGTCACTAGCCTGGCCGACGCCGCCTCCGTGTCGAGAGCGGAAAGCAGACTCCTACTTGCCCCCAGAACCAACCAATCCACCTCCCCCGAGCACCCCCAGTGTAAACCGACCTGTAAACCCGAGGAGGACCAGTGCAGCGAAACGGAAACCATCGCCTCGCCCTGCGAGTCCCGAGGGGCCCGGGCTGGGGTGAGCTCGGCGAATTGTACACGCGGCCCGCCCGCACAACCCCGTAGGACCCGGTCGACGGCTGACTGCACCTTCATCATTCCCACAACTCAACTTCCCTGGTGGCCGGGAGCTCCTCAAGCAGCGGAGGGATGTCCTCCTGCCATTTGACACGTTCCTCAACGTCTCTTCGCCTGGTCGCGACGAATGACAAGGCCTGAGAGACATCGTAGATGCTCTCCGCATGCTCTGGAGAACCAGGAACCCGGGGCAGGTACTTGGAAGGCTTCCTGAATGGGTGAGCGATCTCTACGTCGCGGCCTTCTGTGCAGATGTAAAAGACTCTCGCTGCAGCCGTTTTGTTCCATTTGGGTGCGACATGTTCCCACGTCCAAGCCTCGATGTCACCAATCTTCACCTGTTCCCATTTCCGCATCCTCTCTCGATCCGACCTCACAGAGTTCAACGCTTTCTGGAGGGCTGATCGAATCGGGTAAAGTCGCAACCCCTGCCCGTGACGCCTCCTGATTTTGATCTTGTCTTCGGTGACTTGGCCGTTCTCACACACCAAGCGATACCACCGGAAGAAGAGTTCGAGCGGCGACGAGCCGTCAACCGAGTTGAAGCACTCCAGTCTCAGATGAGATTCTTCGTCGCGTTTGTCCACGAACTTGTAGGATTCCGGGAGCTGAATCCGGAGGTTCATCCATTCGCCTAATTCCGACAACGCAAGTTCATACTTCAGTCCACCGGGTCCGATCCCAGCCTGTAGGAGTACGTCACGACAGAGTGCGGCGATTGTGAGGTACTGGACGAGCGTGTAGGTGCGCGACACAACGCCAACCGGCATGGGCAAGTCCGAGTCAGGTCCTGGACGCCGCATGACGACTTGAAGAAACGGGTTGGCGAGCGCCTCCAACCCCGGCTCGAACGGCGCTCGATCGGCCACTTCCGGTACGATCGTGAATGGGCGGAGGTCGAAGACTGGGATGAGACTCTTGATTGTGTCCCAGTCGCCGTCCCAGTACTTGACCGGGCGGGACCGCCAACTTGACTCTCCGGGACGGTTGCGAGGTGCGGGGTAGACCATCTCGTCTCTCCATTTCACTGGTGTGATCGGTGCTCGGCGGTTTGGCTCCAGATACGCAAGACGGCACGAGCGGCGGCTCGGGGCACCTCAACGTCGGGCAGCCAGACGGCGCCGTCAAGCTCAGATCCGCAGGTCACCCTGCTCCACGACGGGTTCGGGGTCCGGCGGCGCCCCGATCTCCGCGAAGAACGCGAGGCGCAGGCCGTCAAGGGATCTCGCTTCGGGCCGAATGAGCTTGCCGTTCTTCTTCACCCGAGGAATCGCGTTGACGAGGGCACGGAGCAGGGACTTGAAGGTGGCTCCTCGAGCAGTCGGCTCCGCTTGAGGAACATCTCCGTGGCCCGCGACCCTTCCTCGTCGTACAGCAGCATGGCAGTGTGCGTGGCGTCGATCCACTGGTGGAAGACATCCGAGTCTGGATCCACGCGGCCGCGTCCTCGGCGGCCTGGCGGGCCCAGAAGTTCTACGCTGGCTCCCTTCTTCTTGAGAAGGCGATTCCTCGTGATGATGTCGCGCTCCAAATCGAGGCCCCAGGGGCGAGGGCGAGCTTGCGAGCCTCGTCGGCGGGAAACTCGCCGGCCCACCGCCGGATCTGGTCCCGGGTGATCCGTATCAGCGTCCGCGCCGTGGCGTCCACGCCGTCTACCTTCTCGTCGCGTGCCAGCCACCACCACCCGTGCCACGCCTCGGCGGCATCCCAGGCAACGACCCCGACTGGCACGATCCGGGCCATGATGGTCGTCCATGCTGACCCGGACCACGGAGTAGCCGCGTAGGATCTCCGTACTCGGTGGCGTCAGATTCCGGTCCATGCCGGCCTCCTGCGTCGGATTGAGGCGATTCCCGCCCGGTGCTTCCTGCGAGCCGATGCGTCGCGGGCATCCGTCCGGATGCTCGAGCGACCTCTCACGGCGGCGGGATCCACGCCAGCCTCGTCGATCCACTCTTCGCGGCAGGCGTCCGCGAAGTTCCCGAAAAGAAGGGTGACACCGTGTCGCCCTTATCGAACGAGGCGGCCGTGCGGGACGAGCCGTGAACCGAACCTGGCGAAGGAGCGACGAGATGTACACTTCACCTTACATAATGACAACTCCGGTTGTCATGTCGTCCTACGTGGCGTGGCGCCGTCCTGCGTATGTCGCGCGTGCAGCGCTCGCTCGGAGCGGCGTTCGGCGATCTCGAATGGTGGACGCTTCGCGCGATTGTGGAGAGAATGGATGGAACGTGCGGAGCCCGGCTCAAGCCGACGCCGGTGAAGCCAGTGTCAACCCGACCGAAGGAGCTCCAGGATGGCGGCCGGTTATGGCGACGGACAGGTGACGATCGGGCGGTCGATGGTAGGCCGTGTAGCGGTGGCCAAGGTCGCGGCCGTCCCGGCGCTGAGGCCACGAATCCGCTTTGAGCTTTCGTGGACCTTGGGGCACCGGCACCGCTCGCAGGAAGGGCAACCGCAGGAGGAGTATCAGATCCTCGACTTCGGGGGCGAGCTGCGAGTGGGGGCGGACGATCTCGTTGTCGGCACCCTCGTGCGTGACGGATCGAGACTCCCGCTCCGTTCACTCGGCTATGTCGATACCCAGGCAGCGTCCGTCGCCCTCGACCTGGGCAGCCGCCGGTTGGAGCGGCTTGAAGAGTGCCGGGCTGGCGGTGCTCTCACAATGGAAATGCGGCTGTGGGCCCGCGTCGAAATGGGCGGGACCACGGCCGATGCGCGAATCGAGGGAATCAGGATGCAGGTCCCGCGCGACGACTGGCTCGCGGTCCTGGGCGCACTCACCGGGGATCAGATCGATGTCCTCGAGGTCCGCTACCACCTACTGCACGCGGATCGTTACAGGTCAAGCCTCGCGGAGCTCCGTCTCGCGCGAGATGCGGCGGACCGAGGCGACTTCGGCCGCGCGGTCCTGCAGGCGCGAAAGGCCGTCGGCCTCATGGAGGAATCGGTGAGGGCGGCGACCGGAAAAGACCTCAAGGCCGCGCTGACGGACAGGATCGACGCGCGACATGCGAATCTGTACGGAGGGATCGTCAAGCGCGCGAAGGACATGGGCAACATCACCGCGCACCGCGCCGGGGCTCGTGAGTACACACGCGTCGAGGCCCTGTTCGCGATCCGTCTCGCGACGATCACTCTGGAGGTCGTAGCCGGGCTGTTGGCGGAGTGACGGAAGTAGCCTCAGCGCCGCGACGGGATCGGGAACGTCGTACGTGGCGTGCGCGCAGCGCACCAGGCCGCGAATGGGATCCCGCGTTTCGGCGCGTTTCGGCGCTGGCACCTTGTGGGAAGAGCCGGATCCGGCGAGCCTAGGTCCGTTTCCGTCTTGGAGAGGAGCCCGAGGATGAAGGACAAGTTGGCGAGCGTGCTCAGAGCCGGAGTGTTCGCTACCCTGGAGGCGGACGCCATCGGTCACGAGATCACGGGCCAGCCGTGCGCCTTCGGGTTCCCCGGCGGAGACGAGATCGTCGAAGGTATCAGACTCCACCCGCCGACCGGAGACTACGGAGAGCTGTCCGTCGAGGGTCCCGATGGCGAGTATCACCCGATCCACCTCGCGGGCCCGGTCAGGATGAAGTACCCCGATCTCCACAGCCTGTGCGTGGGCCTGTCACGGGATCTGTTCCTGACCGATGTCAGCACCTACCAGGTCCACGCTTGGGCCGGGAACCCCGAAATCTCGGTAGTCTCGATGAAGAGGGGCGTTCAGGCCGGCGGTCCGGTCTTTCTCGACCATCCAGTTCGGGAGGTAGAGCTGGCGCTTGCGATCATCAAGGCCGAACGTCGCTACGACCGAATGCTGGCATTCCCTGGGCAGGCGCGCGGCGCGACATGACCGTTCCCGTTCTTCTGCGCCATGGCGCTCGACGATAGCTGAAGCATGGGTTGGATCATCGTAATCGTCGCAGGTGTCTGGGTCGCGGCATGGCTCTACTCGCGCACGCGACCCAATGATATGGAATCCGTCATTCGCAGGTTGCCGGAGGCCGAGCGTCGGCAGCTCTATCGCGACTTCGAGAAGATCGAGCGTGACGAGCCCACGGAGGGTGACCCGGAGTACGGACAACCCGGCACGCCATGGGGTATGTTCGACGGCGAGGGCGCGGATGGTCGTTTGCGGGCTCACTGGCTCCATACATCGGAAGCCAACGCCCGGCGGCAAGTCAAGGTTGGCGGCGAGTATCTTTGCAGGGTCGGCGACGACCGGGTTTGGCGTCAGGTCTGGTTTCGGGTCCTGGAAATCGAGGGGTGTTCGAGAGACGATCTCGGATGGTGGACACTCCGAGCCGTTGTCGAGCGCATGGATAGAGCGTGGGGAACCCGATCGAGCCGCAGCCCGTGAGGTTTCGGCCTCAGTGCCACGCGTCCAACAGGTCGCGGACTCATGGCGCGCGCCGCGACCGCTACGGACCCGTTTCGATCTCCACCGGCGCCTCGACGGCAATCCGATTCGCCACCTCGGTGTACAGATCCACGTCAACTTCCCGCGCCCGGATGCTCACCGCCAGGGAATAGCGCACGGCCCGGTCGTACTGCCGTAGTGCCCGGCGCGTCTTCCACCACCCCGAGGTAGGATAGACGGCAATCGACCCCCGGCTGGCGAGGTCGGCCGCGCTCCCACGCCAAATGTCGCCATGAATCGATCCGCGATGGCGGCCCTGGGTACCGATGAGCCATGACGGATCGATACCGCCTCCACCGCGCTTGTATTCGTCGTCACGGGCCGCCGCGCTGATTCGACCGCGGAATCCGTCCGTCGTTTCCAGCGGTCGCTTGACGTCGAAGCGGAGACCGTGCGACTCATAGCGATATCGCGAGGTTCCTCGACGTGAAGGGTTGGGCTCGATGAAGTAGGAGAGGGTGACTCGCATCTCCACCTGCGGCTCCCCCAGGTCTCTGAGAGCTTCCCACGGCCACGGCAGGCCGTGGATATGCATCTCGCGCGCCGCGATGTTGCCGGACATCCCGTCGCTCGAATGCAACCAGGGTCTCCTCAACGACCATGGTCAGCGAATTGGCGACGCTCCAGAGCGCGCGGTCGAGCATGCCGGGATGGTTGGTCGCCGCCGTCACCATGCTGTGGGAGCGGTCCTGCTCGATCATCTGGAGGAAGCTGTTCAGCACCCGCCGAATCTCGCCCACGTCGTTGACGACCGCGCGTTCCGAGCCGATCGCGTCGAACTCGTCGAAGAAGTACACCCCCCTGGTCCGGCCGGTGGCGTCGAAGATCTGCCGCAGCTTGGCCGCGGTCTCGCCCATGAATCTCGTGATGAGGCCGTCGAGCCGGACCTGAAGCAGAGGAAGACCGAGTTCGCCCGCCAGGACCGAAGCGGCGAGCGTCTTCCCGGTGCCCGGAGGGCCGACGAACAGGAGCTTCCGCCTCGGGGAAAGGCCGTGGTCGAGAATCCGCCCGGCGTGGCGCTGCTCGCGAATGACGCGCCCGATCCGATTCGCGAGCGTCTTCCCGAGGATCATGCGCACCGGCGCCGACGACGGATCTTCAAGAGTCCGCCCGTTTCGGAGGTCAGCCCGGGACCTGCGGTTCCGGGACGAAGTGCCGCCGCCCGTCGCTCCCTCTCGTTCTCGGAGTACTCGGACTACTACGAGCATCAGCGCGCCGGCACCCGGACCGGTGGAAGCGTCGGAGATGCGGCTCCCACCGTGCTTGAATGGGAGACCGGGAGCTGCCACCTGCCTCGGCCGCGTAGCCTGACCCCGGAGCATTGGAGTCCGGTGGCCGACCCATGCTCGATCTCCTGGCCGAGAAGACGGGTGACGAAGCGGCCGCGCTGAACCTCCTTCGAGAGGCGAAGGCGTTGGGCGATGCGATCAATGCGGAGCGGGAGGAACGCGAGGCCCGGCTGCGGGAGGCCGGGTTCAAGGAGTCCCCGCGGATGGACTCACTTCAATGTTCGGTATATATTCGGTCACCGTGTCGGTGTTACATTCCGTGCTCACCCGGCACCCGAAGCTACCGCGGCGACGGTCAATCGTCTCCGCGAGCCCATCGAAGGGAGGGACAAAGTGGCAAAGCGATCCATATCGACGCTGACTCGTCGGCTCCGTGAAGCCGGCTTCGAGAGGGAATTCGTCCGTCGGGCGATCCTGCCCGATTGGTGGGATCAGAGTTGTCGGAGCGAGCCGGACCTCCTCCCCGAAATCGAGATCCGGGTAGGCCGTTTCCTGGGAGTCCCCATGTCGGTGGTGACCGACCCGGAATCAATGCTGGCTGCTCCGGGCTACCCGAAGGCCCGGCTTCGGTGCGTCCGTGATGTCGACCGTGACCGCCTGACGCCGGCGATCCACGCCGCGACGGGGATCGCGGGAGCCGTGGTGCGGAACCTGAACGAATCGGTGCCTGCTCCTGCGCCGCCTCCTCCGAACGGACTCGCATGGCGCCAGGAACTCCCGGACTTGGGCGGCAGCGTGGATCTGGACACCATTCTCAAGGACCTTTGGGCTCGCGGGATTCCCGTTGTTCCTACCCAGCTGCTACCGGCCCCGAGCTTCCAGGGGCTCGCTGCAGTGGTAGAGGACCGGCCCGTGGTCGTGTTGGGACACAGGCATGATGAGCCCGGTCGCGCAGCGTTTCGCATCTCGCATGAGGCCGGCCACATCGCAAGGGGAGACTGCATGCCTGGTGCACCGGTGGTCGACAAGGATGAGGAGATCGTCTCGGATGACGAGATGGAGAGATTCGCGGACCGGTACGCGATGCGGGTGGTCATGGGCGAACACACGATTCCTGAACTCGACCCCGGTGCTTTCGATGACTTCCGGACGTTGGCAAATCGCGCGGTAGAGATAGAGCAGCAAACAGGCATTGATGCGGGGGCGATCATCTTTACGTGGGCGCGTACCAGCGGTGACTATGCGACCGCCACCATGGCGACCAAGGCGTTGTACCTGTCGACCGGGGCCGGCCGAACCCTCAGGAAGTACTTCAGGATGTTCGTAGACGTCGAGGGCGCTTCTCTGAGCGACCGAGAGCTCATGAGGGTGGTCGTTCCTGCGTCCGTGACTTACGATGCGCCTGCTGGTTGATAGCGACGCGTTCTGCAAACTGGCGGCGTCCGACCTTCTGTCGGATGCTGCTGAGTGCCTTGGCGTGAGACTCCAGGAGTGTCGTCGGCTCCCCGCGCTCCCCTACATGCTACGGCGTGGGGGACTGCACCGGACATACGGAGCGGCCGTTTGTGAGCGCTTGATCCCCCTGGCTGAGAGCATGCCGCCCGTCCGGCATGCACCCGCTCCATGGCTGGAACAGCTTGCCCCCATTCCCGCCATCGATCCGGGAGAAGCCATCCTCTTTGCGACGGCTGCGGATCTTCAGCTTCCGGTCTTGTCAGGCGACCTGAGAGCACTCCGCGCCCTCAAGCGTCTGGACCGATTCCCGGAAGCCCTTTCAGGCCGGATCGTCCTCGTCGAAGCCGTGCTGCTTGCGCTTTGCCGTGAACTCGGAGCCGCAGCAGTGCGAGACAGAATCGAACCGGTTCGGCAGGCTGACACCGTCATGCGGATCTGTTTCTCTCCTAGCGTACAGGACCCGGAGCAGGGGTTGCGTTCGTATCTTCGCGACCGAGAGAACGAGCTTGCGCCCTTGGTCCTCTGGGGCGCGTATGAGGAGAAGTAATGACATTCGGTTCCAGGCACTACGTTCCGGTTCTGAAGGTCAAGCGCGCGGAGAAGAGTGCCCTTCAGCTCGTCGCCCTGACCCTTCGAGAACATGTCACCCCGCTCCTTGAGATCGTGGAGTGGCGCAAGCGCCAGGACAAGCCCACCCTACGCAGTCACTTGGATACAGCGTTCAAGGACTTGGCCAAGAGCCTGCGATGGTACCCCCGGTGCTTCCTGGATGCTCGAGAACTGGCACGCCAGGGTCCATCGGCAGCTGAACAGATCTTCAATAGGGCCGCTGACGCTGGAATCCCGTTCATTCCCGTAACCGGCATCACGAAAAGGGCGGACGCTTCCGCGGCGGTGCGCAATCAGGAGCGTGGATTGGCCATCCGGCTAACTCGCGACGATTTCGAGGCCGGCGACCTCTCATCCGGCCTATCTGCCTTCATGGCTCGCCACGGGATCGAGCGCGAGGATGCCGACCTCATCCTGGACTTGGGCCCGGTGGAGGACATGGTCACAGAAGGAGTAGCCCGGCTCGCCAGTCAGTTCCTCGGGGATGTTCCCGACCGCAATCGATGGAGAACGCTCATCGTCTCGGCCTCAGCGTTTCCAAAGAGCATGGGCGTGGTCGACCGCGACTCCCACGCCGTGGTTACGCGTGTCGAGTGGTTGGCCTGGAAGCGCCTGCGCGACGGCGGCCGGTTTTCGCGCGTTCCCACATACAGCGACTGTGCAATCCAGCATCCTTCGGGAGTCGAGGGATTCGATCCTCGGATGATGCAGGTGTCTGCCAGCGTGCGGTACGCGCTTGCCGACAGCTGGCTCTTGATCAAGGGGAAGGGCACTCGCAGACACCCGGCTCGTATGCAATTCCCCCAGTTGGCGAAGCGGTTGGCTTACGGGTATCTCTGTGATCACTTCCGCGGGGAAGCCCATTGCGAGGGTTGCGCCTCGATCAAACGAGCCGCGGACGGCCAACCGCGCCTCGGATCACCAGAGGTGTGGCGACGAATCGGAACCGTGCATCACATCACCGAAGTGATGCGGACGTTGAGGTCTCTGCCCGGGTCCTGAGCCGGTACCGCACCGCTGACCGGATCTGAGTCAGATCGAGTGCCTCGCACACGCGGTCCCACACCGCCGGTCTCGGTTTGCTGCGCACACCCCCCGCAGCATTGTGGCGCGCAAGTAGTTCCAAGGCCTCGTCGCGCCAAAGCAGCTCGACCAGCGCACGCGGATCCTGGCCGGGATTCTCATCGGCAGGACGGAACGGATCGAGCAAGACTCCCTCGACATCACCGCGAACTAGGAGCAGACCCCACCACCGGGGAACGAGCTTGAGGGCAGCTTTGATATGCTTGGTGCCAACAACAAGGGTGACGCGGTCGAAGACGCGGCTGTACGTCTCGGCTTGGGAGGCCAATCGACTCAACCGGTCCCGATTCGACTTGATCTCGTAGCCATGAAGTACGCTGCTAACCGTCGCGAGGTCGATCCGAGCCAGCCCTTGGCACAGCCCCAATTCCTCGATCAGTACCGTGTCCGGGCAAGCCAACTGCTGTTGGTCCAGATACCTCCGAAGTACCGGCCGCACCCCCATGTCCCGGTCTACGGACTCCCGGGCTGAACCCGGGCTGACGGCGGCAACGATCGAACCTCCGTCCTGAACGAAACCGCACGTCTCAGTCTCAGTGACGCCTTCGAGCATGAAGTGTGCATCCTTCCCCTCGCCCCCGTTGGCCATGTCGAGATCGAGCGCCGACTACGCCCGCGCCCTCCCGAACCGCTCCCCGGCCGCCTTCAATTCCTCGAGCGTCGCACGAATCTCCTCCTGCCCGACCCGGGCCCGGCCAGAAACCAGCGCGTCCTTGATCACGTCGTCCGCGGCCCGCGCCACCTCCGCGTAGCTCAGCCCGGCGGCCCGGCTCGCAAGGTCGCTCCACGCGACCGGGCGCCGCGCCGTCCCGGCGAGCCGCATCTTCAGCAGCTCGGCGATCTGCGACTCGTCGGGCAGCTCGAAGCGGAGTATGTCGTCGAATCGGCGGAAGAGCGCGCGGTCGAGCATCCCGGGGTGGTTGGTCGCCGCCGTCACCATGCTGTGGGATCGGTCCTGCTCGATCATCCGGAGGAAGCTGTTCAGCACCCGCCGGATCTCGCCCGCGTCGTTGGCGATCGCGCGTTCCGAGCCGATCGCGTCGAACTCGTCGAAGAAGTACACCCCCCTGGTCCGGCCGGTGGCGTCGAAGATCTGCCGCAGCTTGGCCGCGGTCTCGCCCATGAATCTCGTGATGAGGCCGTCGAGCCGGACCTGAAGCAGAGGAAGACCGAGTTCGCCCGCCAGGACCGAAGCGGCGAGCGTCTTCCCGGTGCCCGGAGGGCCGACGAACAGGAGCTTCCGCCTCGGGGAAAGGCCGTGGTCGAGAATCCGCCCGGCGTGGCGCTGCCCGCGAATGACGCGCCCGATCCGGTCCGCGAGCGTCTTCCCGAGGATCATGTCTCCCAGTCGCGACCTGGGATAGGAAGCCTCGAGCAGGCCGGCGAGCTCTCCGCGCGGCCGGCCGATCGGGACCGGCGAGTTCGCGTTGCTGCGGCTCTTCGCCTGATCGACGATGTCGCGCAGATCGGTGGCCAGCTTGCCGTGGCCCAGCCTCGCTTCGTGGGCGGCCACCTGCATGGCGACCGACATGAAGCGGTCGTGGTCGCCGTCCAGGTGCGACCTCAGTAGTGCCTTGAGGTGTTCGGCGCTGGCCATGGTGGGGTCCGGGCGGGGGGTGTTGCTGGTCGGGGCGGCGAGGCCGAAATGTAATCTGTACTTTCCAAATAGACAACTACAGTTGTCATTTCTAGGGCGTTTGGGTGGCCCAAGCGGCGCGTGGGGGTGAGTGCTTGGCGGAATCCGTGGTCGCTCTCGTCGTGCTTAGGGTGGGCGCCGGCGGTGGCTCCAGCCCCAGCAGGTCGACCGTGAGGATATCCGGATACGGGTCACGCAGCGTCCGGGCACCCCGATTGGCGCCGTGCCGTACACGCCCGCATCGTGCGAGTCTCCCGACCCACGGTCCGCGGGAATCAGATCCTCGACTTCGGGGGCGAGCTGCGAAATCCCGCGCGGATTGACGAAGCAATGATCGGCCGAACTGATCTTGAGGCGGAATCCTCCGAGTCCATCTTGACATCCGTAAAGCGGTTCCAACACTATACGGCGAAGATCCGAAACGTTCCCCACGGGGGTTTGCGCCGCCTGTTCCTAAGGGACGATCCGCGAGGAGTTGCGCCATCGGCAGTGGACAAGCTGCGGAAGATGCTGGCCTTCCTGCAGGACATGGAGCACCCGAACGAACTGCGGGCGCTCGGGATATGGCGAGCACATCGCCTGGCCGGGGATCGCAGGGACTTCTGGAGCCTCCACGTGACGCGGAACTGGCGGCTGACGTTCTACGTCGCCGGCAACGAGATCGTGGACCTGAAAATCGAGGACTACCATTAGACCGGAGCACGACATGCGCATGCTGAGTCCTCCACACCCCGGTGCGTTCGTGAGGACCGAGGTGATCGAGCCCCAGGGTCTGACCGTAGCCGCTGCCGCCGAAGTGCTCGGCGTGTCCCGGCCGGCGCTCTCCACCTTTCTGAACGGCCGGTCGGGCCTGTCCGGGATGATGGCGCTGCGCATCGAGAAGGCCTTCGGGGTCAGGATGGACACGCTGATGCGGATGCAGTCGTCCTACGACATCGCCCGCACGCGAGGGCGCGAAGACGAGCTCGACATCGAGCCGTATCGGGCGGGCGCCGGCCCGGGGTCGACGGGAACGGGGACATAGCGGGCGGACGTGGTTCCGGCTGTTTTCGGTTGACATCGGGGATCCTATCCCCCCCAGCATCCGTCCGAGTGTCGCCCGCAGCGCGCCGTCGCTCGCGGCCGCCTCGCCGTCGCCATCGCCCCCCTTCCCCCCCGACCGCCGGAGCCCTCAAGAGGACTTCCCGTCTCCGGGGCTCAACCCCACGCCCCGATACTTTTCCCTGGACCTCGGTGACTATACGCGGCTTGCGGAGCTCCTCACGCAGCCGCGCGTTCTTCCGCTCGAGCTTTCGCAGCTTTTTCCCGTCCCGCTTCCCGGCCGAGGGCTTCGGGCCGCGCTTCCTGGCCAGCTCCTGCAGCGGAGACCCGCGGGAACGTGATCCAGCCTTGCTTTGTGGGCAACTGCCTGCATGGCGACCGATATGAAGCGGTCGTCGTCGCGCTTCCAGATGCAACCTCATTAAGCCCTTGAGGTGGCCGCTCCTGTTCATGCCTTCAAAGGGACCCGAGCCGCTTGGCGATTTCCTGTCGAGGGAGGAAGACGGTATTGTCGCTCTGCCAGCGCGTCAGGGCGTCGATCAGCTGGGACGTGGGGCAGGCATCGGCGGCCGCGAGCACGATGACGCGAGTCACCGGGTAGCCGGGCCACTGATCTGCCGCTCGACCGCGGCGAGGGGCTCATTGAGAAGAGCCGCCGCGCGGACGGGCGAGATCAGCTCTTCCCCGACGGCGCGCCAGACGAGCTGCTTGAACCGGCGAGGGGTTTCGAATGCGCCGAATCCCTTATCGTCGCGGATGGGTTCTGGTTCGGATTTGCGCCAGGAGCGGGCGAAGGTACGGAAGGCACGTGCGACGGTGGCGGGCTGCAGGACGCCGACCTGCCCGAGACGGACCAGCATGGCGGATGCCGAAACGCCGGCGAAAGACATGAGACACGGAGATGCACTGGGGGTCACGCTGGCGACACCGATGCTCGCCGTTTCCTGTGTGGTGCTCTGCGCCGCCTGCCGGGACGAGCCATCGGACCCGGGGGCCACGGGTTGCCCGGCGGCTGCGGACCTGTTCACCGCGTGGCCCGGGGACGAGTCGTTCCGGATCGCTGCGAAACCAAGCCTAGTGGTCCGTGGATAAAGCCGCCCGAGCACCGAGAGCGGCGAGGCGCCGGGCTGGCAAGGCGCGACGAAGGGGGAATAGCAGCGCTATTCGCCAGAGGAGCAACGCAGAGCGCAGCCTTGGAGTGGCAAAATGTATAGCAGGCATTACATAGTGTAATGTATACGTTACAGCGTGGACGGGTGAAGCGAAGCGGCCAGCCCGGATGCATCGCCGGTCGAATGCCGGGGGGATTTTGTCCACGGGCTGCTAGTGGTCGGATCGGACGAGTCTCTCCCGCTCGGCAGGGTCTCCGGAGCGGTCTTCTTCGGCGACGGCATCGCTATCGCCGATCTCCAGTCGTACGAGGTCCTGGTCCTGGATGCTGCGGGACGGCTGCTCTATCGGCAAGGCAGGCGTGGAGAGGGTCCCGGCGAGTATGTGTACCTAGCTGGGATCGCTCGCCACGCGGACGGACTGGTCACCTCGGACGCATACCACATGCGAGTAACCCGGCTCGACGCGTCTGGGAGGTACATCGGGCAGACGAAACACAGATCGTACGCTTATCAGATGCCCAGGATCGTTGGAGCCTTCGGAAACGGCGTGCTGCTCGAAAGCTCGGAGAGAGGATGGCGGGGTTCCTCGCCCGCCGGGCCGATGGAGATCCGGCAGCCGGTGACATATGAGATCGTTCGTCTTTCTGACGGGGAGGTCGTCTTCGAGGGCACGCTTCCCGGTCAAGAGCAGTGGGCGTTGAGGGAGGTCTATAACGATGCCGGCAATATGGCTTACTGCGGGGAATCCGTGGTCTTCGGACGGACTGCCGTGTCTGCAGTCACCGATCGCTACGCCTACCTGGCGGATACCGACTCGATCACGATCACGCGCTACGACGAGGCCGGGACCGCCGTGGAAGTTTCGTTGGAGCAGCCCCGAGAGAGCGCCGAGGCAGACTGGGCGCGGTTCGTCATCGATACCTTGCGGGCGAACGAGTTCATATCGGAGTGTGGCCTCCGCCTGCTGGAGGACCTGCCGGCCCGCCCCACCCTCCCCGCCTTTTCCGCCATGCTGGGCGGCGCCGACGGCCTTTTGTGGATCCGGGAGTACCCTAACCCGCTTCAGGAGGAAGTGGTCTGGGTCGGTTTCAGCGAAGCGTGGGAACGGAAGAAGCGGATCACGGTGCCGGTGGGCATGCCTGTCGTGGACATTGCGGAGGATCGGGTACTCGCCAGGGGCTGGGGTGCCCACGACGAGGAGCTGGTCGAGGTCTACCCGCTGGTGCGCTGATTGCGTCGGGTGACCGAACGTGGAGCCGAATCGGGATCGAAGGGCCGATGCGGCTTCATGCGGCCTTCCTGGGTCAGGTATACGCGGCCGACTGCAAGTGATCGATGATCACGAGGACCTCGTCCATCCTATCGTTCGCAATGAGGTCGACCGGTCGTTCTCCATCCAAGTCACTGTGCGGACTGAATAGCCAGACTCGTGCGTCATCCGGTGGATACACCACGGCGAGCTGGCCAGCCAACCACTCCAGGCGAAGAAGCCGGTTGAGGCTGTTCGGCCGGGGCGTGGACCTGCCGTTCCGCCAACGCGAAACGGTCTGTGGGGTAGTCTCGAGAAGCTGCGCGATCTCTCGACCCTTGATGCCACCGGACTTCCTGATGCTGTCGAGCTTCTGAGCTACAGCTGTTGCCACGGGTCCTCCTTTACAAGTGCCACTGGGCTTGAGGTGACGGTGGTGCCAACACCCGGCCGCCGAATGCGCTTGCGAGCCGGTATTGCGGAAAGCGAAGGTGCCTTGGCACGGTCACGGACGCGAAGCTCGCCGAGGCTTTCACGCCACCGATCAAGGCGTTCGCGTTGCTTCAGCAGCTTCGGAATCAGGCGGGTTGCGAGCGTCGCTCGGTCGCTCGCCGGACGAAGCCACGTCTCCAGGTAGTGGTCAGCCCTATCAGCTTCCGGTATCTGGAAAAGCTGCCTGATCTCATGCCTCGAGAGACTAGGTCGTCCCGCATGAGCCGTAGGGGCCGTCTACTGGGTTCGGACATCTTTCGATCCTCTGTAGGAGTCAGAATGGACAAATCCGTATACATCGTAGTGAACATTACCGTGCACGTCAAGGAAGGGCCGGATGGCGAGACTGCCATGCTCCTCCCCCGGCTTCTGAACGGGTCCCGACATCTCGTCTTCCTTTGGCGGGTGGCGCCGTCCGGGGACGACACCCGGATCCCCCGGTGACACCGCATCGGCGTCCGCGCCGTGTGGGCGTCCGCGCCGCCTACCTTCTCGTCGCGCGCCAGCCACCGCCGCCTGTGCCACGCCTCGGTGGCGTCCCAAGCGACGACCCGACCGGCACGGTCCGGCCGTGATGGTCGTCCACGCTGACCCGAACCACGGAGTAGCCGCGTGGGATCTCGGCTCTCGGTGGCGTCATATGCCGGGTCCACGGCGGTGGGATCGGCGCCTGCCCCGTCGATCCGCTCGTCGCGGCAGGCGTCCACGGGGTTCCCGAAGCAAAGGGTGACACGGTGTCACCCTTATCGAACGAGGCGGCCGTGCGGGACGAGCCGTGAACCGAACCTGGCGAAGGAGCGACGAGATGTACACTTCACCTTACATAATGACAACTCCGGTTGTCATGTTTGTCATATGTGGCGTTGTGCCGTCCTGCGTATGTCGCGCGTGCAGCGCTCGCTCGGAGGGGCGTTCAAGAGACGATCAAGGCCGGTTATGGGGATGGACGGGTGACGATCAGACGGTCCATGGTAGGCCGCGCAGCGGTGGGCACGTGGATTCCCAGATAGCGTTGCCGCTGTGGCCAGATGGAGCCGGATGCTGTATCTGTATTCGTTTTACGAAGTGGATTCCGAGGTCGTGCGCCGGGATTCCACCGCCCGGGTGACCTTCAGCTTGTCCGCGACCTCGGAAATGACCTTGCGAACCCGCTCACTGCGAAGCAGCTCCGCGCGATCGACCGAATGGCCACTCTCGGTGTGGCGAATGGTCCGGACTGGCTCGGTGTTCCGCTCCGTGTCTTTCGGCATCAGAGGCTCCGGGTCACTCGAAGCAGACCGCCGCATAGTCCCGGTCGTCCAGCGAACGCGCTTCGGGTTCGGCGGCGAGCGGGGTGGCAGCGATTGACACGCGTACCGGTATGCGGTACACTCCTCAATGATACGCAGCTTCCGTCACCGGGGTCTCAAGCGCCTGTACGAGCGAAATGACCGTAGCCGAGTGCGCGCCGATCAGGCCGGCCGCCTCGCGATTGCTCTCGCGGACCTCGACGACGCCCGCAAACCATCGGACCTCGACCTGCCCGGATACCGGCTTCATCCCCTAAAGGGCGATCTGAAGCCGCTCTGGAGCATTTCGATTTCCGGCAACTGGCGGATCCTTTTCCGCTTCGACGAACGCGATGTCTACGATGTCGACCTGGTCGACTACCACTAGCTTTCAGCAGGAGAGAGACACCATGGCCATGGAGAGTCCCCCGCACCCCGGCCGCAGCATCAGGGAGAATTGCCTGGTGCCGCTCGGCCTGAACGTGACCGAGGCGGCAAGGGTGCTCGATGTCGCCCGTCACACCCTCTCGCGTGTTCTGAACGGCCGTGCAGCCATCTCTCCGGAGATGGCGATTCGCCTGGAAAAGGCGGGGTGGTCCAACGCGGAGTTCTGGCTGCGCAGGCAGGCCACCTACGATCTCGCCCAGGCACGGAAACGGGAACACCGAATAAAGGTCGTTCGGTACGGGCCGCGTCCGGCGGCATCTGGCTGAGATGCCGGAGCCCGCAGCCCCCAATGCGCATGCTCCATGTGCTCCATCGGGGCGCCGACGACGGCAGAAGTCGGGGAAAGTAAGGTTTGGTTTACTTAATGTATGGTACAGTTGACGACTTTGAGGGGGGTATGCTCGTCCACCAGTCGGGTCACGGCTTCGATCCGAACGTCCCGGCGATGGCTGCGCCACAAACGGTGCGCCTTCCTGACGATCTTCTCGAGGGCGGGGAGCGGGCGTACTCCCCGCCGGGAATCTGTCCGAGATAAGTGCCGAGACACGCACCGGGATAGCGGCTAGATTCCCTGCATGCCCGACACCACCTGCCCACCGTCGAGGCGCCCGCGTTCGGTCTTCGGGCGTCGGGAGTCCGGGACGCCGTCGACGGCGCCGCAATCCATCCGACCCG
This sequence comes from Gemmatimonadota bacterium, assembly GCA_028873825.1. GTDB lineage: Bacteria > Gemmatimonadota > Gemmatimonadetes > Longimicrobiales > Gaopeijiaceae > Bin94. The sequence goes on along the minus strand of JAPPNM010000088.1, from coordinate 11,683 downwards.
CCGCCCCTGTCCAAGAAGACTCGTGGCTTGCGGACGTCGAGCACCGGATCAGGGGCTTTGCCGAGCTTCCCGACGACCGGGATTCGTACGGCGCCGGTCCCGTGCCGAAGAGCGTCGTGGAGGCGGCGGTCGCCATTGCGGCGATCATGTCCGACATCGGCTTCTCCCGCCCCGACGTCGGCCCGCAGTCCTCCGGCGGCGTTCTCCTGGAGTGGCACCACGCAGGCAGGACGCTCACCGTCGACATCGACATCGCCGGAGGCCTTTCACCGGACCGCGGATTCTCCTTCGCATACGAGTCACCCGGAGAGCGGGAGATCGAGGGCGATCTGGAGGACTTCACCGGCCTCCTGGGCGCTGCGTGGCGCTCCTTTGCTTCGGAGGGTTGTCGGGAAGGGATCGACCGCGAGCGGGAGGAGCGCGAGGTCCGGCTGCGGGAGGTCGGGTTCGAGGAACCGGACGAATAGCAGAGGAGGATCAATCTTGCCACGAACATTAGACCGGAGCACGACATGCGCATGCTGAATCCTCCACACCCGGTGCGTTCGTGAGGACCGAGGTGATCGAGCCGCAGGGTCTGACCGTAGCCACCGCTGCCAAGGTACTCGGCGTGTCTCGGCCGGCGCTCTCCACCTTTCTTAGTGGCCGGTCGGGCCTGTCCGGGATGATGGCGCTGCGCATCGAGAAGGCCTTCGGGGTCAGGATGGACACGCTGATGCGGATGCAGTCGTCCTACGACATCGCCCGCACGCGGGGGCGCGAAGACGGCTGAGCCACCGTAGCCTAGCCTAGCCTAGCGTGGCTCAAGCCAGCCCTGGGACGTCCTCGCAAACACCTCTCCGGCGCGACGGAGGCACTCCCTCCCGCGTCGCCCGGTTCCGCCCCGAGCGTTTTGGCCCAGAGGACGTCAAGGAAGCACGTAGCGCTCCAAGCACTGTAGTCCCTGTCCGTCCGTCCGCACTGCGTACAGCGTCCCGTCGCCGAACCCGACCACTCGCCTTTGCGAGTCCAGTTCGACCTTGAGCACGACCGCGCCGGTGCCGTCGAAGAGGTCGTACCGCAGGGTCCCGTCCGCTTCGCGGTGGCGGCGGACCCATGCGCGGCCCGTGCCGTCCACCAGGATCGGGCGGTCTGAGAAGGGCGGCAGAAAAGCGGGCCACTCGTAGCTGTCCAGTTCGGCCTCGTCTTCACGGGATCCGGGGCGTAGCACCGTCGTCCGCATTTCGCCGTTCACACGCTCCTGCCTCACGGTGAGTCCGCCTCCGGTCTCGGCCTGCGAATCGCGCCACGCCATCTTTTCGGCCCGCCCTATCCGCCGTCGCGCGTAGGGCACAGGCGCTCCGCTCGTGACCGTCCCGTCCGTGGCGATCCACTCCACGCTGTAGTCCCCGGCCCGCGCCACGACGACCCTGCCGTCCGCGGCAACGCCCCACGCATCGACCGGCGAAAGCGGAACCGGACGCGTCCTGACGCCCCGGCCGCTGAATTCCATCGTGATGGCGGCCCGCTTGAACGCCCCAACCGAGTCGACCGCGTCGGTGTCCAAGTCCAGTCGGAGGATGGTCATCGAATCGGGACTGGCCGCAGATCCCCGAAGTCCCCCGAAGTAGACGCGGCCTGCCCCGTCCACTGCGTGCGGGATGGCCCTAAGCACCGTGCCCTCTCTGGGATCGACCGTGGCGAAGAGGCGGGTGTCGCCGAACTCCAAGTCCGGGCTCAGCACCGTTAGGCGTCCGTTGCCCAAGTCAACCAGCAGCGTCCGGCCTTCCGGCAGCGGCCAGACCGCATCGGGTTGGCGGTACTCGGCGGGACCCGAGCCCACCCCCCCGATCGTGTCGGCCACACCCGCGTCCAAGTCCAGCGCAACGACGATCTGGCTGAGCGGATCGGCCACCAAGACCCGGCCTCCGGGCAGCTCGCGCACGGCGGAGAGCACCGAGAACCCTTCGTCCCACGCGGCATCCGCCTCGCCCAGCGGCACCGCTCCGACGTCGCCGGCGCTTCGGTCCCCGGCGCTCGGATCCCCCGCACACGCCGTCAGCAGCGCCGCCGACAGCACGGCCCCGGCGCCTCTCGCCACGATTGTCGGCATTTGCACCGGTCGTCTCCCTTGGCTCCTTGCGGCGTAGTGGGTTCAGTTCAGTTCGACTTGCCCAAAGGACCGGATGGCCCCGCCTGACGAACAACTCATCCTCATTGCTGTCCCAGAGGAAGGGTAGCCCCACCGGACACGATGCGATACCAGCGACGGATCTTCATGGTTGGCGCGGCCCGGGCGCGATATTGGGCACGGAAGGGAAGACAGGCGAGGAGGTGGCAGGATCGCTCGCGGCAGGCGTCCGCGAAGTTCCCGAAACGAAGGGTGACACCGTGTCGCCCTTATCGAACGAGGCGGGCATGCGGGACGAGCCGTGAACCGAGCGTGGCAAAGGGGCGAAGAGATGTACACTTCACCTTACATAGTGACAACTCCGGTTGTCATGTCTGTCCTACGTGGCGTGGCGCCGTCCTGCGTATGTCGCGCGTGCAGTGCGTCGGTCCCTCCTCTCCACCTTCGGTCCCCTCCCGACCGACCGGCGGCGGCGCCTATGCCCCTTCGACAAAAAGGACTATCGTAGGGGCATGACGAACCTTCCCGTGCCCGTCTCCGCCCGGCTCGGCAACCCTCACACCCGGCTTTCCCACACCCGCTGGGTCCACCGTTTCCTGACCTGGTGCGACCACCACTACACCGTAGACCTGGCCAACATCACCCCTGGGATCGCCGCCCGCTTCATCGACGAGCTGGCCCCCGCCGTCTCGAACCAACGCCTCGCCCTCGCGGCGCTCCGGCGCTTCTTCGACGTGCTCGTCGGAGCCGTCACCAACCTCCGCCTCCAGGACCTCCGCGACCACGGCTCGTTTCGCACCTTCTGGTCCGCGAGAAGCGCGGCTACGACCGGCGCGCAAAGAAGGTCATCCGCAACATCGTCGAACGGATTTCCGTCTGACCGATGGCCGAGCTCGATCTTCCCCGAGGCCCCCGGGAACTCTTTCACGCCGTCCGCCGCCCTCTCGCCAAGGCCTTCGGCGGCGAGGAGCACCTTCGCTTCGGCGGCGGCACCGCTCTGGCCGCCCGCTGGGCGCACCGCCACAGCGTTTACGTGGACTTCTTCGTCGACGAGGAACCCTACCGCCGCTTTCACCAGGCCACCGGCGGCCGCTTCCTCCTCGATCTGTGGACCACCCATCCCATGACGCGCGTCAACATCGACCGCGTCGCCACGTCGATCTCCTTCCACGGCCGCGACGGACACGTCAGCATCGCTTGCGCTCGCGGCCTTTACGGTGCCGACCCGCGCTCCTCCGACACCCCTCGCGGCACCGCCGTCCCATTCGAGACCACCGCCGAAATCCTCAGCAAGAAGCTCCTCTACCGCATGGCCCAGGAACACACGATCATTTCCCAGGACCTTTACGACCTCGCCTTCGCCCAGCGCCGCGACCCGGCCGCCCTTCGCACCGCGCTCGACGCAGCCAACCCCGAGCACCTTCGCCGAATCCTTGTAGCCTTCGACGACCACGCCGCATCCGGACGCTCCCTCGAACCCCTCGTTGATCCAGCCGATCCGCAACTGGAGCGCGACGCTCCCGCCATCATCCATCAGCTCATCCAACGCGAATCCCACCACCGACCGCCTCCTGGTCTCCAACGCGGACCCGCTTTCGAGCCCACTCGCTGACCCGCCCGGGAATTCCACGATGATCAACTACGACCTGGTTCGCACCTACTACTACGACCCTCCCATTTCCCACCCGCACCGCGTTCCCAGCGACGAGGAGCTCATCGCACGGTACGAGCGCGACCGCTACGACGACTGCATCCTCCGGGGCGGGGATCCCGTCGCCGAAGGCCTCGGGCCACACGGCTCCATGATCGGTGGCCCGGGCAAGCCTACCACCGTTCACTCCACCACCCCGGAACGCACTACCCTCCTCGATCCTTTGCCGCTCGCCTGGTGGGACTATCCTCGCGCCCGGCTCCGCATCCTACCACCCGGCGGCCCATCCGCCGCCGATGGCTACCTCGACGATCTCTGCCGCGTCCACCTCGCGGGCGTTCTCAACCGACCCACCGGCCCATACCTCGCCCAGCTCTTCCGATCCACCGACCCCTTGGATGCTGACCTCGACACCATGCGTCATCTTTTCGGGGCCATCTCCGCCCCAGGCTTCTACCGCCTCCGCACAGACGGCGGCGTGTCCCTCTACGAGATGGCCCGGGCGCTTCACGGCACCCGCACCCGGCGCGCTGCCCTAGTCCGGTGGATCAATCGCTATGCGCGACGGCCGCAACTGGGAACTGGGGTGGACGAATGAGCGAGCAACGGCAGTACGGTAGCGGACCCCCCGACCCCGAGCGCGGGATCGCAGCCTGATGCACCCCGGCGGCTGGCCGAACGTGACCGAGGCGGCAAGGGTGTTCGACGTCGCCCGTCACACCCTCTCGCGTGTGCGCAGGCAGGCCACCTACGATCTCGCCCAGGCACGGAAACGGGAACACCGAATAAGGTCGTTCGGTGCGAGCCCGCGGCATCGGCTGAGGTGCCGGAGCTGGAGCTTCCAATGCGCATGCTCCCTGTGTTCCATCGGGGCGCCGCCAACGGCAGGAGCCGGGGAAAGTAAGGTCTGGCTTACATAATGTATGGTACAGTTGACGAGATCGAGGGGGTATGCGGATCACCCGAGGCTCAAATCACGGCAGGAGGTCACGTAAGTTCAATCAGGACTGCATGATCCGCCACTCCTGCTGTTGACTCATTTCTGACTGCACCGTGGGCCGATAGCGGGAGAATCGCCGTCATTTGGCGGGAAACGCCGGGCATCGCAACCGATCCTCCCGGCATGTAGGACGACCCCACCGCACCGGGGAGGCAGACAGGGACACGTCGCGGTTCCCTCTGTCTTCAGGCCCCGGCAACGGCGTCTGCAAGTCGGCTAATCCACTCCTCAACGAAGTTCTCCTCCGCTCCCTGGTCGACTGGACTTGGGTGCCTTGCCACGTCAATCCTGTGCATGCCCGGAGAAAGCGCGAACTCCGCATCACCATTACCCGGAGGCAGGGAAAATGGGTTGACGGTACTTCGGTAGCGATACAGTGCGTTGACCTTGAACGCCAACTCGTACCACCGATAGGGGTCATTTTCGCTCTGTCGGAAATACCAAAGAGAATGAGCCATCCCTTCATACCCATCTCGATCACTGGGAGTGCGTAAGGCGATGGTCGAGGATGCGAGAATCTCCCACTTGACATCGCCGAGAGGCGCGAACACCTCGTCCGCTTGAGAAAAAGCCGCGACGCTGAGGGCTGCCCTACCCAAACTGGCCCGCCACCCGTTCGTACTTGGCCTGTCGGCAACGCTCGCCGACGCCAGACTCCGAATCTGGTCGTGGAGCATCGTCACAATCCGCATAAGCGACTTCTCAGCGGCTTCCCTCAGCCCGCCCTTGCGCTCTCGCTCGGACTGGGCTGCCGATTCGATGCTGGCTCGTTCCACCTGCTGCCGAACTACTTGGGAATTGGCTTCCTGAAGTCTGCGTGCGCCTTCAGTTTGCGAGCCGCCAACCCGCTTCAGTCTGGACAGTATGCTCTCGGGATCCGGTCGTGCCCACGGTGCTTTCGTGAGGCACTCGTCTACGAGAGAAGCCATTTCGGGGGCGACGTTCGGGATCGGTGCAGGCGCGTCGTCCAAGTGTTGCCTCCGATAGTCATGGGACTCCGGCCCGCCGAATGGAGGGTGGCCCGCCAAGAGATGGTATGCTACACAGCCAAACGCGTAGACATCGGTCGCGCTAGTCGCCCTTTCCTCTCTCCACCGTTCCGGTGCCGCGTACGGAGGGGTCCAAGCGAACTTCCGTGTATTCTTGGCGGTGGTTGCCTCGGCGTAGCGGGAAATACCGAAGTCCGCCAAACGCCAGCGACCGTCCAGGAAGAGGATGTTGGCTGGCTTGACGTCACGATGCACGACGTGGTCCTTCATGGATGCCAATGCCTCGGCCATGTCGAGAAGGATGGGCGTCGCTTGGTCCTCGGGCAGGGGGCCTCCGGCATTGGATAGGAGGTCAGCCAAGGACATTTCGGCCTTCGGCATGACGATGATCCAGTAGGCTTCCCACTCTCCGGTATCGGCAACGGGTACGACATTCCGGATACCTGGGAATCGTGGAAACAGAAGCTCCCGATCAGCGCCTGGGTCCTTCGGGATGAACTTGGCTACATGGGGGGCCACGCCCTCCGACTCAATCACGTGGACGCGGCCAAAGCCGCCGGATCCCACCTGTTCCCCGACACACCATTGCTGGCGGAGACTTAGGACCCGCGGTGGCTGGAACTCTAGCATGTCGGTGACCGGTGCTTTAAGGGCATCCTTCAGAGGGTAGGAGGAACCGGATGTGAAAGATGCGAAGAGCGCCCGATGAGGACAACACACTATGGAGCTAGAACGGGATTCGCGCCCGAGGATCAGCCTTGAAGGAGTGGGATGTCGTTGGCCGTGTCTCAACGACGAACCGTCGGCAACACCGCGCGACCGGTTCTCCCTCTCGTGACAAACGTCGCTCCCGCAGCCCGCTACCAAGGCCCCTCCGTGGTCGGTACGTTATCGTAACGGGGTTTCCTCGGCGACCTAGGCGGAAGCCCTTCCTGAAAGCCACTAACGATTCCTCGACATGACCGCACCCAACCTGAACTGGATCGCCAACTACATCTGGGGCATCGCGGACGACGTGCTCCGGGATGTCTACGTGCGCGGCAAGTACCGCGACGTGATCCTGCCGATGACGGTGCTCCGGCGGCTGGACGCGGTGCTGGAGCCCTCCAAGCGGGCCGTCCTCGACATGAAGGCCACGCTGGACGCCGCCGGAGTCGCGAACCAGGACGCCGCGCTCCGGCAAGCGGCTGGACAGGCCTTTCACAACACCTCGCAGTTCACGCTCCGCGACCTCCGGGCGCGGGCCGGACGGCAGCAGCTCCGGGCCGACTTCGCGGACTATCTGGACGGGTTCTCTTCCAACGTCCAGGACATCCTCCGCAACTTCGAGTTCCGCAACCAGATCCCGCGCCTCGACCGGGCGGATGCCTTGGGTTCGCTGATCGAGAAGCTGACATCGCCTGAGATCAACCTCAGTCCCGATCCGGTGATGGAGACCGATGGCACGGTCCGTCACGCCGGCCTCGACAACCACGGCATGGGCACGGTCTTCGAGGAACTGATCCGGCGCTTCAACGAGGAGAACAACGAGGAGGCGGGCGAGCACTTCACCCCGCGCGACGCCGTGACGCTTATGGCAAGGCTCGTGTTCGAGCCGATCGCCGACCGGATCGAGTCCGGCACCTACATGCTCTACGACGGTGCGTGCGGGACCGGCGGGATGCTGACCGTGGCGGAGGACGTGCTGCATGGGTTCGCGGAGGAGCGGGGGAAGCAGGTGTCCACACACCTCTGGGGTCAGGAGATCAACGCCGAGACCTACGCGATCTGCAAGGCCGACCTGCTACTCAAGGGCGAGGGCGAGGCCGCCGACAACATCGTGGGCGGCCCGGAGTACTCGACGCTTTCGAACGATGCGTTTCCGACGCGGGAGTTCGACTTCATGCTCTCTAACCCGCCGTACGGCAAGAGTTGGAAGACGGACCTCGAACGGATGGGCGGCAAGAAGGACATGCGTGATCCGCGCTTCGTGATCGAGCACGCGGGCGATCCCGAATACTCGCTGGTCACCCGATCCAGCGACGGCCAGATGCTCTTTCTGGCCAACAAGCTCTCGAAGATGAAGCGGGACACGCCGCTCGGCAGCCGGATCGCCGAGGTCCACAACGGCAGTTCGCTGTTCACCGGCTCGGCTGGCCAAGGCGAGAGCAACATCCGGCGGTGGATCATCGAGAGCGACTGGCTGGAGGCCATCGTCGCCCTGCCGCTCAACATGTTCTACAACACGGGAATCGCCACCTACGTCTGGGTGCTCACGAACCGGAAGCCCGAGCACCGGCGGGGCAAGGTTCAGTTGATCGACGCAACCAAGTGGTTCCGTCCGCTCAGGAAGAACCTGGGGCAGAAGAACTGCGAACTCGGTCCAGACAACATCGAGCGGATCTGCCGGGGGTTCCTCGACTTCGAGCAGTCGGAGGAGAGCAGGATCTTCGACAACGAGGAGTTCGGGTATTGGAAGGTGACGGTCGAGCGACCGCTCCGGCTGAAGGTGGACCTGTCGCCCGAGCGACGCGCCGCGTTCTCCGAGACGTGCAGCGGTGCCGGGGAGGAGCCACTCGCGGATGCCGTCGAGCGGGTGGCCGAAACGCTCGGCCGGGGGCCTCACTTCGACTTCAACGCCTTTCTCGACATGCTCAAGGCCGACATGTCCGGTCGCCGCGTCAAGCTCACCGCCAAGCGCAGGAAGTTGTTGCAGACCGCGCTGGCCGAGCGGGACGAGGAGGGCGATCCGGTGGTCAAGAAGGTCCAGCGGCGAGGTGCCGCGCCCGACCCGATCCGGGGGCTGTTCCAGTCGCGCGATGGCCCGAAGACTCGCGTAGTCGAATACGAACCGGACACGGCGCTCAGGGACACCGAGCAGATCCCTCTGAAGGAAGCGAACGGGATCGAGGGGTTCCTGCGGCGCGAGGTGCTCCCCTACGCCGGGGACGCCTGGTACGTCGCGAAGAGCGTGAAGACCGGCTACGAGATCAGCTTCAATCGTTACTTCCACAAGCCCGAGCCGATGCGGACGCTTGATGAGATCCGGGCCGAGATCGCGGCCGTCGAGCGCGAGGCGGAGGGACTGCTGGAGGGATTGCCGGGGCGTGAGCCGGTTCCCGTCTACCCGAAGATGCGCGTCTACGCCGACACATCCGTGATCGGCGGCTGCGAGGACGACGAGTTCCGGGAGTCGTCCCGGAGGCTGATGGAGCGGTGTGCGCGGGGCGAGGTGACCCTGGTCTTGTCGGCGGTTACGCTTCAGGAACTGGAACGTGCGCCCCAAGCGGTCCGGGATGTGCTCCGGGCCGTGGGGGCCGACAACGTGGAGGTGGTCGCCATCACGGGCGAGATCAGGGAACTCGCGGACCGCTACGTCGAGAGCGGAGCGCTCGGCAAGGGAATGCGCGCCGATGCCCAGCACATCGCCGCCGCGACCGTGTCCGGGGTGGACGTGCTGGCGAGCTGGAACTTCCGCCACATGGTAAACCTGAGTCGGATCCGGCAATACGCCGACGTGAACCGCCGGATGGGGTATCTTCCGGTGGAGATCCGGAGCCCGAAGGAGCTTGAGAATGAAGACTGAGGCAGGAGAGAAGGCGTTCGACTGCGTGAAGTGGACGCGCCGTACCCGTGACCGCATCAGCGCAGAGATCCGGGACATGTCCCAAGAGGAACTGGTGCGTTGGTTCGAGGACCGGCGGCCGACGGATCCGTTTCTGGCGGAACTGTTCGATAGCCGCGAAGCGCCGACGGGCGACCGAGGCTTGGCTCCGGTCGCCGGTCGGCGTGGCGCAGCCTTCCCGTCTTGAGGCCGTAGGCCTGCCGACCATGACCGCGCTGCAATCCTATCCGGCCTACAAGGACTCCGGTGTGGAGTGGCTGGGCGATGTGCCGGAGCATTGGGAACTGCGGCGAACCAAGACTCTGTTGAAGCAGCGTACTGAGAAGGGGTTCCCGGATGAACCTCTGCTAGCCGCGACTCAGACGAAGGGCGTCGTGCGGAAGGAGCAGTACGAGAACCGCACGGTTCTCGCGTTGAAGGACCTACACCTGCTGAAGCTGGTGCGGGTTGGCGACTTCGTAATCAGCCTTCGGTCGTTTCAGGGCGGGATCGAATTCGCACGCGAGCAAGGTATCATCAGTCCAGCCTACACGGTGCTCTTCCCCGTGCATCCCGAAGATCATGGATATCTCTCACACTTGTTCAAGTCGGCTCCGTATGTCGAGAACCTGTCGCTCTTCGTCACTGGTATTCGCCAAGGACAGAACATCGACTACGCGAAGCTAGCTCGCTCCCGCCTTCCGCTTCCACCGGCTCGGGAGCAAACTGCCATCACCCGCTTCCTGGACGACGCCGACCATCGGATCCGGCGGTACATCCGTGCGAAGGAGCGGCTGATCGAGCTTCTGGAGGAGGAGAGGCGGACGACCATCCACGAGGCCGTCACGGGCCGGATCGATGTCCGAACCGGCCAGCCCTATCCGGCCTACAAGGACTCCGGGGTGGAGTGGCTGGGGGAGGTGCCGGAGCATTGGGAGGTGCGATCGCTAGGGACGTTTGGACGGTTCTTCAAGGGAAGCGGAGGAACCAAGGCTGACGTAACCGCGCAGGGGGTGCCTTGCGTCCGCTACGGCGATCTCTATACGAGACACCAGTTCCGAATCACCGAGAGCAAGGCTTGCGTCGCCACTCACCGAGCAGGGGCATACACGCCCGTTCGCTACGGTGACGTTCTGTTCGCCGGGTCGGGCGAGACCTTGGAGGAAATCGGGAAATCGGCGGTCAATCTCATTAGGGGATCGACGGTTTGCGGCGGCGACGTGATCGTCTTTCGGCCCACCATCGGCGTTGACGCCGAGTTCATGGGTTGGAGCACCGATTGCCGACGAGCAGCTTCCCAGAAGGCTCGTATGGGGCGAGGCATTACGGTGATGCACATTTACTCCAGCGGCCTCAAGTACTTGGCTGTCCCACTGCCACCACTGACCGAGCAGACGGCCATAGCCCGCTTCCTCGCAGCGGCGGAGCGCCGCCTGTCAGCGCGCCGAACGACGGTCGCGCGCCAGATCGCCTTGCTCCGAGAGTACCGCACCCGCCTGATCGCCGATGTCGTGACCGGCAAGCTCGACGTGCGCGAGGCGGCGGCCAAGCTACCCGAGACGGCCCTGCTCGCGGCCGACCGCGACCGGGCCGGCACCATCCCCACCGAATCGAACCCACATTCGACCGAAAGCGACATGATGAAGGAGGCCGTACCATGACGGATTGGAACGAGTGCCCGGCCGTAGAGCGGACGCCGGGCAAGGTGAGCGGAGCCTGGGTTTTTTCGGGCACGCGGATTCCCCTCTTCGCGCTCTACGAGAATCTGGCCAGCGGAGCCACCGTCGAAGAGTTCGTCGAGTGGTTTCCGGGGGTCGAGGAACGGCAGGTCAGGGCGGTGCTCGAACACGAGGCGAACACGCTGAGAACGGCGTTGGCCCGTTGAAGCTGCTGTTCGATCAAGGTACGCCCGCGCCGTTGCGTAGACGCCTGCCGGGCCACTCCGTGGACACGCTGGCGGAGAAGGGGTGGTCCGGGAAGGGCAACGGCGAGTTGCTCGATCTTGCCGAGCGGGAAGGATACGAGGTCTTGGTGACGACCGACCAGAGCCTGCCCCACCAACAGAATCTGACCCGGTGGCGAATCGGGCTCGTCGTGCTGCTGTCCACGGATTGGAACCAGATTCGCCTCCGCACCGAGGAGACCGCCAAGGCCATCGAGGCGGTTCGTCCGGGCCAAGCCGTCGAGGTGCCGATCCCATTTGCCCGGTGACATGACCACGGACACGTCCGAACAGGGTCTCGAACGCCTGATCTGCGAGGTGCTGACCGGCGCCCCCTGCGATCCGCCCGCGAGCGGCACCGTCGGCGAGCCCGCCCCCGGATACGGCGGCGTCGGCTGGTCCCCCGGC
>JAPPNM010000159.1 GCA_028873825.1 Gemmatimonadota bacterium | reverse complement strand
GAGGATGACGCGGACCGGCCACTCGGGTTCCCATGACATCCAGAAGCCTCCGGCGGTGGCCGGTTCCGTCATGGGCCCGGGGATCTCGATGCCGACGGCTTCGCCGCCGGCGTTGCGGGTGACGAACACGGGGTTGCCCGAGGGGTCGGCATGGATCAGGTCGAGGGCGCGGCACAGGTCGACGAGGATGTCGGCGAGGCCGCAGCGGCCGACGAGGTGGCGGTGAAGCGCCGGCCAGCGGGGGTCGTGGCGGCGGCAGCCGGGGCGAGGCGGGCGGTGCGACAGGGTGGCGAGGATGTCGAGGGCGTCCCTGCGGGAGCATCCCAGGACATGGATGACCAGGTCGACGGCGCCGGCACCGGCCGTTGCGGTCAGGTGGTCGTAGAACATGAAGCGGTTGATGGTGACCACCGATCCCGGACGCCTCCAGCGGGCGGCCTCGTCGGGATCCTGGCGGTAGCCGAGGGCACGGGCGACGGCGTCGAGGGGACACCCCCTCAAGGCCTCGGCCTCGACCCGCCTGCGCAGCGGGTGCATTCAGGCGGCGGTCTTTGCGGCGCGGCGGCGTTCCTTCGCGTTGCGCCGCTGTCGCTCGGCGCTGCGCGCCCTTTGGCGTTCCTCGGCCTCCTTGCGGCGCCACGAGTCGCCGTCGATGGGGACGATCTCGGCGTTGTGGACGAGGCGGTCGACGAGGGCGACGAGGCAGGCGGCGTTGGGGAAGGCTTCGCTCCACTCGGCGAAGGGCCGGTTGGTGGTGATGATGGTGGAGTGCTGCCGGCTGCGGCTGGAGACGATGTGGAACAGCAGGTCGGCGTGGCGGTTGGAGTAGGAGAGATATCCGACCTCGTCGATGACGAGCAGATGCTGGCGGGCGTAGAAGCGCAGCTTGCGCTGGAGCAGGGTATCGGAGTCGATGGCGGCGAGTTCGCCGAGCATGTGAGCGGCGGTGGCGAAGCGGCATGTGTGGCCTTCGAGGACGGCACGGTGGGCGATGTTGGCGGCGATGGTCGACTTGCCGACGCCGTTGGGGCCGACGAGGACGACGTTGGCGGCTTCCTCGAGGAAGTCGAGGCCCATGAGGTCCTCGATGGCCATGCGGTCGCAGCGCCGCGGCCAGGACCAGTCGAAGTCGGCGAGCGGCTTGAACTGGCCGAGGCGGGCATCGGAGAGGCGCCGCTTGAGGCTGCGGCTGCGTCTCTCGTCCTCTTCCCAGGCGACGAGCGCCGCCACCCAGTCGTGTTCCGCGACCTCGCCCCAGTGGGCGACGAGGCCGTGCAGGCCGAGCGTGCGGGCGCGTTCCTTCAAGGTCTCGGTCATGTGTCGGGCTCCTCTTCGGGATCGTTGGCCAGGCGGTCGTATCCGCCCAGATCGTGGTGGCGCACGGCGATGGAGCGCACTTTCGGATCGCCGGGCAGATCGACGGGGACAGGCGGCGGCTGGTGGCGCTGCTCGCGGCGCCGGGTGAGGCTGAGACGCACGGCGTTGGGATGGGGGACGCCGCGCTCCAGGGCTTCATCGATGGCGGCCTGGAGTTCGGCGGCGCCGTAGGCGTCGAGGAGGCGCAGCAGGGCGGCGACGGTGCTCCCCATGGGCCCGCCGCGGCGGGCGGTCTCGGCCAGCAGCCGTTCGCTGTTGGGCGCGGCCTGGAGGAGCCGGCTCTGCCCTGTCAGGTGACGGGCGCGGCGCTTGTGGTCGACGAGGGCGGCGATGTGCTCGGGGTTCTCGACCCGCGCCGCCTTGTCGAAGCTTCGCGGATGCGTGGCGACGACGTCCATGCCGTCGAGGATGCGGACCTCCTCCAGCGTGGCGACAACGGTCAGCGTGCGCCGCACATGGGTATGGGGGACGGTATAGTCATTGAGGTCGAACCTGGCGTAGGGGGTCTTGCCGATCCTCACCTCGAGGCGTTCGTCGGCGGGGAAGCGGTCGCCGGGCAAGGCGAGGAGAGAGCCGCGTTCGCGTTCGAAGGCCTCGCCGACGCTGATGGAGTGGTCGTTCGGCCAGGGACGCTCGACGGCGACGCTTGAGCACCACGCGCGGGCCTGGTCGTTGAGGTCGTCGATGGAGCGCCAGGTGCGGGCGGCGAAGAAGCTGTCTCGGGCATAGCGTATGGCCCGTTCCACGCGTCCCTTCTCATTGCCCCGGGCGACGGCGACGGGCCTGGGCAGGAAGTGGTAGTGCCCGGCGAAGTCGAGGAAGAGGGGATTGAAGCGGATGGCGTCGCCGTGCCGCTCCAGCACGACGCTCTTCAGGTTGTCGTACCAGATCTCGCGGGACACCCCCTGCCACGCTTCGAAGGCCTCGATGTGGCCGCGCAGGAAGTTGTGCATGCCGCCATTGAGGTAGAAGCGCAGGAAGATCTGCCGCGAGTGGCTCAAGACCATGACGAAGGCCATCAGCGGGCGTTTGGCGCGTCCGACCGTGACCGTGCCGAAGTGGCCCCAGTCGACCTGGGCCTGCTCGCCCGGCAGGACGGCGAGGCGCAGATAGGCCTCGGCCACAGGCCTGGGGCGCTCGGGCGCGACCATGGCGCGGAAGTGGCTCTGGCTTCCCCGGTAGCCGCGTTCGACGGCCATCTGGTAGAGCCGGGAGGCGGGCAGCCTGGGCCAGGTCTCCAGGGTGAGCCGGATGAAGGGCATGAAGGGATCGATCTTCGAGGGTCTGCGTGTCGGCGGATCCCGGCGCACCCCGGCCTGGCTGACGACCCGGCTGACCGTGTTGTGATGGATGCCGAGCTGGCGTGCGATGGTGCCGGCCTTCCACATCTCGGCACAGTAAAGACGCAGGATCTCGGCACGGGTCTTCTTGTCGATGGCCATGGTCACTCCCTTGCAAGCGGGCGCAGGCCCGGATAGACCGCGCGGCCGCAGAACCGTCCGCAGCGCGTGCAGCGGAACACCCTGGCGGAGCGGTGTTGCCCGAAAGGCCGCGTTGCGGACCGCCTCGCCGGCTCGCCCGCATGAGGACGCCGCCGTCTGGCCGGGGTCAAAGGGTGATGCGTCACTTTGTGCGTCGAGACCGGACTCTCAGGCGCCGGATGCCGACAGCGTTCGCGGTAGCGCCGCTGGCGCTCGGCATGCTTGTGGCGGCCGCGGCGACTCATCTGATAGCGCTGTCCCGCCCGTCGCACGGAGCGTCGCCGCGCCCGCCCGCTGCAGGCCCGCGAACAGTAGATGTTGCCGTGGTCGCAGCGGCGGCAGAGAACGACCTGGCGACGGCACGCGGCACAGGTGAACAGGCGGGCGGTGTTCGTCATCGCAAGAACCGATGAGAACGGGGTGGACCCACGCCCGATCGCGCACGATACTGCGCCTACGGGCCGCGCCTTGCATGGCTCGGGGGGTGCGGCGCCGGCTGTTGCTCGACCAGCAAACGGGGCTGGCGCCGCATCGTTCTCTCTCGGCCCCAGTGTAGCGTCCCGGTCGACGCTGTCAGGTCCGCCAGAGCATCGCCCGGCGGAACCCCAAAAACGGACATCGCCGCGTATCGCCCGCTATGGATAAGTAGCCCGCCTCCGCCAGACTCCCGGTGGTCGCTGCGGCGGGCTACTTACCCACAGCTACGCCGCGCAACGCCCACCAAAACGTGCCTGTGAGGGGAAAAC
>JAPPNM010000123.1 GCA_028873825.1 Gemmatimonadota bacterium | reverse complement strand
GCCGCAGGCACCGCCGGCAGAACGGCCAGTGTCGCGAGCGTGATTCTCGGAATCATCATCGTTTCAATCTTCTTTCCCTTTCGGGTTTCGGCAAGCAGCCGTCCTCCCCATTGTGCCGGACCGGCCGAAGCGCCTGCAAGGTCCATGCGCCCTTGTCCCGCCACTCCCAGATCACCGGGGAGAGGGGGGTCGAGGTCCTGGTCTCCATCGCCTGTTTAAAGGGACCCCGTCGCGGGCGAAGTGCTCGAACGCCGCCGTGAACTTCTGCTGCACGGTCCACTGGCTGGTCCCCGTCAAATGCTCCATATAGGCGAGAGCGCTCCGCGCGGCGTTGCCCTCCGGTGAGGCACTTGTTCGCGCCGTTCTCGTGCTGCTGCTCGTGCCCGATCACGCGGAACAGCCACACCCCTATCAGGTTGTTCCAGTACCCGCACTTCGTGTTGACCGTGAGCATGTTCGCACTGGCCGGAACACTTTTACCTTTGCAGGTATTGGGGCCGCCCCACGTCGGCCCAGCAGCCCCGAGACGTGCAACCGTCACGTCGCCCCCCGGCAGGCCCGCGCGGCGGCGGCGATGGCCACGGTTGCACTCGACCCGCCCGGGAGCCCTTTCCGCAGCTCGCGGACGACGCTGCGCGCCTCCCTGCTGCGGCTGAAGAAATCGTCGACGAACCGGGACGGTCCCCCGACACCTCCACCTCGGTCCCCGAGATTCTCGGCGCCCCTTCGGGCCGGTGGGTCCGTTGCAGGAGTGCCTCACATCGCCGTCATCCCGCCTCGCTTGCGAAATCCCTCCAGCCCAGCGACGATTCAGCTTCGGATGCCCCCACCCATCGCGATGGTGAGGAGCCCGGAAAGGGCGCTTTCCGGCGATTTCGCCCGGCCGCCCGCTACCATCCTACTCCATAAGTAGAAGGGGGAAGCACATTGGGGAGGAGGGCCGCCTCCATCATATCGGGGGGCCTAGCGGTATTCTTGTCGCTGCCGCTCCATCCAGCTGGAGGACAGCCAGTGGAGGTGCGTACGTTCCGGGCGAGCGCCAGTCCCCTACTCTCCATCGGCGGTGGCACCCAGAGGGCGGACTCGCTCTACGATTCGTTCCATGCCGTGAGCGGCGCGATCCGGCTTCCGGACGGCAGTATCGTCGTGATGGCCGGGGGTCACCACGAGGTGCGGCGGTTCGGGCCGGACGGTACCCACCTGTGGTCCAGGGGGCGCCGGGGGGAGGGGCCGGTCGAGTTCGAGATGCCCAAGCTGCTGCCGACATGCTCCAGCGACGACCGGATCGTCGTCTACGACCGCCACAGCCGGATCACCATCCTGAACAACGATGGCGAGCTGGTGGAAGACTACAGGCTTCGGCTGGGCGACCGGAGGCCCTACAGCACGATCGAGTGTTCGCCTTCCGGCCGCATGGCCTTTACGCTGTACGCCCGCGATGACGAGATGCCCTCCGAGCCCGGCCCCCACCGGTGGGCCATGGACATGGCCTACGTCGATGGCAAGGGGAGCGCCACCGTTTTCCGTTCGGGGATTCCCGGAACAGACCGCCACCTGTACTTCAGGGATGGCTACCCGACTTCCGAATTGCCGTTGACGTGGGGGCGGGACGTAGCGTTGGCCGTCGCCGACGACGGGGTATGGATCGGAACGGGCGACAGCCATGAGATCGAGTTCGTCGATTGGGCGGGCACCACGGTTCGCCGGATCCGGTGGGCAGGCCCGGACCTTGAAGTGACGCAGGAGGACATAGACCTGGAACGCAATCGCCTCTACGAGCTTTACGAGCAGTGGCAGGTTGCCGACTGGCGCCAGCGTTTTGAGGCCATGTGGAAACAGGACGAGCCCGCGTTGCCAGCCCGATTCCCGTCCCACAACACGATCATGGTGGCGGCGGACCGCATATGGGTGAAGCACTTCCGCCAGCCAAGACAGACCGAACACCATTGGGTCGCCTTCAACGACGGCGGTACCTAGGTCGCCGAGATGTTCCTCCCGGTACCGTTCTCAGTCCAGCAGATCGGTTCGGACTGGGTGCTGGTCGCGGTGACCGACGATCTGGGCATCCAGAACGTGGCCGTCTATGAGCTGGAGACCTTCCCGCCCTCATAGCCGACCGCGACTCGGCACGGCTTCCTGCCGGGGACGGTCGACATGCTTGTCGCGGGAGGCGCACCGGCGCTTTCCTCTGCTGCCGGGTCCACGACAGCGGCGAGATCCGCTTCGCCGTCTCGGAGTGTTCAGGCTTCCGGGTCGTCGTCCAGGGCGGTAGCCGAGGCCTCGGTTGTCAGCCGAACCCACGCAATCCCGTCCACATGCTCGAAGTGCCGGTCGGCCGACACCAGGTCGGCCCCCGTCTCCATGGCGTGGGCTGCGAGCCAGACATCGTTCGTAGGGATGGGACGGCCCTTTGCGCGGAGTGACGCCGCGATCCTCGAGTACCGGTCGGCGGTGGTTTCTCCGACCGGTACGAGCGAGACGTACGGATTGTCCAGGAAAGCGCGCATCCCCCGGATGTTGCGTTCGTAGCGCGAGCCGTGCCGGAATCCATACAGAAGCTCCCCGAGCACGACGGCCGACAAAAGGACCTCCTCGGCGCCGCGCACGATCCGCCTCACCTGCTCGCGCCCGAGCATCAGCTGCGAGTACGCGTTCGAGTCGAGCAGCGCCCTCATTCCCACAATGCCTCGTCAACGCCCTCGAAATGCCGCAATGCACTCTCGATCTCGCCGGCCTCCGCATCGTTCCATGTGCCGATGAGGTGGTCCAGCGACGACCCGACCGTGTCCGGTCCCGGTCCCGCCAGCCCCGCCCCTCGGCGCAACAGCTTGACCGCCGCCCGGTTGAGCGACGTCCCGTCGCGGTTGGCAAGCCGCCGAATCGCCCGAGTCAGCTCGTCCCCCAGACCGCGAACCGTAAGCTGTTTCACACTCCGCCTCCCCGTGTGCCTCAAATTGTGACTCTGTATGATGCATACCTATGATGTGCCCGGCCGGAGGATCAAGTCAAGCTCCCCCCTGAGCCCTCTCAGCACCGCCAGATTCTCGCGATCCGCGGTCACTCCGTCGTCGCCTTTGGGCGTCTCCAGGATCTTGGGCACGTCGCGGAACCGGTCCTCGTTCATGAGGCGGCGAAAGGGCCCGATTCCGATCGTCCCCTTGCCGATGTGCTCGTGCCGGTCGAGGTGCGAGCCGAACGGAGCCTTCGCGTCGTTGAGGTGGAAGACCTCCACCCGGCGAACCCCGAAGGTGTCGTCCGCGCGCATCCACACCCCGTCGAAGTCGTTCCGCAGATCCAGCCCGGCGACCCAGGCGTGGCAGGTGTCGAAGCAGACGCCCACTCGGGCGCGGTGCGGTTCGGGGATCCGCGCGATGATGCTCGCTAGTTCCTCGAAGGTGCCTCCTACCGACGTGCCGGACCCCGATGTCAGCTCCAGGAGCACGCGCGGACCGGCCGGCACCGCCTCCAGCGCCTGCGCCACCCCGGCTGCGTTTCGCGAGATCCCGCTCGCCCGGTCGCCGTCGGTGGCGTTGCCGGGGTGAGTGACGACCGCGTCCAGACCCAGGAGCGCCGCCCGCTCCAGCTCCCGGCGGAAGCTGTCGGCGGATCGGCGCCAGAGGTCGGCGCGGGGGCTCGCCAAGTTGATCAGGTAGGAGTCGTGGGAGACCGTGCGGGTCACGCCGGCCCGGGCCGTCTCGGAGCGAAAGGCGGCGACGCGATCGTCCGCAACGACGGGATCGGCCCAGCGGTTCGGCTGCTTGGTGAAGATCTGAAAGACCGCCGCGCCGATCTCCTCGGCCCGGCCGGGCGCGCGGTCCACGCCGCCCGCCACCGAGACGTGGGCGCCCAGCACGCGCGGCTGCGGTTCCCCGTTCGCGTCGCGCCGGGAGGCTCTTCGGCAGGTTGCGGGCTCGGCGGCTTCCGACATGATTGCACAAACTCGATCCGGCCGCGCCCGGGTGCAACCGGGGCGGCTTCGGCCCTTCCGCCCGTACGCGCTCGGCTCATCGTCGGACGCCGCCCTTGGGACGCCGCCTCCCCCTTGCCGATGTTCGGCGCCCACTCGACCTTTCCCACCACCTCGCACGGCTTCCCAGCCACGCCATCCTCGCCGAACCGCAAAAGGACCCGCCCGATGCGCCTGCACCCGACTCCGGCCCTCCTCCCCCTGCTCGCCGCCCTTGCGGCCTGCGCGACGCCCGCCCCCGCTCCGGCGCCGGCGCCCGCCCCGGCCGAGGAGCCCGGCGCCCCGGCCGCCGAATCCGAGCCGCCGGACGCCCCGCCCGCTCCCCCCGCCCCCTTCGACACCGTGCGGGCCGGCGCCTTCGACAACGGCAAGATGTGGACCTTCGACGCGCCCCCCACCGAATACCTGCAGTCCACCTACGACTTCTCGCCCGGCGACGACTGGTACGCGCGGGCCCGCCTGGGCGCACTCAGGATCCCCGGGTGCTCGGCCTCCCTGGTCTCGCCCCGCGGCCTGGTCCTCACCAACCACCACTGCGCCCGCGACTTCGTCACCCAGGTGGCCGCCGACGACGAGAACCTCCTCGACGAGGGCTTCTACGCAGCCACCCTCGCGGAGGAGCGCGCGGTCGAGGACTTCGAAGCCGACCAGCTCGTAGACATCCTGGACGTCACCGCCGAGATCCGCGACGCGGTCGACGCGGCGGCCGACGCCCAGGCCCGGAGCGCGTTGCGCGACAGCCTCACCGAGGCGGTGGGCGAGCGGATCCGGGAGGAGCGCGGCGGCGAGGACGCCGGGATCGAGGTCGAGGTGGTCTCGCTCTACAACGGCGGCCTGTATTCGGCCTACGTCTTCCGGCGCTACACGCACGCCAGGCTGGTGATGGCCCCGGAGCTTCAGATCGGCTACTTCGGCGGCGATCCCGACAACTTCACCTACCCCCGCTACTCGCTGGACTTCGCCTTCTTCCGGCTATACGGCGACGACGGCGAGCCTCTCGCGACGGACGACCACTTCCGCTGGAGCGAGACCGGGACCGCGGCGGGGGACCTGGTCTTCATCCTCGGCAATCCGGGAAGCACGTCGCGACTGCAGACGGTCGCGGAGCTGAAATACCGCCGCGACGTGGAAATGCCCGCGCTGCTGTCGTTTCTCGGTTCGCGGATCGAAGCTATCGAAGGATACCTCGATGGCCGCGAGGACGAGTCCGGCGTCGACGAGATCCGAAACTCGGTCTTCAGCCTTCTCAACGCCCAGAAGGCGTACACGGGCATGTTGGGCGGGCTCCGGGACCCCTACATCATCGCGCGCCGGGCGGCGGCCGAGCGCGACTTCCGGGAGTCGCTCCGGGCCGACTCGTCCCTTGCCGCCGAACATCTGCCGCTCTTCGACCGGATGGCCGAACTGCAGGCGAGGAAATACGAAGTGGAGGCCGAAGTCCGCGCCTTTGCGGTGCTGGGCAATCCCAACTACGAGTCGGCGCTGATTCTGCGCACGCTCGCCGCCCTCCCGTACCGGAACGCTCAGCAGCAGGGCGCCTCCGCGGAGGAGCTGGAGGAAATCCTCGACGGGCTGAAGGGGATCGCGAACCGGCCGCGCGAACTCGACGAGGCGTTCCTGCGGGCCCGCATGCAGGATCTGGTCGACGCCTTCGGCGCGGACGATCCCTCGGTCGCCGAGCTCCTCGGCGGGCGCGGCGCCGCGGAGGCCGCCGCGGCGCTCATGGAGACTTCGGCGATGGCCGACTCCGCGAGCGCGGTCGACGCGGTGGCGGGAGAAACGCCGGACTCGGCCCCGGATCCGGCCGTCGCCTTCGTCCAGGGCCTGCTGGGGCGCTTCCGGCCGTTCCGGGGAGTCATGTCCTCGGTGGGTCCGGAGGAGGAGGCGATCGCAGCCCGTCTCGGCCGCGCCCGCTTCGAGATCGACGGGACCCGGATCCCGCCCGACGCCACCTTCTCGCTCCGCCTCGCCGACGGCGTCGTCAAGGGATTCCCGTACAACGGCACCGTAGCCCCCGCCCACACGACCTTCTACGGCCTCTACGACCGCCACTACTCCAACCCCGGCTCCGAGGAGTGGGCGCTCCCGGCGCGCTGGACGAACCCCTCTCCCGATTTCGACCTGTCCACGCCACTCAACTTCGTAAGCACCGGCGACGTCATCGGCGGGAACTCGGGCTCCCCGGTGGTGAATCGCGACCTGGAGGTGGTGGGGCTTCTCTTCGACGGCAACATCCAGAGCCTGCCCGGTGACTACATCTACATGCCGGAGCTGAATCGCTCGGTGGCGGTGGACGTTCGGGGAATCCTGGAGGCGCTGGAGGACGTCTACGGAGCCGCCCGAATCGTCGAGGAGCTGACCGGGGAGGGGAGTCGCTGAGGTCCGCGCCGGTCCGTGGCGTTCGGCAGGCCCCGTCCGGGCCATCCCTTCTGCGGCGGGGCTCCCGTTCTGGCGGCCCACCGAGGCGGTGCGGGCCTGGCCCCCGAGAACACACTTGCCGCGTTCCGGCGCGCGATCGACGACTGGGACGCGGACATGCTCGAGACGGATGTGCGGCTGACCGCGGACGGGAAGGTCGTCGTCCTTCACGACGAGACGGTCGACCGGACCACCGACGGAGCCGGACCGATCCGCGAGATCAGGTGGGAGCGGGCCCGGGAACTGGACGCCGGGTACCGCTTCCGGGATGCGGAAGGCGGCTTTCCCTGGCGCGCCCGGGGAATCCGGCTCCCGCTCTTTTCGGAGCTGCTGGACGAGTTCCCCGGCATGCGCATCATGGTGGAACCCAAGGCGCCGGAGGCCGCGGGGCCGCTTGTGGAGGTGATACGGTCCCGCGGCGCCGAGCACCGGGTCCTCATCGGGGCGGAGTTCGAGCGCACCCGGGCCGGCGCCCGGGGGTATGGGGGACCGTGGGGCGCGTCCCGCGAACAGGTGCTGTCGTTCTGGCTGCTGCACCGGGTTCCCGGGATCGGACGCTGGCACGTCCCGGCCGCCGACGCGTTCCAGGTCCCGGAACGGTCGGGGCGCTGGAGGGTGGTGACGCCGGCCTTCGTGCGGGCGGCGCACCGGGCGAACATCCCGGTGCACGTGTGGACCGTGGACGAGCCGGACGACATGCGCCGCCTGCTGGAGTGGGGCGTCGACGGCATCCAGACCGACCGACCCGATCTGCTGGCCGACGTGCTCACGGAGGTGGCCGGGCGTCCCCCGCCCCCGGCGCGGCGATGAGCGCCGGCCTCGCCGCGCGCTTTCGCGCCCACCTGCGGGGCTCCGGCCGGCTGGACGGCGCGACCTCGGCGGTGGTCGCCGTCTCGGGCGGGCTCGACTCGATGACGCTGCTGCACCTGCTGCGCTTCGGCGGCGGGACCCCGCCTCTCCCCCTCCACGCCGCCCACGTCGACCACCGCATGCGCGCGGAGAGCGGTGCCGACGCCGCGTGGCTCGCCGGAGTGTGCGAGGAGTGGGGCGTGCCTTACCACGGGCGCGCCGCACCCGCACCGGTGCGCACCGAGGCGGAGGGAAGGGAGCTGCGCTACGCCTTCTTCGCGGACGTGGCGCGGGAGCTGGGCCGCGGGACGGTGGTCATGACCGCGCACACGGCCGACGACCAGGCCGAGACGGTTCTATTCCGGATCGCGCGGGGGAGCGGACCGCGCGGCCTGGCGGGGATCCTGCCGGGGCGGTCTCCTTCGATCGTGCGCCCGCTGCTCCCCTTCCGGCGCCGCGAGCTGGAGGCGTACGCGGCCGCGCACGGCGTTTCCCACCGCCGGGACCCCTCCAACCGGGACCCGCGCTGGACGCGCAACCGCCTCCGCCACGAGATCCTTCCTTCGCTGGAGGCCGCGGTCCCCGGGGCGGCGGGGGCGCTCGTCTCCCTGGCCGAAACCAGCCGTGCGGAATCGGCCGCGCTCGAGCTGCTCCTCGACGAGCGAATCGAGGCGCTGGCGGCGCCCCCGGGTTCCGGATCCGGCTTCTCCTTCGGTCGCGAGACGCTGGCCGCCCTCCCGGATCCGGTCCTGATCGCCCTGCTCCGCCGGGCCGCCGCGAGGCTGGGGGGCCGGCCGGGTCGCGCCGCCAGCGCGGACCTGCTGCGCTTCGTGCGCGAGTCCCGAAGCGGCAGGAGCGTCACCCTTGCGGGCGGCGTCACCGTGTCGCACTCGCGCGGATCCGTGCGCTTCCTCCCGGCGGAGAGAGCGCGATGACCGCCGGGGAAAGCGGCCCCGGGTGGGGAAGGCGCCGGCTGCGGCGCGTCGTCTACACGGCCGACGACATTCGCCGGCGCGTCACGGAGCTGGGCCGCGAGATCGCCGGCGCGTACGGCCCGGAGGACTGTGTGCTGGTCCTCGGCATGCTGAAGGGGTCGTTCATCTTCGTCGCCGACCTGGTGCGGGAGATTTCCATTCCCCTGCACGTCGACTTCCTGGTTGCGGCCAGCTACGGGAAGCGGCTCGCCAGCAGCGGCGACGTGAGGCTCCTGTACAACCCGAGGACCTCGGTCGCCGGACGCAACGTGCTCCTCGTGGAGGACATCATCGACAGCGGGAACACGCTTCGCCGCGTCATTCCCCCCTTGCTGGGGAGGAATCCCGCGAGCCTCGAGATCTGCACGCTCCTGCACAAGCGCCGGGTCCGGCTCGGGAAGGACGCCCGCTGGGTCGGTTTCGAGGCGCCGGAGGAGTTTCTGGTCGGATACGGGTTGGATTTCGGGGAGGACTTTAGGCACCTTCCCTATATCGGCTCGCTCTGACGAGGCCGGGCCCAGACGGCGACACAGGCGAAGAGACTGCGATGTCCGAGAAGAATCCCCAACCGGGCGAACCTCCGAAGAAGCTGAAGCGGGTCTCGCGCACGGCCTCCTTCTGGCTGCTGCTGGCTCTCATGTCGATGCTGGCGTTCCAGTTCGTGCGCGGCGGCGAGCGCTCCCAGGGCAGGATCAGCCCGTCGGAGCTCTACAGGCAGCTCGAGCGGGACAACATCCTCGAGGTCACCTTCTTCGGCGAATCGGAGGTCAGGGGCGAATTCCGCAATACGGTCGAGGTCGGGGAAGCCAACGTCAACGAGTTCGCCACCAACATCGTCCCCGGGGCGGCGCCGGACCTGGCCGAGCGGCTCCGGGAGCGGCAGGTGGAGGTCGACGCCAGGCCAAAGCCGGCGGGGTGGCTACCGGTCGTCGGGACCTTCCTCCCCTGGCTTCTCATCATCGTCTTCTGGCTCTGGATTCTGCGCTCCATGCAGGCCGGGGGGAACCGGGCCTTCCAGTTCGGGCGCTCGCGCGCCAGGCTCATCAGCCCGGACACGCCCCAGGTCACCTTCGCCGATGTCGCCGGCGCCGAGGAGGCCAAGCTGGAGCTGGAGGAGATAATCGAGTTCCTCAAGGATCCGCCGCGGTTCTCGCGGCTGGGAGGGCGCCTTCCCAAGGGGGTTCTCCTGGTCGGGCCTCCCGGCACCGGCAAGACGCTGCTGGCCCGCGCGGTGGCCGGCGAGGCGGCGCGGCCCTTCTTCCAGATGTCCGGCTCGGACTTCGTCGAGATGTTCGTGGGCGTGGGGGCGTCGCGGGTGCGGGACCTCTTCGAGCAGGGCAAGGCCCACGCGCCGTGCATCATCTTCGTGGACGAAATCGACGCGGTGGGGCGTCACCGGGGCGCCGGGCTCGGGGGCGGCCACGACGAGCGGGAGCAGACGCTGAACGCCCTGCTCGTGGAGATGGACGGCTTCGAGGCCAACGAGGGTGTCATCCTGCTCGCCGCCACCAACCGCCCGGACGTGCTCGATCCGGCCCTCCTGCGTCCCGGCCGCTTCGACCGCCAGGTGGTGGTGGACCTGCCCGACGTGAAGGGCAGGGAGGGGATCCTGCGGGTCCACGCCGGGAAGCTGCCGCTGGAGGAGGACGTGGAGCTCTCGCTGATCGCGCGGGGCACGCCGGGGCTGAGCGGCGCCGACCTGTCGAACATCTGCAACGAGGCGGCCCTCTTCGCCGCGCGCCGCGGGGTCGACCGGGTCGGAATGGACGACTTCGAGCAGGCCAAGGACAAGGTGATGCTGGGCGCCGAGCGGCGCAGCATGGTGCTGACCGACTCCGAGCGGAAGCTGACGGCCTATCACGAGGCCGGGCACGTCGTCATCGGCGTCAAGATCCCGGGCCTCGACCCGGTCCACAAGGTCACGATCGTGCCCCGGGGACGCGCGATGGGGCTCACCGCGGCGCTGCCGGAGGAGGACCGGCACTCGTACACCCGGGACTGGATGACCGGCCAGCTCGCCATGCTCTTCGGCGGACGCGTCGCGGAGGAGCTGGCCTTCGGCCCCGAGAAGGTCACTACCGGGGCGGGCAACGACATCGAGCGCGCCACCGGCATGGCCCGGCGCATGGTCACGCGGTTCGGCATGTCGAACCGGATCGGCCTCATGGCCGTGGGCGACTCAGACCAGGAAGTGTTCCTGGGCCGCGAGCTGGTGCAGCGGCGGGAGGTCTCCGAGTACACGGCCAGGCAGGTGGACGAGGAGGTCAAGCACCTGCTGGACGCCGCCCACGCCCGCGCCCGCGAGATCCTGGAGGCGAACCGCGATCTCCTGGACGAGCTCGCCGCGGCGCTGCTCGAACGCGAGACCCTCGACGGCGAGGAGATCGGGCTGCTCCTGGACGGGAAGCCGCTGCCGGCGCTGACCGGCGAATTCGAGTCCGAGCAGCCGCAGCTTCCGTTGCCGGGCGCCGAACCCAGGGCGGTGTCGAAGCCCAAGCCCGGGTTGGGGACGCCGGACCCGCTGCCGTCGCCCGGTTGAGCCGGGGCGGCTCAGGCCGGCTCCAGCGCCGAGGTCCCCAGCCCCGCCGCCGCCCGCGGAAGCGACGCCTCCAGCATTTCGCGCAGGCGTTCGGCGCTCACGCCGGTCTCGATCCTCCCCCGGTAGGCCACCGAGATCCGGGAGGTCTCTTCGCTCACCACGATCACGAACGCGTCCGTTTCCTCGCTGAGGCCGATCGCAGCGCGGTGGCGCGTTCCCAGGGACCGGTCGCTCAGCGGGCTCTGGGTGAGGGGCAGGATCGCGCCCGCGGCCTGTATGGTGTCGCCCACGATGATCACCGCCCCGTCGTGAAGCGGCGAGCTGGGCGCGAAGATCGTCCCCAGAAGTTCCGGCGACAGCACGGCCCGCACGCTTCTCCCGGTCTGCGCGTATTCCCGCAGCCCGGTCTCCATCTGGACGGCGAGAATCGCCCCGGTGCCCGATCCGGCCAGCAGCGCGGCTCCCTCCACGAGCCGTTCCACGATGCGCTCCTCGCGGCTCGATCCCAGCATGCGCACCAGACGGCTCTGGCCCAGACGGGCGAGGGCCGCGCGCATCTCGGGCTGGAACACCACGAGCGCCGCGATGGCCCCGTACTGGAACAGGGCCTCGACGAGCCGGCGAATGAGCGAGAAGTCCATAATGACGGACAGCAGGTACAGCCCGGCCAGCAGGAGAACGCCCAGCAGCATCTGCATGGCCCGGGTCTCGCGGATCAGCAGCAGGAGCCGGTAGGCGAGAAGGAAGACGATGGCGATCTCGACGAGGTCGCTCCATCCCGGCCTGAGAAACTGCAGCTGCTGCGGGAAATCGTTCATGACCCCATTACGATAACAGCGCGCGAGAGCGCGCAGTCCCGCGACCGCGGGTCCGTGGCCGGATCCTCACGGCAGCCGCCGCTCCCGGCGCTCGCCCCGGTCCGGTCCGCGCGCGCCGCCGGGTGGCGCGGTGGAAACGGGGACCGCATATTGTCGTTGACGCCCGGGGTCCCGCCTCCTACATTGCGGCCGGGTTCCGCGACCATCCACCACTGCCGATCCCCGGAGCACCAGTTGAACGCACAGAACAGGGACTACGAATTCCTCACGCTCTTCGCCGACGGCGGCGCGATGATGTATCCGCTCGTCATCTGCTCGCTAGTCGGGCTCGGGGTCATCCTTGCGAAGTTCTGGACCCTCTGGGTCGCCAGCCGGGAGACGACGTCGGTGATCGACCAAGTGGAGGAGGCGGCGATGGCCGGGCGGCTCGACGAGGCGGCCGAGATCGCCGCGTCGACGCCGGGGCCGGCCGCCGCCATCCTCCTCGCCGGGCTGCGGCGGATCCGGAGTCTCAAGGTCAACGAGGGCGAAGTGGAGCAGGCCGTCTCCACCACCGGCTCCATCGAGCTCAGCTTCCTCGAGCGGGGCCTGGTGATTCTGGCCACGATCGCGAACGTGGCGCCGCTGATGGGCTTCCTGGGGACCGTGGCGGGAATGATCCTCGCGTTCGCCTCCATCGAGGCGACCGGGGACGTGGATCCCTCGACCGTCGCGGGCGGGATCAAGGTGGCGCTGCTGACCACGGCGGCGGGACTCGCCATCGCGATCCCGATCAACATCGGCTACAATTTCTTCGTGAGCCGGATAGACAGGATCATCGTCGACATGGAGGAGAGCACCCAGAAGGTGCTCAACCTGGCGTGGGATCTGGAGCGCGCGGGGACGTTGCGCGTCCGGTCCTGAAGGCTGCGCGCTCCGGGCCCGGAGGAACCTCCGGGAACCCGTGGCGGTACAAGTAACCCAAGAGAGGACCCGAACCCGGGAGATTCATCAATGGCGGTTCTCGGCAACAAGAAGTCCAGGATCTCCGACGAGATTCCCTCGTCGTCGATGGCGGACATCGCCTTCCTGCTTCTCATCTTCTTCCTGGTCACCACCACCTTCCCCAAGGACAAGGGGCTCGCGATCGTGCTCCCGGAGCAGGCCAAGGAGCAGGAGGTCAGCCAGAAGAACGTTCTTCACATCCTCGTCAACCCGGCCGGGACTGTAACCATCAGGCGCGGCGAGAGCGAGCAGGAACAGACGGTGAGCCCCGGCGAGGTGGAGCAGATCTGGCGCCAGGACGTGGCGCAGAACCCCAACCTGATCGCGGCGGTCAAGACCCATCCCGACGCCCCGTACCGGTTCATGGTCGATGTGCTCGACGCCCTTCAGAGCGCTGCCGCCACAAGGATCTCCCTTCAGATACTGGAGTAGTTCGACATGGGTTTCAAGTCCGGCGGGCTCGAGAGGAAGTCCAAGGCCTCCAGCCAGATACCCTCCTCCTCGATGGCGGACATCGCCTTTCTGCTTCTCATCTTCTTCATGGTCACCACGGTGTTCCAGAAGGACCGGAAGCGGGAGATCGAGTGGGTCCAGGCCGAGGAGTCCAAGAAGATCGACGAGAAGCAGAAGGACATTCTCAACGTCTGGGTGGAGACCAACGGAGCCGTCTACATCAACGACGCACTCCGGGCGATGGAGGACGTCAGCGCCGTCGTCCGGCCGCTTCGCGCGGAGAGCGCGAGCCTCGTGGTCTCGATCCGCGCGGATCAGAACGTCCCGTATCGTTACGTGGACGGGCTACAGAAGGAGTTAGTCGCAGCGGGAGCGCTGCGGGTCGTGTTTGCGGCCGAGCTTGAACAGAACATCACGAGGGAGAGACGATGACCGAGCAGATTCGACACAGAGCATCCCTGGAGGCCGGCGCCACCGCCAACGACGAGTTCAAGCGTTCGTTTTCGGCGTGGTTCTGGGGTTCGATCACCGCCGCCACGCTGGTTCACTTCCTGGTCTTCGCCTTCTGGCCGTCGATGGCGGCCGAAGACTTCACCATGAATCCCGACGAGATGATTACGATCGACATCCCGGACGAGATCGAGATCCCGCCGCCGCCGGAGCAGATCGCCCGTCCGGCGACGCCGGTCATCGCGGAAACCCCGATCGACACCGACATCACGCTCGAGGAAACCGACTGGGAAAGCAATCCGGTGGAGAACCTCCCGCCCCCGCCCGACGAGGTGGAAACGAACATCTTGGACGCGCCCTTCTGGACGGTTCGCGACGTGGACCCCTACTACAAGAACAAGGAAGAGATGGAGCGCGCGCTGGTGCGCGAGTATCCGCCTCTGCTGCGGGATGCGGGCATCGGCGGCACCACGACCGTGTGGTTCTTCGTCGATGAGACGGGCAAGGTCGTCAAGACCCAGCTGCAGAAATCCTCGGGCCAGGCGGCGCTCGACCAGGCGGCCCTGAAGGTCGCCGACGTCGCGGTGTTCGCGCCGGCTATGCACCGGGACAAGCCGGTGCCGGTCTGGGTTGCGCTGCCCATCACCTTCACTACCCGGTAGCTCTCCCCCCTGAATTTTGCGGATCCGGGGAGGGCGCCCGCCTTCCGCCGCGGGCCGCAGGGGAGGCGCGAACGCCCCGCCGGCCATGTGCCCGGCGGGGCGTTCGCTCGCAGGCCGCGAAGCCGATGCGGACGGAGGGAAATGCACGACCGGGTTGCGGCTTACAGGCTGACGTTGCGGGAGCGGCTTCCGCGCGTCCGGGAGCGGATCGCGGCCGCGGCCGCACGGAGCGGACGCGACCTCTCTTCGGTTCGCGTCGTCGCGGTGACCAAGGGCCACCCCCCGGGTGCGGTGGAGGCGGCCGTGGAGGCGGGATTGCGCGACCTCGGCGAGAACCGCGTCGAGGAGCTGGAAAGAAGGGCGTCCCTGCCGGGCGATGCCGCCGTGAGATGGCATATGATCGGTCACGTGCAGCGCCGCAAGGCGGGCCGGGCGGCCCGCCTTGCGGCGCTCGTTCACAGCGTCGACTCGCTCCGCCTCGCCGAGAGGCTGTCGCGCTTCGGTGAGGCGAAGGGGCGTCGCGTTCCGGTGCTCGTCCAGGTCAACGCGTCGGGGGAGCCCACCAAGGGGGGCTTCCCGGCCGCGGCCGCCCCTGACGGGATCGGGAGGGTGGCGGAGCTGCGCGGATTGCGCGTCCTCGGCCTCATGACGATGGCGCCGTTCACCGGCGACGAGGGCGTGCTCCGCCGGGTCTTCGCGAAGACCCGTGCGGTGATGGAGGCTGCGGCCGAGATCTCGGGGGTGGAGGGGTGCGAGCTGTCGATGGGGATGTCGAACGACTACCGTCCGGCCGTCGAGGAGGGAAGCACCATGGTGCGGCTGGGGACTTGCCTGCTGGGAGCCCGGCCGTGACCGCGCGGGGGGAGATGGCCAGGCTGCGCGAGGCGGTGGCGGCGGTGCGGGGGGCGGGGGGGGTGACGCCGCCCCGGGTGGGCGTCGTGCTCGGCACGGGGCTGGGCGGCCTCGCGGAGGGGATCGAGGCCGAGGTCTCGATCCCGTACGAGGATCTGCCGCACTTCCCCGTCTCCACGGTCGAGAGCCACCGCGGAAAGCTGCTGCTCGGCGCGCTCGAGGGGGTGCCGGTGGTGGCCATGCAGGGCCGCCTTCACCGCTACGAGGGGTACGCGCCGCGCCAGATCGTCTTCCCCGTTCGCGTGATGAAGCTCCTCGGCGCCGAAACGCTGATCGTCTCGGCGGCGTGCGGGGGGATGAACCCGCTCTGGGGTCCCGGCGACCTGGTGGTTCTCGATGACCACATCAACTTCATGGGCGGCGGCCCGCTCACGGGACCGAACCTGGATGAACTCGGTCCCCGTTTCCCGGACATGTCGGCGCCGTACGACCCGGGGCTGCAGGAAGCGGCGGCGGCGGTGGCGATGGCGGAGGGATTCGCGCTCCGCCGCGGGGTCTACGTCGCGGTGGTGGGCCCCCAGCTCGAGACGCGGGCCGAGTACCGCATGCTGCGGTCCATGGGCGCCGATGTCGTGGGGATGTCCACCGTCCCCGAAGTGATCGCGGCGCGACACATGGGAATGAGGGTGCTGGCCGTTGCCGTCATCACGGACCAGTGCCTGCCGGACGCGCTGGAGGAGGCCGACGTCCCGGCGATCATCGCGACCGCGCGGGCCGCGGAGCCGAAGCTTGCCCGCCTGGTAAGGGGCGTGCTCCGCACGATGGATTTCCCGTCGGCCGGTGTCCCGCAAGTTCGGGACGCCCGGCCCCCGCCCGCAGGCGGGGGAAACGCCGGGGACTCCCGCTCCGTCCCGCCCGCCGTCCGGCCCGGCCCCGAGTAGCGCCGCGGGAGAAGCCGCCGGTGCGATATCCGCCCCTCCCCGCCTCGCGCGTCGCGCTCGAGGAGTCCGTCCTCGACGCCTGGCGCGGCGAGGACACCTTCCGGCGCACCCTCGACGCCACCCGGGACGGCGAGCGGTTCGTCTTCTTCGAAGGTCCGCCCACGGCGAACGGACGTCCCGGCCTGCACCACGTCATCAGCCGTGCGATCAAGGACCTGGTCTGCCGCTACCAGACCATGCTCGGCAGGCGCGTCACGCGCATCGCCGGCTGGGACACGCACGGGCTCCCCGTCGAAATCGAGGCGCAGAAGCGGCTCGGGATCGAGGACAAGCGGGAGATCGAGGAGCGCGGCATCGCCTGGTTCAACGAGCGCTGCAAGGAGTCGGTCTTCACCTACAAGGACGAATGGGAGCGCTTCTCGGAACGGATCGGCTACTGGCTGGACTACTCCCGGCCGTACGTGACCTTCCACGCCTCGTACATCGAATCGGTCTGGTGGATTCTGAAGCGGCTGGCGGAGCGCGGACTGCTCTACCGGGGCCACAAGGTGGTGCCCTGGTGCCCCGCCGACCGGACGGTCCTCTCCTCGCACGAGCTCGCGCTGGGGTACAGGGAGGTCGAGGACCCCTCGCTCTGGGTCATGCTCGAGCTGCTGGACGGGTCGGGCCGCCGGCTGCTGGTCTGGACCACGACGCCCTGGACGCTGGTGGCGAACGTGGCGCTCGCCGTCAACCCGGAGATCGAGTACGTCGAAGTCGACCACGAGGGCGGGCGCCTCATCCTGGCGCGAAGCCGCGCCGCGGCCCTCTTCGGCGAGGAGCGAATCGCGGGCCGCGTCAAGGCGGACGAGCTGCTCGGTGCGAAGTACCGCCGTCCCTTCGAGCTGATCCCCGCGGCCGATGCGCGCGGACGCGCGTGGGAGATCGTTCCGGGCGACTTCGTCTCCGACGAGGAGGGCTCGGGGATCGTGCACATGGCTCCGGCGTACGGGGCGGACGACTACCGGGCCGGGAAGGACTTCGGTCTGGCCGTGCTGGAGCCGGTGCGCGAGGACGGCACCTTCGCCGGGCACCTGCCGCTGGTGGGCGGGGTTTTCTTCAAGGACGCCGACAAGCTGCTGGTCGACGACCTGAAGGCGCGCGGATTCGTATTCCGGTCGGAGCGCGAGGTCCACTCCTATCCCCACTGCTGGCGCTGCGACACCCCTCTCGTGTACATGGCCCGGCACAGCTGGTTCGCGCGCACCTCGTCGCTCCGGCGGGAGCTCCTGGACAACAACGACCGCGTATCGTGGCACCCGCCCGAGGTGGGCGCGGGCCGCTTCGGCGAGTGGCTCAGGGGCAACGTGGACTGGGCGCTGTCGCGTGACCGCTACTGGGGCACGCCGCTGCCCGTATGGGTCTCCGACGACGATCCCGGGCGCGTCGAGTGGATCGGGAGCTTCGCGGAACTGGCGGAGCGGGCGGGGGGGCTGCCGGACGACTTCGACCCGCACCGGCCCTTCATCGACGAGGTGACCTGGCGCTGCCCGGAGACCGGGTCCGTCATGCGCCGCGTCCCCGAGGTGGCCGACGTGTGGTTCGATTCGGGCGCGATGCCGTGGGCGCAGTGGCACTACCCCTTCGAGAACCGCGAACGGTACCGCCGCCACTTTCCGGCGGACTTCATCTGCGAGGCGGTGGACCAGACGCGCGGCTGGTTCTACTCGCTGCACGCCATCTCGACGATGCTCGGCCTGGGGCCGGCGTTCCGCAACGTGATCGTGAACGATCTGATCCTGGACGCCGAGGGGCGCAAGATGTCCAAGTCGCGCGGTAACGCGGTGGACCCGTGGGAGGCGGTGGCCGAGCACGGCGCCGACGGGGTGCGCTGGTACATGATCACGGTCAGCAACCCGTGGCTGCCGACGCGTTTCGACCCGGACGGAGTGAGGGAGTCGGCGGCGCGGTTTTTCGGTACGGTTCTCAACATATACAAATTTTTTGCTCTTTATGGAAATGTGGAAAAATGGGGTCCGGGAAACGACGGCGGGCCGTCCGCGTCCCGGCCCGAAGTCGTCTCGCGGCCCCCGCTGGACCGCTGGCTGCTCTCCCGGCTGAACGGCCTCGTCGCGCGCGTGCGCGAGGAGCTCGACGGCTACAACCCGACCCGGGCCTACCGGGCCGTGGCGGCCTTCGTGGACGGTGAGCTGTCCAACTGGTACGTGCGCCGCGCGCGCCCCCGCTTCTGGGGGAACACCGACCCGAACGACGCCGCGGCCGCCTTCGCCACGCTGCACGAGTCGCTGCGCGCCGTGGCGCTCCTGATCGCCCCGGTCACCCCCTTCGTCTCCGACTGGCTGCACCGGGCGCTGACCGGCCGCTCCAGCCACACCGAGCCCTTCCCGACGGCCGACCCGGCCCTGGTCGACGAAGATCTGGAGCGCCACATGGCCGACGTTCGCAGCCTCAGCACCCTGGCGCGGGCGGCGCGCGAGGCGGTGAGGATCCGGGTACGGCAGCCGCTCGGGCGCATGCTTGCGGTCGTGCCGGGCGCGCCTCCCCCCGGCGGCGTGCTGGCGCTCCTGGCGGACGAGATCAATGTGAAGCGGGTGGAGTTCGCGGCCTCGCGGGAGGGGCTGGTGACGTTGGCGGCGCGTCCGGACTTCCGCGCGCTCGGCAAGCGCTTCGGGAGGCGGACGCCGGAGGCGGCGGGCCGGGTTCGGGAGCTGGGGCGGGAGGAGCTCGAGGTCGTGCGCGGAGGGGGAGTGGTGCGGATCGAGGTCGGCGGAAAGGCCGAGGAGGTGGGCGGCGACGAGATGGAGGTGGTCGAGGAGGCGCGGGAGGGGTGGGTGGTGCGGTCGGAGGGGCGGCGCACGGTGGCGCTCGATCCGGCGCTGACCGGAGCGCTCCGGCGGGAGGGTCTCGCGCGGGAGCTGGTGAACCGCATCCAGCGCCTCAGGCGCGAGTCGGGGCTCGACATCACCGACCGCATCCGGCTGGCCGTCGGCGGGACGGAGGCCGTGTGCGAGGCCGCACGGGAGCACGAGGCGGCGATCGCGCGCGAGACGCTGGCCGTGAAGGTGGAGGTGGGGGCGGTGCGGCGTGGGGACTTCGCCCGCCGCAAGGAGACGGTGCTGGACGGGGAGGCGGCGGTCCTCGGGCTCTCCCGGCGGGCGTGAGCGGGGGTCCCGCGGACGAGTCGCCGCCGGGAGGGGGGGAGCGCCGCTCCTGGACCGCCGGGGGCGAAGCGGCGGGACGTCTCGACAGCTACGTGGCGGTGCGACTGGGGTTGTCCCGCAGCCGGGTCGCGGCGCTCATCGGGGAGGGAAGGGTGCTCGTGGACGGGCGGGCGGCCAGGAAGTCGGAGGCCGCGACGGAAGGGATGGCGGTCGAGGTCAGGATTCCGGCCCCGGTCCCGAGCGAAGCGGTGCCCGAGGACATTCCGCTGGACGTCGTGTTCGAGGACCGCGACCTGGTTGTCGTGAACAAGCAGGCCGGGCTCGTCGTGCATCCCGCGCCGGGCCACCCGCGGGGCACGCTGGTCAACGCTCTGTTGCACCGCGTCGGGGACCTGTCGGGGATCGGGGGGACGCTCCGCCCCGGGATCGTGCACCGGCTCGATCGCGACACCTCGGGGCTGATGGTGGTGGCCAAGAGCGACCGCGCGCACCGGCGCCTTTCCGGTGCGCTGAGGGCGCGCCGGGTGAAGCGCGCGTACCTGGCCGCGCTGTGGGGGGAGCTGCGTGCGGGAGAGGTGGTGGTGGACAGGCCGGTCGGGCGCCACCCCCGCGACCGGACCCGGATGGCGGTTGTGGCGGGGGGGAGGCCGTCCCGGACGCGCCTCCGCCACCTGGAGCGCTGGCGGGCCGCTTCGCTCTGCGAGGCGGTGCTGGACACGGGGAGGACGCACCAGATTCGCGTCCACTCGGCCGACATCGGCCATCCGGTGGTGGGGGACGCGGTGTACGGCGCCGGCCGGGAACGGGGCTTCGCGGGGCCCGCCCGCCGGTGGGCCGCGGAGCTGGCCGGGCGTGCCGGACGGCAGTTTCTGCACGCGCACCGGCTGGAGTTCCGGCATCCGGTCACGGATCGGGCGTTGGCCTTCTCGGCGGCGCTGCCGCCCGATCTGGAAGCCGTGAGGGCGTGGGCGGCGGGGCGGGGATGACGCCGTGACGATATCGTGAGGCGGCTCCGGACGGCGCTCTTGGCCTGCCTCTTCGGCGCGGGGTTCGCGGGCGCTGGTTCCGGCCAGGTTCCCGAAGACGCGCCGGATTGGCGCTATCTGCACGGATCCGCGCTTACGGCCCGGTATCGGGGTTCCGATTCGCTCAGGGCCTCGCGGGCCCTCGCGCTGCTGGAGTCGATCGAGCGGCTGCCGGGTCTCGCCGGGCCCGCCCCCCGTCCCACGGTGACGGTTGCTCCCACCCGGAGCGCCATGGATTCGCTGGTCGGCGGACGGCTTCCCGAGTGGGCGGGCGGGGTGGCGATCCCCGATCGCATGGAGATCATCGTCCCGGGAGGGCGCTTCTGGCCCCGCACCCCCTACGAGGAGGTGCGCGTGCTTCGCCACGAATGGGCGCACCTGGCGCTGGCCCACGAGCTGGGCAGGCTGCGCATACCGCGCTGGTTCAACGAAGGCTACGCGGAGTGGTCGGCGGGCGCCTGGTTCGACGGCGGGGGATGGAGGCTCCGGGTGGCGCTGGCCTTCGGAGAGGCCCCGCCGCTGGACTCGGTCACGCTGGACTGGCCCCGGGACCGGGTCCCCGCCGAGTTGGCGTACCTCCTGTCGGCGTCGGTCGTCCAGTACCTCGTGGAGGCGAGCGGGACGCGCGGCCTGGAGGCCTTCCTGGCCGAGTGGAAGAGGACGGAGTCCTTCGACGCTGCCCTTCGGGGCGTGTACGGGGGGACCGTCGCCCAGCTCGAGAACGACTGGCGCAAGTGGGTGAAGCGCCGGTACGGCTGGCTGGCGGTGATCGCCGATTCCGCCGTCTTCTGGTTCGCCCTGTCCGCCGGGCTGCTGGCGATGTTCGCGGTCAGGCGGCGCTACCGGCGCGAACAGATGGCCCGGCTCAGGGCGGGAGAGCCGCCCGATGCGCCCGAATATTGGGGAGAGGCGGAAGATCTCGGTCCTCCGGTTGACCCCGGCCCGCCGTCGCGGTAGCGTCCGAGCATGGCACGGAAGAAGAAGCGCAAGGCGGAGGAACCGTCCCTCGAGTTCTCGAAGGCCAACCTCTGGTTCGCTCTGGGCGGCGTGGCCATCATCGGGCTCGGCTACTACCTGCTCGGGCAGGGCTCGATCACGCTGGCGCCGGTGCTCCTCGTGCTCGGGTACGTGGTGCTCTTGCCGCTCGCGATCATCCGGTAGCCGCGTGCCGGGAGGCCCCGCCGCGGTCGACGCGCGACGCAACCGGGCCGGTTCGGAGCGCCGAACTCGCCGTGTCTTTCCGCACGCCGGCCTTTGGGCGGTCACGGTCCTCGGATCGTTCGCCGCTCCGCCTCCGGCCGAAGCGCGGCAGTCGCAGTGGCGGTGTCCCGATCCGGCGTCGCTTGTCGGCGGGCTGGAGGGCGAGATCGCTCACGTCCGCTACCTCGCGGACGACCTCCTCGAGGGCCGGGCGGTCGCCACCCGCGGGGAACGCTGCGCGGGCGACTACGTCGCGGCGCGGTTTCACGCGCTCGGCCTCCGTCCGGCGGGCGACGCGGACGGCTTCTTTCAGGCCTGGACGGTGCGTACCGGCAGCGCCCTGGGGGAAGACAACGAGTTCGCGGTGAGCGGCGATTCTCCCTCCGAATCCGCACGCGGTGACGACACCCCCGCCGGCTTTGCGCTCGGCGACGACTGGATACCCTACGGCTTCTCGGCCTCGACCCGCGCCGGGGCCCCGATGATCCTCGTCCCGGCGCTAACCGGAGCACAGGCCGGCGACGCCGCACACGCGGAGCTGGCGGGCAGGGTCCTGGTGGTCGAAGGCACGGCGCCCCACCCCCACGCGGCTCCCGTTGATGCGCACCGGGCCGCCTCGAGCGCGGCGGCGATGGGCGCGGCCGCCCTGATCGTGCTCCTCGGCCCGTCCGATCCGCTCCCCTCGCTCGACGCCGAACGGCGCGCCGGCCTCGCCATCCCCGTGATCGCCGTGCGGGGCGACGCCGCCGGCCGTGTCCGCACGGCTGCCGGCGCGGGCGCCACGGCCACCGTTGCCACCGCCGTCGAGCCGGTGCGGCGCGAGGCGCGCAACGTCGCCGCCCTCCTTCCCGGCGCCGATCCGCGCGGCGGCCAGACCCTCGTGATCGGCGCCCACTACGACCATCTGGGCTTCGGCGGCGCGGGTTCTCTTTCGCCCGACGCGGTCGGCGAGGTCCACAACGGCGCCGACGACAACGCGTCGGGTACCGCGGTGCTCATCGAAGCGGCGCGCCGCCTTGCCGAGGGCCCGCCGCTGGCGCAGGACGTGCTATTCATAGCCTTCACCGGCGAGGAGCGGGGCCTGTGGGGATCGGCCCACTACGTCGAGTCGCCCCTCCGCCCCCTCGAAGGCACGGTCGCCATGCTCAACCTCGACATGGTCGGACGGGTGACGGACGCCCGTCTCACCGTCTTCGGAACAGGCACGGCCGAGGAATGGACCGACATCCTCGCGCGCGCCAACGACGAAGTCCCGGCCCCCCTTGACCTCCGCTTCAACAGCGACGGCTTCGGCGCCTCGGATCACAGCTCCTTCTGGGCGCGGGGCATCCCGGTGCTGCACTTCTTCTCCAACACGCACCCGGAGTATCATCGCGTGGAGGACGACTGGGAGCTGGTGAACGCCGAGGGGATGGCGCGGGTGACCGAGCTGGTGACGGCGGTGGCCCGCGAGGTGGTTCCCGCGGCCGGGCTGGCCGCGCTGACGCCCGTCGAGAGGGTGGGGAGTCCGCACGGGGTGGGGACCGGGAGGAGCGTCGTGCGGCGCGGTTTCCGGGTGCGCGTGGGCACGATTCCCGACTATTCGCGCGAGTCGGGCGGAATGGCGATCACCGGGGTGCGGGACGGGAGCCCGGCGGCGAAGGCGGGGCTGAAGGGTGGCGACATCGTCGTGAAGTTCGGCCCGCACGACGTGGAGGACGTCTACGGGTACATGTACGCGTTGGGGGAGTTCGAGCCGGGCGACGAGGTGGAGGTCGTGGTGCTCAGGGACGGGAAGCGGCTGGTGTTCGAGGTGGTGCTGGAGGGGCGCGGGGGGTGAGGGGCCGGAGCGCACCGGTCATTGATCGCAGACACTACCCCCCTCGTGGTAGCGGATGGATTCGAGCCAAGCCTGGAACTCGTCGTCGGGTGGCGAACAGAGGTCGGTCCAATACCAGTAGAACGTGTTAAGGTACAGGTTCATCAGGCTTCGCGGCAGCGGGCCACTCAGCTCCAGAGTGTTGACGTAGAGATCCTCCAAGGATGCCAGATTGCCCAGCGAGGCCGGCAGAGAGCCCGTGAAATCGTTGCCCCACAGACTGAGGTATCCGACTGCTGGCAGGTCTCCAAGCCATTCCGGCAGAGTCCCGGACAGTTCATTGTAGTGGAGGTCCAGGGTATCGAGTCGGCTCAGTTGCAGGATCTCGCGCGGAATTCCGCCGGTCAGGGCGTTATGGTGCAACTGCAGTGCCGTCAGGTTCTCCAGCTCGCCGATTTCGGGCGGTATGGTCCCCCTGACGTTGTCGTTGAAACCCAGGTCGAGGCCCCGCAAGTGCTTCAAGAGCCCGACTTCGGCCGGGATCTCCCCGCTCAGGTTGTTGCGCGCGAGGGCCAGGTACGCAACGTTGCCGTCTTCGTCCGTCGTCACGCCGGCCCATGTGCCGAGTGCGGTTTCGGTTCCCCAGTTGCGCTTCCTGTTCCAATCGTCTCCGTTCAGGCTCTCGAAGAGCTTCATGAGTACATCCCGCTGGCCCAGACTCACCGTAATGGCCGCCGCACCGGAGATGTTCCCGACTGCGGCGAGGACCCTGGTCTCGCCGCTCCCCTGGGCGCTGACAAGACCCGTTGAGTTGACCGACGCCACCGCTGCGTCTTCGCTGGACCACTGGACATGCACGGTGTCCATGGCATTGCCGTTCTGGTCCTTGACCGTAGCGGTCAAGCGGAGTTCCTCCCCGAGCTTCGCGAAGTCCAAGGTCTCCGGCGAGACCGCGACCGTCACGGGGTACGGCGCCTCCGGTTCCGTCCCATCGCCGCAGGCCACTGCCACAAGCAGTGCCATCGTTACCGCCCTGTTCATTCTCCCCTCCTCCGGGTCTCCGGTTACCTTACCGCCCGATCGCAATCCCGGCCGGCCAAATCGATGGCGCAACGGCCTCGGCCTCGGTCAAGGCATCCCCCGCGGTCGTCGACGCGTACCGCCATCCTCACTCCTGCTCCCTGCCTTGTAGACTTCGGGATCCGGTGTTGCACGGCGCACCGAGATCGTCTGACATAGTACACCGTGGCCGGCCGATCGTTCCTGGGCGTCAGGTTCCCTTCCGGGTGGATCCGCGAACTCCTGGAACGGAGGCGGCGCCGGGAGGACGAGTACGAGACCGCCATGAAGCGGTATCTGGCCCGAAAGCCTCGCCGGATCGACTGGCCGGACGGGCGCCGGCCATCCCGGGAGCAACTGTATGACCGCGCTCGTCTTCGTTGACACGAACGTCTTCGTCTACCGTCACGACGGCAGCGATCCGGCCAAGCAGGCTCGGGCCGACGAGTGGATCGTTCACCTCGCGCGTTCCCGTACCGGGCGCCTGAGGCGAGCGGGCGCCTGCGGGGATCGTTGGCGACTGGCAGGGGATGATCGCGCAATCGTGATCGAGCGGACCCGAGCGATTCCGCAATAGAGGTCTCGTGGCCGCCGCAGCGGCGCCGGAGGAAGACTCGTTCCGGAGCATCGTCGAGTTGCTGGACGCCCGCCCCCGGCCCCGGATACCTTTCGGCGACCCGATCCCGTACGCACAGCCGTCACGCGCCCTGCCATCATGCCTCCACGAGTCACCTACCAGCTGCGAATCGTCCTGCTGCGAACGAAGCCTTCGATCTGGCGCCGCGTCCTCGTCCCGCCGTCGATGTATCTCGACGTCCTGCACCATCTCATCCAAACGGTCATGGGGTGGGAGGACTGCCACCTCCATGTGTTCCGCAAGGGCGACCAGCGCTTCAGCATCCCCAATCCGTGGGACGACGGCTTCAGGATGCCGGGGACGCCCCGGGACCTCGACGAGAGGAAATACCGGGTCCACCACCTCCTGACGCACGAAAAGGACTGGATCACCTACATGTACGACTTCGGCGACAGTTGGGAGCACAAGGTCACGCTGCAGAAGATCCTCCCCTACGACCGCTCCGTGCGGCTGCCCGCCTGCGTCGGCGGCCGGCGGCGGTGTCCGCCCGAGGACTGCGGGGGAGTGTGGGGCTACTACGAGATGCTCGAAAGCCTGGGGGATCCGAACGCGCGGGACCACGAGCACATGAAGGAGTGGATCGGCGAGCACTTCGATCCCGAGGAGTTCAGCCCCCGGGCGGTCGACAGGCTGCTGGGGGAGGGGGACTGGTGAGGGGACGGAAAAACTAGAGGTCGGCCGTGACTCCCGAGCAGCTCCGTGAGCGGCTGGCCGCCGTCAGGATTGATCGAAGCCACGGCGCTCGGGCACCGCACAGGTGACGGCGACCGCGGCGGGCGTTCGCACAAAGGCCCATCCGGTCATGTCAGCGCCCCGTCGGCTCCGCGACGATGGTGGTCCGACGCCCCGCAGGACCAACTCATTCCGAATTCCGACTCGGGCCGGTCTCATCGATGGACGACGCCGCGTTCAAGAGGATCTTCTCCGATCCGCGGATGATCACGCTCCTCATCCGCCGTCACGTCCCCGAATGGGCCGACAGGGTCGACTTCTCTACGCTCCAGCCACTGGCCACGGAGCTCATCGACGAGCAGCTGCGGCGGCGCTACCCCGACACGATGTGGCGAGTTCGTACGACGGACGGGTCAACGGATCTGGTGCTGCTGGCGGAGTTCCAGGGAAGGCCGGAGCGGCACATGGCTCTCCGGACGACCGTCTACGGCTGTCTGGCGGCCCAGAGCTTGCTCCAGCACGACAAGGAACTCGGGCGCGGAGACCGGGAGCTGGCCGTGGTGGCCCTTGTCCTTCACCACGGAGGCAGGCGCTGGAACGCCGCGACACGCCTGCGCGACCTGTTCAGGGACTCCGCTCCCGACGCGTATCGGGTAGTGGGCCGGATGCCGCCCGACATGCAGGCAACGGGACCCCAGGGTCCGAGTGCGGCCGGACGCTCTGGTCCTGGCGAACCGCTCATTGACCCCGGATTCCGTGTCGACTCTGGTTGAGGAGACAACGAATGACGAGACGCCTGACTGCGATCGTGGAACGCGACGGCGACGGCTACGTGGCCCTATGCCCGGAGTTGGATGTCGCGAGCCAGGGCGAGACCGTGGTCGAAGCGCGTGACGCCCTTGACGAAGCCCTCGCTCTGTTCTTCGAAGCCGCGCCCGCCGACGAAGTCGACCGGCGGCTTCGTAGCGAGGTCTACGTGACGCAGATCGAGGTGGCGATTGGCTAGACTGCGCGTATACTTGATTTGATCAACATCCAGATCCTGGAAGAGCAGAGGTGATAGCCTATGGACGAAGTACTTGGGTTCTCGTGCCGGGTCGCGAGGAAGCAGCTGGAGCGGGCGGGAGCACTCCTCGTTTCTCGGTTGAGCGAACTACTGGCGATGGAGCCGTGCCGCGTTGACGAGTACCTCCGGGTGGTGCCGAACACGACGGGCATCTACCTGATCAGCGAGAAGGATACGGGATGCCTCTACACCGGGGTCTCCTTCGGGAAGCAGAACCGTCTCCGAAAGAGGATCGGACAACACCTCCCCGTTCCACCCAACCGGCCGCGCGAAAACTCGGGTGCCATACTAGCAGAGCGGATTGCTATGGAGATTGTAGGTCTGCCGTCCCAGACGCCTCGGAAGAGAGTCTACGCAGACGAAGCGTTCCGCAACGAGTTCTGGAGGTTGCGCCACCGCGTAAGGAAAATGGACATTCAGTACTTGGCAGTTGCCGATAAGCGGGAGGGTAAGGCGCTGGAGACGTTGGCGGTCCTCGTACTCCTACCCAGGTACAACTGGTGAGCGTGGGGTGGGCGCGCCGCCACATCAGGTCGCTCACAAGACCCTGAATCACGTTGCTGTCGCTGCGGGTGAGGGTGCCGCCCGCCCGCTTTTCCCGTGCCCGGGTCGCGTCAACCTTTGATGCGCAGCCTCCGCCGACACTCTGGATGCAGAGCCGTTACGAGGCGATTGAAGTGGTCGCGCATCCACTCGACGGCTTCTTCAAAGTCCCGGATGTCCTCTCCGTCTACGAACTCTGTGCGGCGATGGAAGCCCAGCCGCGGCTGTCCCGTGGCGTTGGACCACCGCATACAGCCGTCGAGTACGCTTCCTCGTTCCTCGTTGCCGTCCAGCGCGTCCACGATGTCACCAAAGATCCTCTCGCACTCCGGATAGCCTTTCCGCCATGTCAGATAGACGCCGATGCTGGATTGGTTGCGATTCAGATAGGCACCGAACGAGAGTCCCCAGCCTCCGTGTCCCGATCCTTCGACCGGCACCCAAACAATTGCGGATCTGGTAGGTTTAGGTTCGACGGGCTTGGGATCGTCAAAAGCGAAGTGCTCCAGCACTACCGTCCAGAACCGCTCGTTCGCGTCCTCGACTGGGGTTGGCTCATGCTCTTGGACCGGATCGTCGTCGGTTTCGTCCGGCACCGTTTTGCGGACGAGGATCGTCCGGGGCAGGAGTTTGGTCCTTGCTAGGACCCGTGGCTGAATGATCAAGTCTTCGCTGTCTGCACGAGCAAAGACAGCTGCCTCGACGAGCGCGAGATGGAACCGGAGACCACTGTGCCCCTGCACGTAGGAGACGATGCCTTCAACGCCTTCGCGGATTCCATCACCGATTATCAGGAGCAGGAACTCGCCTCGTTTGAGTCGGCGGGTGACGGCATCGATGAAGATGTGCTCCTGCATGTCGCCATGTGCCTCGGAAACAATCTCGAAGGGCGACCGCTTCACGCGTTTCCTGACCTCTCTTTCCAGGTCGTCGTAGCTCCACGTCGCGAGTACACGGGCGTAGTCGAGGATCTGGCCGATCACCTCCCTGCGCGCACTCGGATTCCTCCAGAGCTTGAACTCGGCGAGAATGATCCTCCCGGTCGGGGTCAGGTATAACGCATCGACGAACCCCACCCCCGTCCCCAGTTCCCTACAGACCGGGACCGGCGTTTCGTATGCGGAGTCGATTTCGTCGAGGGGCAGAGTCTCCGAGTGTTTGAACAGGATGTCCTGCAAGCGGTCTTCGTCGATGGTGTTCGCCCGTCCTGCCGAACCGGGAGCAACGCCCCGCCAAGTGGTCCTCGCCGTTAAGTCGCCGCTCAGCTGAATAAGGTGGCCGTACATGTGCCCGCCGTTCGAGGTTCGCTTGGGGTCCGAATCTAACCCCGGATCCTGC
Source organism: Gemmatimonadota bacterium (assembly GCA_028873825.1). Classification (GTDB taxonomy): domain Bacteria; phylum Gemmatimonadota; class Gemmatimonadetes; order Longimicrobiales; family Gaopeijiaceae; genus Bin94. The sequence continues at coordinate 8,989 of JAPPNM010000123.1, read as the reverse complement.
GATCCGAGGGTAGGGTGGCACCGCCCGGGGTCGTAGATTGCGGGCAGTTTCGAGGAAAAACGACCCGCAACGGAGGTCACCCGGACGGTGCGAAACCACAATACCGGAAGCAGGCCCCGCGTGCAAGGCTCCCGCCGGGCGCTGCGCGTCCGCCACACGCCCGCAACCTTACCGACGGCGGGGGGCTCGTGCTGGTGCGCGCGCTGTTCGACCGGTTCGCCCTGGCGGGCCGGATAGACTGCAGGGCGAAGAGGGAGAAGGGCTTCTTCCGGCCGGGCCTGATGACGGAGGTGTGGATCGTGCTGCTGCGCTACGGCGGCGGCGTGATGACCGACCTGCGGCTGCTGGACCGCCGGGGCGTGTGCCGGATCTTCGGCTGGGTCCGGGTGCCGCATCCGACGATGTTCGGGCGCTGGCTGAGGAGTTCGGGCGAGGCCATGGTCCCGCTGCTGGACACGCTGCTGTGGAGGATGGTGCGGCAGCGCTGGGCGATGGCGGGAGGCGCACCGAAGAAGCTGAGGGTGACGACGGACTCGACCGTGGCGGTGCGCTACGGGAGGAAGCAGGCCGGGGCGGAGCGGGGCTACAACCGATTCTTCCCTACGAGTCTGCTGGTGAGGGGACCATGACGCTTGGCGTTCGCCCGTTCACGCACGGCGTGCACGAAATCGGGCCTGGATGTTGCGGCTGGATCTGCCCCGACGGCGGGTCGGCGTCGTGCCCTCGGTCCCGAACTCGGTTTCGGGCAGTTGGTCGGTGGACTGGCCGATCCAGCCATGTCAGCGCCCCGTCCATTCGGCGAGGATGATGCCTCCGCCCCCAGCAGGGGCTTACTCATCCCTACCTCGGCCGCTCTCGTTCGATGGACGACGCCGCACTCAAGAAGCTCTTCTCCGACCCGCGGATGATGGGGCTCCTCATCCGCCGACATGTCCCCGAATGGGCTGACAGAATCGACTACCGGACCCTCGAACCGCTGCCCACGGAACTGATCGACGAGCGGCTGCGACGGCGCTACCCCGACGCGGTCTGGCGGGTCCGCACGACTGACGGGTCCACGGACCTGATACTCCCGCTGGAATTTCAGGGCCGACCGGAGCGGCATATGGCTCTCCGAACGACCATCTACAGCTGTCTCGCGGCCCAGAGCTTGATCCAGCGCGACAAGGAACTCGCGCGTGGGGATCGGGAACTGGCTGTGGTGGCCCTTGTCCTTCACCACGGAGACAGGCGCTGGAAGGTCGCGACCCGCCTGAGCGACCTCTTCCGGGATTCGGCGCCAGACACCTACCGGGCGGTGGGGCGGATGTTGCCGGACGCGCAGCCAACGGATCCCCTGGACCTGCCACAGATCGTCCTCGGGCTGTCCGGCGTGACGACCGCCGCGCAGATGCGGGCGGCGCTCACGGGGCTGCTGCCGCTGGTCGAGGCCTTCGGGAACGAGGATTTCGACCGGTTCATGGCCCGGTCGGTGAAGGCGATGTTACGTTCGAAGGGGTTTTCCAACCAACAATTGGAGGAGGCGATGACGATGAGCACCGTGGTGACCGAATTCCAGCGTAGCCTGGACGATATCAGGCAGGAGGGGCAAGCAACGGTGCTGGTTCAGCTGATTCTGCGGAAGTTCGGGCAGGAGACCGCAGAGGAAGTCCAGCGGTCGATCCTGGAACGCCCTAGCCGGGACCGAATCGCCCTGGTCGCGGCCGCGATTCTCGACTGCAACACGCGCGAGGAGTTCCAGGAGCGCATGCGGGTGCGCGGGATGTAAGGTCGGCATTCCATTTTGTAAGGTTGAATTGACGTTTCTCGGCCATGACCTGAATGGGCGACGGCCTGCGTGGCGAGGCTGCACAGGCTGGGGCTTCTACCGGAATCGACACGAGAGCCATAGAGGTCATCGTGACCCCCGACCAATTCCTCGACCGCCTGGCCGCCGTCAGGATCGACCGAAGCCATGGCGGCCGGGCGCCCCACAAGCCCCTGCTGCTGCTGGCGCTCGCCCGTGTCCTGGGGCCGGAGAGCCGGCGCATCCCCTACGAGACTGCGGACGAGCGCTTCAAGGAACTCTGGGAGGACTTCGGCCGACCGGGTGCGCGACTCCGTGTCGAGTACCCGTTTGGCAGGCTGCGAAACGACGACGGTCTGTGGGAGATACCCGAGGAATCGCAGCTGTCCACGGGACGATCGCAGGAGCTCTCCGTCACTGAAGCAAAGAGCCTCGGCATCACGGGCGGATTCCGGCAGGAGGTCTACGATCTGCTGCGGCGCCACCCGGAACTCGTGTCCTGTGCCGCCCGCCGGATCCTGTCCGAACACTTTCCGCCATCGATCCATCAGGACCTCCTGGACGCCGTGCGGCTCGCGGCCGGGCCCTCCTCCCACGGACTCGACGAATCCATGCCGCGAAGAGGCAGGAAGGTCAGGGAGTACACGCCGCGGGATCCCCGGTTCCGCAAGGCGGTGCTGGAGGCGTACGACGAACGCTGTGCCGTGTGCGAGCACGACATCCGCTTCGGCGACCGCCTGCTCGGACTGGAGGCCGCGCACATCCGGTGGCATTCCCACGATGGCCGGGACGTGGTTCCCAATGGCCTGGCGCTGTGCTCCGTGCATCACAAGGCGCTGGACCTCGGAGCGATGGGGCTGGAGGGGAAGGGGGGTGGGTATCGGGTGCTGGTGTCGGGGAGGGTGCGGGGGAGGAGTCCGGCGGCGAGGCGGCTGGTGGGGTTGCGGGGGAGGGCGATTCGATTGCCGGTGAGGGCGAAGGACGCGCCGGATCGGGGGGTGGTGGAGTGGCACCGGGTGGAGGTGTTTCGGGGGTGTTACCGGCCGCGCAAAATGGCAGAGAAGTGGCCGTCGAAAATGGCAGGGTTTCGGAGGCTGGGGGAGGGATGGTTGCGCGGTTGGGAGAGTGGGTCCCTGAGGGTTCTCGGCGGATTGGGCAAGATAGCGTCTCCACTGAACGGAGGAGACGCAATGATCGGGAGAGAGAAGCGGGTGCTTCTGCGGCACTATCTGGAGCAGGGACTGAGCAAGGCCGCCATCGCGCGTCGCGCCCGGATTAGCGAACGGACGTTGTACCGCTGGATCGCGTCGGGGCAGTTGGACCGGGAGCTGGACAACGAGCCGGTCAGGTACGGACCGAGGCACCGCCGCCCCTCGAAGCTCGATCCCTACAAGGAGATCATCGACACGCGCTTGGCCGAGTATCCGGAGCTGAGTGCCGTCCCCGGCGCCATGACCGCCAACATCCTCGCCCGCCCCACGCCGCTCCAGGCCAAGGCCCTCCGCCGCCTCGGCGTCCGCCCATGACCCGTACCCAGTAGCGTACACTACCGAAATCGCACTATGTCACTGCACTACAGCCACTTGCCCGATTCACAGCTTCGGGCTAGCGCAGCCCACGGAACCTCGGCGCTGACGCCGTCTCGCTTCCGGTTCGCTCTCGCGCCACCCGACGGCATCCAGGGCGGCGGACGCAGAGAGAGCACGGAAGGGGGACGAATCGCGAGGCGTAGCCACTCCGGGACAGCCCCCGCTCCGGTCGCTACGCTCCCGCCGCAGGGTCCCGGAGTGTGCCATTTTCAATGCCCATTGACACCTCCCGCCCGCCGTCCTATGATTGAAAATCCGATGCTCTCCACCCACCAATCATCGAACCGGGGGCAGATAGTCCCAGTTCCCCAACCACCCTAGCGTGCCGGTGTGCTGGCGCCCACCTCATCAAGGAGCAAGGACCATGACGAAGCGCTACTACCTGCTCGCCCTCGCCCTGCTGGCACCGATGCTTATGGTATCGAGCGCGTGCGACGCCGATCCGGTAGAACCGGAGCCTGTGGACCAGCGCGCGGTGCTGGAAACGATCTACAGGAAGATGAACGGGGACAGCTGGTACCGCAACGACAACTGGAATACGGACGCACCGCTCGACGCGTGGCATGGTGTGGGCACCGACGTCAAGGGAAATGTCATCTCGCTGGAAATGAGAGCCAATGGGGCGACCGGCATGCTGGCTCCCGAGCTCGGGATGCTGCAGAACCTGAAGTCACTGGTTCTCAACGATAACGACCTGACGGGTTCCGTCCCGCCCGAACTCGGGAACCTGCAGAACCTCGAAAAGCTCAATCTGTCCGCAAACCACTTTAGTGGGGCCATCCCACCCGACATCTACCGGCTCAGCAAGCTCGCTGTTCTGGCGATCTACGGAAACAAGTCGATGTCGGGGCCGATCTCCCCCGAACTGTCGAAACTCACGGCCCTCGAGGAGCTGCACTTCGGTGCCAACAGCTTCAGTGGGCGAGTCCCGCCGGAGATCGCCGAACTGACCGGCCTCAATGTACTGGGCCTGCAATTCAACGGGTCGCTGACCGGTCCGCTCCCCCTCGAGTTCACTCGCCTTACCCTGGATGTGTTCCGTTGGAACGTCACGAGGCTTTGTGCGCCCGATGAGGAGGAGTTTCGCCAATGGTTGGCCACGATCCCTGACATGAGAGGCCGTAGCAGCGTGTGTCCGGGCGGCTAATCCGGTTTTCGTCCGTGAACTCGTAACTCATTGTCGTTATTGGATAAACAAATCTGTGTGGGGGTGGTAGGTCGCGCGGAACGGAGTGGTACCGCCAAGGTATGGGTAAGGGTGGAGAACGAAATGCGCCGGACGGTAATCTTCGCATCGGATCGATCAACGGCAACGACGGCCGCGAGCCTACCATCCGTCTTGCACGTAATCCGCGGGGCGTCGCTAAGAACCGGGTGGGTCCAGCCCCCAATCGACGGATCCGCACGCATTGCGAAACACCGTCTCGAAAGCCGTGTGGCCCAGCGCTTCGGCAGTGGCGCCGTGGTGTACGGACAGTGCCAACCCGAAGTACTCGATCCAGTCCGGGGAACCGGTCAACCATGTGTCCGGCCGCCGGATGCTGACGCGTGGAGGGGCGTCCAACGACTCGATCACCTTCGCCACGAAACGGATCTTCGCGGGCGAGAAGCCGTCCAGCTTGGCCTTGAGTTCGTCGAGCGTCAGGATAGCCGGAGAGTCCGCTGGTGTCCCGACGCGAGCACCCGCCGCTCGATCAGGTCCGCGTACGCGGGGTTCAGTTCGATTCCGACCCAGTTCCTCCCGAGTTCCTGGGCGGCCAGAAGAGTCGTTCCCGAGCCCGCATAGGGGTCGAGGACCACGCTGTCCGTCCGGCTCGTGATCTCAAGGCACCGCCGTGCCAGGGCCAGCGGCATGACCGCCGGATGATCTCCGCCCGCGACCGGCCTCCGCGGCTCTGTGGGTATCTCCCAAACCGTCCGCAGCCGGCGGGCGTTGGGACCTCGCACGGCGTCCACGTCGTAGTAGTAGTCCTGCCCCTTGGAGATCAGGAAGACGGTCTCATGAGCCTTTGTCGGACGGTCTCCTACCGATTCGGGATGCGCATTGGGCTTGTGCCAGATCACTTCCGACCGAAGCCACCACCCCGCTTCCTGCAGCTTCAGCGCCAGTCGCCACGGGACTCCTATGAGGTCCTTCGGCTTCAGTCCGTCCGGCGTGCGCGGCCGGACGGTCATGGCCCGGGACCTGTTCTTCCGGTCCGGCGCGCGGTATTGACGGTTCCCGGAGGTGTACACGTCCCCCAGGTTGAGCCAGACGGTGCCGTCGCTTCGGAGAACGCGCTTGAGCTTCTCGAAGGTTCGGACCAGCTGCGAGAGGTAGTCCTCCAGGGACTCGTTCCGTCCCGTCTGGTCTTCGACCGCGTAGTCCCGGAGCGACCAGTAGGGCGGCGACGTGACGACCGTTTGGACGGATTCGGAATCGAGCAGGCCTATCGCGGAGCCCGCGTCCCCGCATATCAACGTGCCCTCGGGACCCTGGTATCGGACTTCGGGAACGGCGTCGCCGGCGCGCGGCGTCCTCGCGGAGCTCCTCGGGGCCGCCCGTCCGCCCGGTTTCGTCTTCCGCGAAGTCAACGTCCGCGCCCGGAGGCCGTCTCCCCGAACGCCCGAGTCCGCCTCGCTTCCTCCAGGTCGACCAGCGGCGCCGAGTACTCCCCCGAGAAGCACGCCGCGCAGAACGGTCCCCCCTCCGCCACCGCCTCGACCATCCCGTCCAGCGAGAGATAGCCGAGCGAGTCCACCCCCAGGTCGGCGGCGATCTCGTCCACCGACATCCGGGACCCCATGAGCTCCTCCTTCGACGGCATGTCGATCCCGTAGTAGCACGGAAAGCGCACCGGCGGGCTCGCCACGCGGAAGTGGACCTCGGCCGCTCCCACGCCGCGGATGAACTTGACCAGACTGGTCGAGGTCGTCCCCCGCACGATCGAGTCGTCCACCACCACCACGCGCTGGCCCGCCAGAACCTCGCGCACCGGGTTGTACTTGATGCGGGCGCCGAAGTCGCGGTCGGCCTGGGAGGGGCGGATGAAGGTGCGGCCCACGTAGTGGTTGCGGAGCAGCCCGAGTTCGTAGGGGATCCCGCTCTGCTCGCTGTAGCCCAGCGCCGCCGAGTTGGCGCTGTCGGGCACAGCGATCACGCAGTCGCCCTCCGCCGGGTGCTCGCGGGCCAGCTGCCGCCCGAACGACCGCCGGGCCCGGTCCACGCTCATCCCCCACAGGCTCGAGTCGGGGCGCGCGAAGTAGACGAGCTCGAAGATGCAGGGCGCGGGCGTCTCCGGGTGCAGTCCCGGGAGGGCGTCCGCGCGGCCGCCGCGGAAGCGGACTAGCTCTCCCGGCGCTATGTCGCGCACGAAACGCGCCCCCATGATGTCCAGGGCGCAGGTCTCGCTGGCGACCACGTGTCCCCCGTCGAGCTCCCCGAGCACGAGCGGCCGGAATCCGCGCGGGTCGCGCACCGCGTACATGGTGTCGCCGACGGTCACGACCAGGGCGTACGCGCCCTCGATGAAGCTGAGCGCGTCGCGCAGCTGGGCCTCGACCGACCTGTGCCGGGACCGGGCGACCAGATGCACGATGACCTCCGAGTCGGACGAGCTCTGGAAGATCGCGCCCTCCGCCACGAGCTGCCGGCGCATGTAGGCGGCGTTGGTCAGGTTGCCGTTGTGGACGATCGCCAGGTCGCCCTCCGCGTACCGCACCACGATGGGCTGCGCGTTCACTCGCTGGCCGCTGCCCGCGGTGGAGTACCGGACGTGCCCGAGCGCGGTCGAACCGGGCAGGGACGCGATGCGCTCGGCGTCGAAGACGTCGGAAACGAGGCCGAGCTCCTTGTGGAGCTTGGTGCGGCCGTTGCTCGCGGTGCAGATGCCCGCCGCCTCCTGGCCCCGGTGCTGGAGCGCGTACAGTCCGAGGAAGGCGAGTTCGGAGGCCTTGTCCACGTTGCTGATCCCGACGATGCCGCATTCCTCGCGCGGGCGGTCGTCCAGCGCCGGAAGGCGGATGTCGGCGGGGCGTTCCCGCCGGGACGGCGCCGCGTCCCCGGGAGACCGGCCGCCGTCGCGCGGAACGCCGCCGGGGCCCCCCGCGCGGCTTCGCCTCCCCGTCCCGTTCATCCCGGCTCGCTCATGGCGCCGGGAATGGCGCCGAAGTAGCGGTCGCGCAGCACGTCCATGTCCAGTTTCAGGGCGGCCGACCGCGTCTCGATTTCGAGAGGCGAATCCACGCCCGTGACGGTCCCGATCCTCGCGCAGGGCACCCCGTGCCGCGACGCCATCCGGCGCACGTTCTCCTCGTCGTCCGGTCCGCAGCTGACGACCGCCCGCCCGTGGTCCTCGCCGAAGAGGAGCGCCGCGTCGGGGAGCGGGTCGTCGAAGCGCACCGCCGCCCCCAGGCCGCGGCCGGTCCGCGGGCGGCCCAGGCAGCTCTCGACCAATGTAGCTGCCAGGCCGCCGGCCGCCACGTCGTGGGCGGAGCCGAGCACCTTGCGCGCCGCCATCGCCGGGAGGCACCGCTGCAGCGCCCGCTCGGCGGGCAGGTCCACCTCCGGGGGCTCGCCGGCGACCAAGCCGTGCACCGCGTACAGGTACTCCGATCCGCCCAGCTCGCCCCTGTTCGCGCCCAGGAGCAGGATGGCGTCGCCCGGGTTGCGAAAGAAGTGCCGCAGCACGGTCCCGATGTCTTCGATGACGCCGACCATTCCGATGACCGGGGTGGGGTAGACGGCCTGGCCGTCGGTCTCGTTGTAGAAGGAGACGTTGCCGCCCGTGACCGGCGTCTCCAGGTAGGCGCAGGCGTCGCGCATCCCCAGCACCGCCTCGCGGAACTGGTGGCGGATATGGGGCTTCAGGGGGCTGCCGAAGTTGAGGCAGTTGGTGACCGCCATCGGCACGGCCCCGGTGCAGGCCACGTTGCGGGCGGCCTCGGCGACGGCTCCCATCGCGCCCGCGCGCGGGTTCAGATAGGTGTGGCGGCCGTTGCAGTCGGTGGCGGCCGCGACGCCCCGGGTCGTGCCCGGCACCCGGATCACGCCCGCGTCCCCCCCCGGCCGCTCCACCGAGTTGGCGCGCACGGTGGTGTCGTACTGCTCGTACACCCATTGCTTCGAGGCGACGTTCGGCGAGCCCACGACGGCCAGAAAGGCGCTCTCCAAGCCGTTGGGTGGCGAAATATAATGTGTTATATTCTGTTCGCGCAAGTCTCGTATCGCCGCCGACTCCTCCCCCGGCCGCTCGTAGGCGGGACAGCCCCTGGTGAGCGGCAGGGCGGGGATCTCCGCCACGGCCACCCCGTCCTCCAGAACCCGGAAGGTCCCGGTCGCGGTGACCCGCCCGATCGTCGCGGCCTCCAGCTCCCACTTCTCCAGGATCTCCCGCACGGAGTCCTCGCGGCCCGCCTTGGCCACCACGAGCATCCGCTCCTGCGACTCGGAAAGCAGGATCTCGTACGGCGTCATCCCCCGCTCTCGCACCGGCACCCGCGCCACGTCGATCGCAACTCCCGTCCCCGACCGCCCCGCCATCTCCGCCCCGCTCGAGGTCAGCCCCGCGGCCCCCATGTCCTGGATCCCCACGATGTGCCCGCTCGCGATCAGCTCCAGCGAGGCCTCGAGGAG
>JAPPNM010000105.1 GCA_028873825.1 Gemmatimonadota bacterium | reverse complement strand
TATACTTTACAGCGTGGACGGGTGAAGCGAAGCGGCCAGCGCGGATGCGTCGCCGGTCGAATGCCGGGGGGATTTTGTCCACGGGCTGCCAGGAGCGGGCCAGACTACACCTCCCTCACCATACTGCAATCCGAAGGCCCAGTTCGAGCCGTGGTCGCTCGAACGAATGGACAGGCGGTAGCAGTAGCGGCGGCGGAACCTGCGGTCCGGGGACCGTTACCTGCTCCCAAACGTCGGTGCGAATGAACGCGCCGACGATCGCTCCGATCGGCCCGGTGACGAGAACGCCGGCGCACACCAGCGTTGCTCCCGGTGCGATCAGAAAAATCATGCAGAATATGGTGAGAACGGCGTTGTCACCCATCGACGGGTCATCAACGCAGATCCTGATCAGCTGGATCCCCGGGTAGACGAGAAGCGTCGCTCCAACCAAGTAGCCCTCGATCCACGCACTCTTCCGGCCCACGCTCCGCTCCAACTTGACCAGATCGGCGAACAGAAGGGAGGACTCGCCATCCTCGTGGCCAAGCTGTAAGCCGTGCTCACTCACCGCGGTGACCTCTCCGACCATCGTCCGGTCGGCCAGAGAGGCGCGAACCCGGTCGCCAACCGCCTGAGCCTCCAGGCCGGAAGCTGACGCGAGCGCCAGCACGAGCGGAACCGCACACCGGCGTCCGTTCGACCATGGCGCCTCAGGGCATCGAATCGATGCGCCAATCGAGCGTGTCATCAATGTTGCTGGCCGAAAAACCGCCCCTGGCAAGTTCCCTGGTGCTGCACTCCCAGCTCCCGCCGTCGGGTTCGATAAGGCAGGCTAAGCCGTCCGCCATGACTTCGAACGTGTCGGCCCCCACGGAGCATTCCTCCCCGGGACCAAGCACCTCGCCTACGCTGCACAGATCGCCGTCCGGCTCCGTCATCTTGTCGTCGCCGCCACAGGCGGCAACGGACCCCCAGGCCAATGCGAGGAGGCCACACGCGAGGCTCGTGAATGGCAAACTCGCCTGGGATCGGTTACTGAACATCACTGACTCCTTTCTCGGTTGGAAATTTCACTGTCTTCAACACGTGGTCCCGCCGACGGGCTCGGACCTCCGGGTGAGTACGCGATCCCGAGCGTGTACGTGGCGTCAGCCCGGATCATCGGGAGCCGCCCCCCAACGGGATCACGTACGCCGCCTGGATGGACATCGACCGGTTCTTTATGCTCGCCGGATCCTCGTCCGCATCGTTGACATCCATGATCCCGAGCGTGTACGCGGCGTCGACTCGGAAGCTGCCCATCTGGACGCCGGCCCCGACCAGGACACCGAGATCCAACGAGGCGAAGTCGTCCGAACAGTCTTCGGTCTCTTCTCCTTCGGTAGACGAGCACCCCATGCTGACCCCCAGCGCAGGGCCCCCGAGCACGTGGAACGACATCTCCCCGTCCATGGGGAAAGAAGGCTTCGCAAGAGCGGTGAGCTCAAGGTAATCCAGCTTCAGGTCGCCCTCGACCGTCTCGCCGAAGAAATCCAGGCTGACCTTGAAGCCCTTCTGTACGTAAGCTCCGCCGAGCTGAAGGTCGACAGTTTCCGACAACGGCTTGGTCATGGAAACGCCGACCGTTAAGCCCATGCGGCTGTCCGGCGTGACGTCAAGCCCGTCCGCGGAGAGCTGGACCTTCGCCAGGGTGATGCCGCCCCCAACCGACAGGGAGGTCTGGGCGGCGAGCGATGCCGGCGCGAGGAGCGCGGACACCGCGAAAGCGTGAGGGAGGAAGGATCGGATCGTCATGGGTTGGGCTTCATCCTTATGGTAAGAGTGGGTTCGGGGACGACATTCCGGCGGCTAGCGCCAGCTTGTGGGAATCGGATACCGTCGAAATCAAGTCTACTGGGAGGGATACTCGAGCCGCGTCCCCTCTTTGGGGGACGGTTCCCAGGGGATGCCGACGGATTGCCGCGGCGGATTCTCCGTCAGCGGAAGCGTCTTCGCAGCCCATCCAGCGACAGAACTCTCCGCACGAGCTCGGTCTGCTTCCGGATTCTCTGCTTGCGGTAGATCCGCTTCAGGTGCGTCCGCACGGTGCTCTCCGCGACATCCTGCGCGTGCGCGATGCCGGCTACCGTCTGGCCGGTCGCCAGCCCCACCGCCACCAAGCTCTCCGCGGGCGTCAAGCCGAGAACCGCGGCTGCCAGCTCCGGATCCACCCGCGGCCGGGCTGACGGGTCGACGAGCAGCACCAGCGCCCCCAACTGCCATGCACGACGGTTCGCGCCGGTTTCCCGCGCGGGATGGACTTCCAGAACCAAGGGTCCGGCAGCCTCTCTGCGCGTGACCTTCATCGAGCCTCCGGAGCCCTGACCGCCCGTCCGAGGCAGCGCCCGCGCCAGCAACCGCTGCAGTTCCGCGTGCTCCCCGCGGGGCCGGGCGGTCAGCACGCCACCGCGGTCACGGAGCCCGTCGCATTTCAGCAGAATGCCCCGGGCGCGGTCGTTCGCCTCCCGGATGTGTCCGCGGCGGTCCAGCTGGACAATGCCCAACCGCCGGGACTCGAGCAGCTCGGACAGCGATGCCCCCAGCGCCCCGGCATCGTCCATTGCGCGCCGTACGCGCGCGAACTGGCGCAGATGAGGCGCGAGGCGCCTGATGGTCCGAATCTGATCGTGCCCCCAGCCCGTGCGTTCAGTGGAGTTGCCGAAGGACAGGACGATCCCGCCGCCGTCCAGCCCGTCGAGTCCCATGAAGAGGCCGTCTTGCGTGTTGTTGGCGCACCGAAACTCATTGTATGCGACAGACGTCTTCTTCTCGTGGTCGGTGTAGAGATCCGACTTGAAGGCCAGTTCGCCGTCGCGAAGTCCGTTCAGTCGCGGAATCGCCTCGTCTCGCGGGAAGTAGTCGCGAAAATACGTTCGCTCGTGATCCTGACGGCGCTGCGGGCCCACGAAGAACCGGGCCAGGTGAATCCTGGGCTCGCCCCCCGGACCCACCCCCGCGTACGTCAGGCTATGGCCGTTCGCCCCGATCGTGTCCTGGATCAGGGCAGCTACCGATTCCCACCCGATGTCCGACAGCGCCGCCCTGGAGAGACCCTCCAGCACGCGCTCGAACCTGTCCTCCGCCGACATTCGCTTTCCTTCCCTACGAGTGGGCTCGGAAGCTCCGAACTGGCCGTAACGCCGACCGAACGAGCAAGCTAGCCCGGACCGGACTGGGCACGCAACCCGGATCCTGCAAAGGAATTGGGGAATCCGGACTGGGCGCGGCGGCGAATCCGCCCACGGCCGCCTTGCAACCATCCCACCCCCGAACGCATCCAACTCGTTGACCTCGTCACGCATCGCCTTCCGAGTCCCGCCCACCCCACAGGAGAAGCAGGCGCATGATCCGCCGACGCGTCGCCGTCGCCGCTCTTTCTCTGCTCGCCGTACTTCCGGCAGCGCTTGATCTCCCGGCCCAGGAAGTCATCGACCTCCCCGGCCGCGACCGGCCTCTCGACGCGGACTTCGAGGAGGTCTTCCGGGTCGGCGTGCTCGAGGGCGCGGACTGGGAGATGTTCGCGAACGTGGCGTCCGCCGCCTTCGACGCAAGGGGGAACCTGTACGTCGTCGACGGCGCCAAGACCGTCTTCGAGCCGGAGATTCGCGTCCTGGTGTTCGACGCCTCCGGCAACTTCGTGCGCGAGTTCGGTTCCATGGGCGAAGGGCCGGGCGAATTCAAGATGCCGACCGGAGTGGCGGTGATGCGGGACGGAACCGCCGTCGTGGAAGACCTGGGACACGGCGCCTACCAGCTTTTCGACGCGAACGGCGAGTTCTTGCGCAGGGTGCGGATGGCGCCGAGCAACATCGGTTACCACAATCTGCTTCCCGACCCGCGCGGCGGAGGCGTCTTCATGTCGAACGAAGAGGGCGTTTCCTTCCGCTCCAGCGGGGCTCCTCATCCTGCCCATCCGGCGTCTCGTCCGGTGTGGCGCATGGATCTCGGCGGCGACGAGGCGCGAAACGACACCGTTGTCGAAGGGCGGCTGGCGCCTCGCGGCGACGGCCGGACCGACCCGGACGCCCCGTTCGGACGGGATCCCGTGTACGAGCCGCCGCTCCTGGCGGCCGTTCTACCGGACGGCAGCGTCGTCCACTCCGACTCGTCCGCGTACGAGCTGCGGATCACGCCTCCGGAACCCGGCGAGACCCGGGTCATCCGGCGGCCGCTTCGGCCCAGGCCGGTGACGGGCGCGATGGAGAGAGCGTACAACTCGATCGTTAGCAATAGCGGTTCCCGGGTGAACCCGGCCACCGGCGAGAAGACGACCTACGAGCTGCCGAAGCGGGTGTTCTACCCCGAAGTCTCGATCCTGGTGGCGCTCTCCGCGAGCTGGGAGGGACGCATCTGGGCCCAGCGGCGGGGCGAAGACGCCGGAAAGCCGCGGTCGATCGGGCCGAGCCACCCGGGGCTGGTCGTGCCGAGCACTTGGAATAGCCCGGGGCCGATCGACGTCGTGACCGCCGACGGCGCCTACGTCGGCACGTTCGCCGCCGACGCGACCGCGATGCCCGACGCGTTCGGTCCCGGCGGCATAGCCGCCTTCATCGAGCTCGGCGAACTGGGGGTCGCGAGCGTCGTGGTGCGCAGGTTGCCCGAGGCGGTGCGCTGAGGGCCGTTCGGGCGGCGCACCAAGGAAGTAGACCCGGTCACCGGCGACCTGGTAAACCAGCCTCTCCGCGAGACTTCCGATGCGTAGATCGTGCAGCCACCAGCGAAAGGAGGTAGCGTGGAAAGCGTTCAGGGATTCGGCGGATTCTTCTTTCGGGCAGCGGATCCGAAAGGGCTTGCGAAATGGTATCAGGACCACCTGGGCATCAATCCCGCTCCGACGAACATGGAGATGGCGCCCTGGGTGACAGAGTCCGGGGTCACGGTCTTCTCGCCCTTCCAAGCCGACACGGACTATTTCGCAGCGGACAAGACCTTCATGCTGAATTTTCGCGTGGCCGATTTGGAAGTGATGACCACGCAGCTGAGGGCCGCAGACATCGAGGTCAGCCACGAAAGCGAGATGGAGGGCATCGGTCGCTTTGCCCGCATCCACGACCCCGAAGGAAACGCAATCGAGCTTTGGGAACCAGCGTCGTGAGATTCGGACTTATGCCGGTGGACGTGACGGTATCGCGCGCTTGTGGAACTTCAGCCGCCACTGCTTTCCACTGGTTCGACCTCCTCGAGAGGGGTTTATCCGGGATACTTGAGAGCTTCCGTAAAGGGGGAGGCTGCTCAGCGCAGTAGCAGGGCTCTAAGTAAGCGCTCGACTTGATCGGTATCCCACACCGCCGCGCCGTGACGCAGGACCACGATCCGCCCCTGCCGATCCACGATCCACGACGTCGGCAACCCGCGAAGCCCGAAGGCGGGCGGGATCCGACCGGCCTCCAGATAGATCGACAGGTCATAGGGATGGCGCCGCAGGTGCCGTCGGACCGCTCGCTCTCCTTCGGCGGCCACGATCAGGAGGCGGACTTCGGTGTCCGCCAGGCGCGCGCCAAGGCGCTCTATCGTCTCCATTTCCCGAACGCACGGCATGCACCACGACGCCCACAGGTTGATGAAGAGCACATCTCCGCGAAACGCTTCAAGCTCGACCGGGTCGCCGCCGAGCGGACGGATCGTCCAGCCGTAGTCCGCATGCCCGTAGACCGGGAGGTCGGGCTGCTCGCCGCTTTCGGGACTGCTCTGGCCGGCGGCGCTCGTTTGCCCCGACGAGAGAAGCAGGGCCAGGACGGCTCCGCCGGCCAAACGCGTGCTCGCCACCGGGCGCGCGCTCAACGGCTCGCCCCGTATCGGAGCCCGAGCATGGCGTGCCGACCCCGCACGGGTCCATAGACGTACGCCGTATCGAACGCGTCTCCAAAGGGGTTGGCCGGGTCGACGAGCGGACTGGGCTGCGTGAAATCGAAGACGTTCTTTACGGACAGATAGAGCGCGGCACCGGCGCCGAGGGTCATCGTGGCCTGCGCGTTGTGGACCGAATAGGCCGGGGAACGCTCTGGTCGGGCGAAGGGCTCGTCGTAGCTCGGCAACCTCATCGGGCCGGTAACGCTCCCCGTGTAGTCCAGGCTCAGCGGCAGGGACCGCATGTTGTAGGTGACGCCGAACACCGCGCGCACGTCCGCGGCGAAGAAGTCCTTCTCCCTGACCCCGCCTGCATCCACCGAATGCACGTCCTGGACGGTCACGCCGGCGGAGTACCGGAAACGGTCGAAGTCGATGTTCTGGTTGAGCGCGAGCGAGATCCCCCGGCTCACGGCGTGCCCGCTCAGGTTGTCGTAGACGATCAGATTGGGGGCGACGTCGTAGTCGGGGCGGATTCTGTTCGAAAAGCGGGTGTGGAACAGGTCGAGGTCGATCATCATTGGGTTGGGCCCGAACTCGATGATCCGGTTCGCGTTCAGCGTGACGCTCCGGGAGCGCTCGGGCGCCAGTTCCGACGCGATCACGACGTCGCGGGCGCCAGAGAGCGCGGCGTGGTCCTCCGCAAAGAGGCTGACGACGCGGAAGCCCGTACCGGCGTTCAGGCGCAGCGCGGTGTGCTCCGTAGCGTCCCACTTCAGCGCCAGGCGCGGGGACGGAATCAATCCGTGTTCGTCGTGACGGTCGACGCGAAATCCGGCCAGAACCGTCAGTGCGCCACGGGCCATGCGCACTTCGTCCTGGGCGAGGAGTCCGGGGATCAGTCGCCTGTCGACCGTGGCCGTGGCGGGCGTGTTGTCGTCGTAGGTCTGATACCGCGCCGTGGCGCCGACCAACAGGTCGTGCCGACCGACCATTCGCCCCCAGAGGGCGTTCGCGAAGGCGATGTGCTGAGTGGCGTCGTAGTTCGAGTCGCCGTACCAGGAGTTCTGGTCGTGCCATGCGTAGGAGCCCTCGAGACGGACGTCGGGGAACCGGCTCGGGAGATACGTGCCGAGCACCTCCACCCTATTCGTATGAATCGACTCGCCGTAAACCTCGCTGCTTCCGCGATCGGCGGCACTCCACGCCTCCACCCCGCCAAACCGATCCTCGTAGACATACCTAGTGGCGAGCGATGCCCGCCTCTGCCCGCCGGGACTCCAGTCCATCTTCCCGAAGACGACGCCGCGCGTGTTGAGCGGAAAGTCGGTGAAACCGTCCCTGTTGTCGTCCACGAAACGGGAATTGTACGCCGCGTTGCCCGACAGGACGCCGCTCACGTCGCCGAGTTCAGTCGAGAGGGCGAGGTCGACGTTTCCTTCCGCGTCGGAGGTCCCCGAAGCATCCAGCGCGAAGCGCGGGCTGAAGCGCGGGTCCTTCGTGACGACGTTGATCACCCCGGCCATGGCCTCGGATCCGTATAGCGTTGACGACGGACCCTTCATGATCTCTACCTGCTGGACCAGTGCAGGGTTGATCCCGTTGAGACCGTAGACCGACGCGAGAGAGCTCATGATCGGCATGCCGTCGATGAGCACCGCGGTGTACGGACCCTCCATTCCGTTGATGCGGAGGCTGTTGGTGTAGCAGACGCCGCAATCGACCTGTTGGCGGAGACCGTTCACGTAGCTGATCGCCTCGACCAAGTTGTTCGTCGCACTGCGCTGCAGGACCGCCCGAGGCACGACGTTCACCTTCACGGGCGAGGCCGCGACGCTCGTGGCCTTCATCGTCGCCGTCACCGTGATCGCGCCCATGGCGACCGGATCCCGAACGAGCGTGATCACGGCAAGCGTACTTGCCGCGTCCACGTCAACTTCGGTCTCGATGGCCGCGTATCCTTGGGCCGAGACGACTATCGCGATCGTGCCGGCTTCGAGCCCGGCCAGCCGGAAACGGCCGTCGGCGTCAGCCCGGACGCTGCGCGGGGAGCCCTTTACCGCCACGCCGGCGTACGGGATGGCCCGGCCCGAGTCGTCCACGATCCGGCCCGCCACGATCAGGGAGATGTCTTGGCCGGCGCGGGAGGGGTTCTGCGCGGCCAGGGGTACGGGAAGGGCCAGGACGGGAAGTGCCCAAGCCAGGACGGACACGACGAGTGCGCACGCCGTGGCGTATGCGACTCCGCGGCGGCGGTACGCTGTATGACTCGACGGGCTCATTGCAGTACGACTTGGGACCGGCTCGACGTTGGGTTAGGTTGGGCTTGCCTGATTCTGGTTTAGGCGCGCCTAAATCTACCCAGGACTGCGACCCCGTCAACGCCTCGGGAGCTCGCGGGGCGACGCGCCACGAGAGGCGAACAGCGGCACCGTTCCCCCGAAGAGCGGGGCCGAGCGGATTCCTGGAACGTCAAAATGTATAGTACACATGACATAATGTAATCTTGACTTTACATTGCAAATGGGGCGAGGGGCTGGCGGCCCGGCCCTTCGGAGTCCGGGCACGATCACCGGACTGCGATGTACGCCACGTAGATCTCCTGGTGGCCGCCGCGACCGCGGTTGGACACAAAAGCGATCCTGGCCCCGTCCGGGGACCACGCGGGCGACATATCGAGGGCACTGTTGTTCGTCAGCCGCTCCACGTCGCTCCCTTCCGCATTCATCACGTAGATCTCCCAGTTGCCATCGCGGTCGGACGTGAAAGCGATCCTGGCCCCGTCCGGGGACCACGCGAGCGACGCATCGCCGCCACTGTGGTTCGTCAGCCGCTCCACGTCGCTCCCGTCCGCATTCATCACGTAGATCTCCCAGTCGCCGTCGCGGTCGGACGCGAAAGCGATCCTGGCCCCGTCCGGGGACCACGCAGACCAATCATCGTGGGCACTGTTGTTCGTCAGCCGCTCCACGTCGCTCCCGTCCGCGTCCATCACGTAGATCTCCCAGTTGCCGTCGCGGTTGGACGTGAAAGCGATTCTGGCCCCGTCCGGGGACCACGCGGGCCACCCATCGTGGGCACTGCTGTTCGTCAGCCGCTTCACGTCGCTTCCGTCCGCATCCATCACGTAGATATCCGTGCTGCCGCCGCGGCGGGACTGGAAGGCGATCCTGGCCCCGTCCGGGGACCACGCGGGCCACTGATCGAGGGCACCGTTGTTCGTCAGCCGCTCCACGTCGCTTCCGTCCGCGTCCATCACGTAGATCGAGGGGACGCCGTAGGGAGCGGATGTGAAGGCGATCCTGGCCCCGTCCGGGGACCACGCGGGCGACCAATCGCGGCCACTGTGGTTCGTCAGCCGCCTGAGGCCCGGAGCCACCGTCACCATGAACTCCTGGTCTGCCGCGAGTCCCCCGGGATCATGGGCCGTCACCGTCACCGTGGCCTCTCCCCAGACCAGCGCCGTCACGGTCAGCACGCTGCCCGCCACCGCCACCCCGGCCGTCGCAGGCGCCGGAGTCTCGGCCTCGTACCGCAGCGCGTCCCCATCGGGGTCCTCGAAGTGACCCGCGAGATCCACAGTAAGCGAGTCCCCTACGAACACCTCGGCGTCGGAGAGGTCGTCCGTCACGACGGGCGCGCGGTTCGCCACCGGGCTCTCTCCGCAGGCGGCGGCCACAAGCCCCGCGAGGGCGGCCGCCGGGATGAAACGGACGGCGGCCCCTCGACAACGACGCCCGGCGGAGCGGAGCGCGGCGGCCATGTGGCCGTAAGCACGAGCGGCATTGCTGTCGAACGGGAGCACCCGGTCCTCGAAGGCGTCGCCCGGCATCGCCTCGATCTTGAAGGAGAGCGTCTCGCGGCGCCGACTCGACGGGAGGATGGCCGCACCGCAGCGCAACCGCGCTCCGCCCACGGCGGACGGGAACAGGTCCTCCACGAGGATTCGCAGGTTCTTCATCGTCGGGTTCCCTCTCGTTGGCGTGACACTCCCGCGCGTGGCGCTCGCCGCGATTCCGATTTGTTCCGTACTACGATGGACGGTCGCCTGCATTACACCCGGATTCGATCCGGGCGCCGCGGGTTCGTCGCGGCCACGTCGTCCCTCAGCGTCACGACGATCTAGAGAGAGATCGGCTCCGTCCGTACGTCGCCCGGCGAATGCATCAAGAGTACGAGTCAGTCGCCCGTCCCCGCGCGTTCGGCCATCTCGACCTCGTTGATCGCCGGAATCGCGAGCGCCGCGATCTTGAGCAGGCCGTTGACGTAGCAGTCAGTGATCGGGCCGCCGCCCGCCTCGCATTCTCCGTGCAGCTCTGGCACAAGGGGGTCCCAGTCAGCGTGACGTGGAAGGTATTCCCACGACAGCCACCAATTTTCCTCACCATGTGCCAGCGAAAGCTCGTGACGGCGTAGCGAGGCGATGAACTCGGCGCGGCGCTCCTCTTCCGGTTTCGGGCTGCCGACGCCCCAGTACCAGCGGTTCGGACCCGGTCCTCCGGACTCGAGCTTGATTGCGATGCGCCCGTCGTTGATCGACGTATCTTCGTCCCGGCCCCACGCGCCGCGAGTGATCCATAGGGCGTTGGAGTACTTCTTTTCGCCGCCATATCGACAGCGCACGAGGATGTCGGCTTCGCCGCCGAACGGCTCCTCGGCCAGCCGGTCCTCCACGGTGCGGCGCAGGTGTTCCAGAAACCGCTCGCACACGTCCGCCTTCACGAGACGCCAGGCGTCGTGCACGGCCAGCGCGGCACGCATGTGGCTCGGATTCTCGGACAGGTACTCGCGGATGAAGCGAGTGTCGGGGTTGGTTGTCATGGTCGATTCTCCGAATTGCTGTTTGCAGAATGACTCCGCGTGTCTCAGGAACCAGCTCACCGGGTCGGCGTCGCACACGTTGCGGCAGGTCGCTAACCAATCGTCGAGGGACGGATCCCCTCCGGTGTACGGCATGACCCTGAAGTGTCCCCGCCAGCGCTCACGGTCCACTTTCGGAAGGCTGGCCTCGTCGGGCTCGCGGTGGACGGGTGGCAGGTAGACCAGCAGGAAGCGTGTCCCGTAGTACGCCTTCAGCTGATCGTCGAGGTCGTGGGCGTACGGCTTGTTCTCGAATGCCAGACAGAAGCGACCTTCCGACGTGGGGATGTCCACGGTGATGTCGATGAACCTGTCCGTCTTGGTCCGGTGCTCCGTCCGTCGTCCCGCAGCGTCACGTCGCCGTCACTAACCGGCCCCTCGTCGCCCAAGCGGGTGTTGCCACCGGAGTGCCGGGAAACGCGCAAAATCAGAATCGGTCGAAACCATCGTACATCCGTGCTCCATCGCGACCGCGGCGTGCTGGGCGTCCGCGACCAGCTTTCCGATGGCTCCCGCCGCACGGCACAGGTGCTCGAAGATCGCCATGT
This sequence comes from Gemmatimonadota bacterium, assembly GCA_028873825.1. Taxonomy (GTDB): domain Bacteria; phylum Gemmatimonadota; class Gemmatimonadetes; order Longimicrobiales; family Gaopeijiaceae; genus Bin94. The sequence goes on along the minus strand of JAPPNM010000105.1, from coordinate 26,268 downwards.
GATCGGGACCGTGACCAACGATTCGAGCGTTCGGGCGTTCCGTGAGCGAGGACACGAAAGCGAATGCCTCGTCAAGCGTGGATGGAGGATCAGACACCCGCGCGTTGGTCACGATGCGAACGAAACCGGAGAGAACGAGCACCGAGAGCGCGAAGGGCTCCGGTCCGGTGGCCATGCGAGTGACCCATCGCGCGTACGCGTCGTGCTCCGGGGTCGAGCCGTCGATGTGTGCGTGCGGGATGGCCCGGCCCGAGTCGTCCACGATCCGGCCCGCGACGATCAGGGAAGTGTCTTGGCCAGCGCGGGCGGGGTTCTGCGTGGCCAGGGGTACGGGAAGGGCCAGGACGGGAAGTGCGCACGCCGTGGCGTATGCGACTCCACGGCGGCGGTACGCTGTATGACTCGACGGGCTCATTGCAGTACGACTTGGGACCGGCTCGACGTTGGGTTAGGTTGGGCTTGCCTGATTCTGGTTTAGGCGCACCTAAATCTACCCAGGGCCGCGACCCCGTCAACGCCTCGACCGCTCGCGGAGCGACGCTCCACGAGAAGCGAACAGCGGCACCATTCGCCCGAAGAGCGGCGCCGAGCGGATTCTTGGAACGGTATGCCGCACGACGGGCGCCGACGGCTCCCGAGTGCCGCTTCCAGACCGTTCTCCACGAACCGCTTCTTCACCCGGTCCACCCTGCGCGCGCTGATCCGCAACACTCCGGCAATCTCCCGGCCGGTCGTGCGCCGCTCGTTGAACTCGGCCTCGACCGCTTCGACCGCTCGCTCATGCTCGACTTCGGACTTCGGCTGGCGGCCCGGGCCTTCGGAGTCCGGGCACGATCACCGGACTGCGATGTACATCACGTAGATATCCGAGATCTGCGGGTCGCCGTCGCGGTTGGACGAGAAGGCGATCCTGGTCCCGTCCGGGGACCACGTGGGCGACGAATCCGAGGCACTGTTGTTCGTCATTCGCTCCACGTTGCTTCCGTCCGCGTCCATCGCGTAGATCTCCGCGTCGCCGTCGCGGTAGGACGAGAAGGCGATCCTGGTCCCGTCCGGGGACCACGCGGGATCCCAATCGCCGCCACTGCTGTTCGTCAGCCGCTCCACATCGCTCCCGTCCGCATTCATCACGTAGATCTCCGGGTTGCCGCCGGCGCGGTCGGACACGAAAGCGATCCTGGCCCCGTCCGGGGACCATGCGGGATACGAGCCATTGTTCGTCAGCCGCTTCACGCCGCTCCCGTCCGCGTCCATCACATAGATGCCGTTGCGGGAGGACGAGAAGGCGATCCTGGCCCCGTCCGGGGACCACGCGGGCCACCAATCGTGGGCACTGTTGTCCGTCAGCCGCTCCACGTCGCTTCCGTCCGCGTCCATCACGTAGATATTCCAGGTGCTGTCGCGATCGGAAAAGAAGGCGATCCTGGCCCCGTCCGGGGACCACGCGGGCTCCACATCCCAGACACTGTTGTTCGTCATTCGCTCCACGTCGCTTCCGTCCGCGTCTATCGCGTAGATCTCCGCGTCGGCGTCGCGGTAGGACGAGAAGGCGATCCTGGTCCCGTCCGGAGACCATGCGGGACCCGAGGCACCGTGGTTCGTCAGCCGCCTGAGGACCGCCACCGTCACCATGAACTCCTGGTCTGCCGTGAGTCCCACGGGATCATGGGCCGTCACCGTCACCGTGGCCTCTCCCAAGGCCAGCGCCGTCACGGTCAGCACGCTGCCCGCCACCGCCACCCCGGCCGCCGCAGGCGCCGAAGTCTTGGCCTCGTAACGAAGCGCGTCCCCGTCGGGGTCCTCGAAGTGGCCCGCGAGATCCACTGTAAGCGAGTCCCCTCCGAACATCTCGGCGTCGGAGAGGTCGTCCGTGGCGACGGGTGCGCGGTTCGCCACCGGGCTCTCTCCGCAGGCGGCGGCCATAAGCCCCGCGAGGGCGGCTGCCAGGAGAAAACGGACGGCGGCCCCTCGACAACGACGCCCGGCGGAGCGGCGCGCGGCGGCCATGTAGCCGCAAGCACAAGCGGCATTGCTGTCGAACGGGAGCACCCGGTCCCCGAAAGTGTCGCTAAGCATCGCCTCGATCTCGTCAGATCTCGGGAGCTTTCCGCGCACCCGACTGCCTTGCGAAGGATCTGCCGGACTTCCTCCTCCATTGAGCGGCCCGTTGCCGGCCGCCCGCACTCGCAGGCTGGTCCGTATGTCGTCGTCGAGGTGCCGGATCGCTTTGCTTGCCATGGGCAGTGCCTCCTTGCGCGGGCAGGCAAGCTAGCCGATGCTTGCGTTGGAAGCAAGGCTCCCGGCGGCTACATCAACAGCCTCGCCGTCCTCGAAGCGGAACACCACGCGCCGCTTGCCCGACACGCGCACGCTCCACCGGCCTCCCTTGGGGATTCTCCCACCAGCTCCCGGCGTAGTGTCCCAAAGGTCAGTGAGCCACCGAGAGCGCCGAGGCACCGGGCCAGCAGAGCGCCACGAGAGGCGCCCCCCGGCCCCCGATCCGGGTGTAATGCAGGCGACCGTTCGTCGTAGACGAAACATATCGGATCGCGGCGACCGCCGCGCACCGCCGCGCGCCAACGAAAGGAACCCGACGATGAAGAACCTGCGAATCCTGACGACGGCCCTGCCGCTCGCGTTCCTCCCTCCCTCGGCGCTCGAGGCCCAGCTCATCGCCATCCGCACGGTACCCGTCGCCAGCGGCGACCAGTTCCTCACCGCGCCCTCGGCCACGCTCGGCATGGGCGGGGTCCGCTTCGCCATCGACGACTCCATCGCGGACGGCTGGTCAAACCCCGCCAAGGGCGTCTTCGTGACCGAGTCGTCCCTCCTGGTCTCTCCCGCCTACTACGGCATCTACGCCACCGCCGACGGCGGCGGCGCCAAGACCTTCCCCCTCACCGGGCTGCTGAGCGGCAGTCGCTGGTTCGGGGGCGTGTCGGCGGCTCTCCAGAAGGTTGCCAACGGCCTGGGATTCGACGAGTCGTCCCGCAACCTGTACGGACGCGGCTACGTCGGTCGCAAGGTGGGCCGGGCCGGCTGGTCCGTGGGGGCGTCCGTTTCCACCGCCCGGCTGAACGCCATGGATGGCGTCGATCTCCTGTACGCGGGCGCCTGGCGCATCGATCAGCGCGGCAGCATCACTGACGTGCGCGCGGGCGCCTACCGCGCGGGCGATGGCGACCGCTTGGGCTTCACCGTGGTCCACAACCGCGTCTCCATGGCGCACTACGTCAGCTACCTGAGGGTCATCTTGCTTCGCGGGACACAGGACTCCGGCGGGGTCGACGTCCCAAGCCAGTTCGACGAGACCAACGAAGACCGGACGCGCACCTGGGCCGGACAGGTCGAATGGACCCGCCGGCTGCAGGCGCCGGGGTGGACGATCGGGATCGCACTGAGCACCAACTACAAGTCACACCCGAAGATCCCCAACTACCAGATCCAGAACATCCCGCGGGACCCGGGCACTACGTGGGCGCACGAGCTGGGACTTGGCGTCGCGCGACGACGAGGCCCCACGACCTTCGGCATCGACGTCGCCTTGCAGCCCATTCGGAGCCATACCTGGCAGGAGGCGGAGGGGCCGGTCGAAACCGCCGGAGGCACGCTTCAGGCTGGCGACAAGACGATCGAAAACCACTTCGATTTCGCGAACCTGATGCTGCGCACCGGTGTTTCCCACGAGTTCGACCGCCTGGAAATTCAGTTGGGGGTTGATCTTCGGTCGTACGAGTATCGACTTGAACAGCAGGACCACGTCGAGGGCACCACCCGCCGCCAGTCCGAGAACTGGATTGAGTGGACTCCCTCCGCGGCCGTCACATTCGGGTTGAGCGACACCGACATTCAGTACGCCACGCGCGTGACCGCCGGTACGGGGACGCCCGGTATCGGGGGGGGCTGGAATGCGGCTGACCGTGGCATCTCCGTCGTCTACGGCGGTGGCCCCGACTTCATCGCGGCCCCCAGCGGGGCGCTCTGGCTGGACCGCGCCGTCGTGTGGACCCACCAGCTATGGATCCGCGTTCCGATACGGTGACGGTGCAGCCTTTTGCAGCCGGGGCGTCTGGCCGACTCGGCGCCGGGCAAGGCGAGCCGAAGGCGCCGCCAAAATGTATACTGTGATTGACATAATGTAACGTCCTCTTTACGTCGTGAACCGGAGAGGCGAAGTGGCTGCTACCCCCCCAGCCCCACCGCCCTCCTCAGCGCCCCGCGCTCCGGCACCACCTCTTCGCGCCGCACCTCGTACCCCGCCCCCGCCGCCGCCTCCGCCACCGCCTCGCGCAGCACGCCCCCCTCGCGAACCAACCCCCCCACCAGGGCCACCGGCGGCCGCCCCCCCCACCCCGACGTCCGCCCCAACACGGCCTCCAGGTGTTCGCGCACGGCATACAACGCACGATGCACGACCCGCGCAGCCACCGAGTCGCCCGTCTTCGACACCTTCGCGACCGTCACGGAGAGCGCCGCGATCTCTCCCTTGCTCGCGCCCGCCGTCCAGCCGGCCAGCTCGCGCGGTCCGCCGGCGCCCGTCTCGGAGAGCAGCGCATCGGTGAGATCCGTCGGCGGCTCCCGGCCGTCGGCCGAGCGCAGCACGGCGCGAACGCCGTCCAGCCCGATCCCGTAGCCGCCGCCCTCGTCGCCCAGCAAGGCCCCCCAGCCCCCCGCCGTCGCGACCTCGCCCCGGGGGTCCACGGCGCGAACAACCGAGCCCGTGCCCGCCACCAGCAACACGCCCGGCCCGTCTCCGAAGGCGTCCGCGTGCGCGGCCTCCACGTCGGAGCCGACGACCACGCGCCGGGCCAGCCCCGCGCCACGCAGCTCCTTCTCGACGGCGGCGCGGGCCGGCTCGTTGCCCGCCCCGGCCAGTCCTGCCCACAGCGCTCGCGCCGGAAGCCGCACCCGCGCCCGCTCGGCAGCTTCGCGCGCGACCGCCGCCACCGCCTTCGCCGCGTCGCCCGGCGCGGCCGGGTCGATCAGTCCCGGTCCTCCGCCGGCCGCGCCCAGCTCCCGCCCTTCGCGGTCTCCCGCCAGCGCCCGCGAGCGAGTGCCGCCGCCGTCAACTCCGATCCGGACGTCCGCGCCTTCGCGTCCCGGACCCGGGCCCCCGCCCGCCTTCAACGCCTCGTCCGGAACGCCGACCCCACGGCCATCGTGACCGCCAGCCCGATGAACACGAACCACGGCCACGCGACCGCGCCCCGGGCCGTCGCCCAGATCGCCGCCACCGTCCCCACCCCCACCGTCATCCCGGCGATGGCTCCCGTTTGGCTCACGCGGCGGGTGAGCACGCCCAGCGCGAAGGCGCCGAGCAGTCCTCCGTAAGCCATCGAGGCCGCGGCCAGCGCCACTTCGACGGCCGCCGAACCCCGCGACAGCGGGATGAAGGCGATCGCGCCCAGGATCAGGAGCCCCGCCCAGACCAGCGTGAAGACCTTGCCCGCCGCCATGAGGTCGCGGTCGCCTGCCTGCGCGGCGTCCCCGTCCCGGCCGCCGCCGTCTTCGCCGCCGTCCCCACCCGCGCGCCGCCGGAGCGGCCCCCAGAAGTCGTACGCGCTCGCCGAGGCCAGCGAGTTGATCGACGACGACAGCGAAGACATCGCGGCCGCGAACACCCCCGCGATGAGCAGCCCGCGCACGCCGGCGGGCATCTCCTCGACGATGAAGCGCGCGAATATCTCGTCCGGGGCGGCGAACTCGCGTCCCTCGAAGAAGACCCAGAGCCCGAGCCCCACGAAGAGGAAGAGCGCGAACTGCAGAATCACCGCGAACCCGCTCCCGATCAGCGCCCGCCGGCTCTCCGCCGCGTCGTGGCAGGTCAGCAGCCGTTGCACGATGAGCTGGTCGGTCCCGTGCGAAGCCATCGACAGAAAGCCGCCGCCGATCAGGCCGGCCCAGAAGGTGTAGGCCACCCCGGGCGACGCGCCGAAGTCGAGCACCCGCGTCTTTCCGGCCGAACCGGCGCTGGCCAGGATCGCGGGCCAGCCGCCGTCGACCGCCGCGTGCAGGAGCAGGAGCGCGATCAGTCCGCCGGCCACGTAGAGCGCCATCTGCAGCGCGTCCACCCACACCACCGCCCTGATGCCGCCGCGGTAGGTGTACGCCAGGGTGGCCAGGCCGATCACCAGAATCGACGCCGGATACGACCACCCCGTGACGATCGCCAGCGGGATCGCCGTGGCGAATAGGCGCACCGAGTCGGCCAGCAGCCGGGCGATCATGAAGATCCCCGACGCGTAGCGCCGCGCCGCGCCGCCGAAACGGGTCTCCAGAAGGGCGTAGGCGGTGGTCAGTTCGCCGCGGTAGTAGGCGGGCAGCAGGATCCGGGCGACGACCGCGCGGCCCGCCAGGTAGCCGAAGGCGAGCTGCAGGAACGCCAGCGTGCCCAGGTAGGAGACGCCGGGGATCGACAGGAAGGTCAGCGTGCTGGTCTCGGTCGCCACCACCGAGAGCATGACCGCCCACCACGGCAGGCTGCGGCCGCCGAGGAAGTAGTCGGCGCCGCCGCGGTTCGAGCGGCCCAGCCAGGCGCCCCAGGCGGTCACGCCCGCCATGTAGAGGACGAGGACCGCAAAGTCGAGGCCGCCGAAGTTCATGGTGGTAAGCGGGTCGCGACGAAGGGATCAGGGGGGGTCGGGAGCGCCGGGGCGGCGCCGCGGCGGCGTGTCCGCGATCGCGCGCGCCACCCGGTCGTGTACCCCGCGCCGCAGCGGAATGTGCTTGCGGTTCGCTCTCGTCGGGTTCACGCGGTTGGTGAGGAGCACGACGGCGAGCTGCTGCTCGGGGTCGATCCAGATGGAGGTGCCGGTGTATCCGGTGTGGCCGAAGGAGCGGGCCGAGAAGTAGTCGCCGGCGGAGGAGCGCTCCGAGGGAGTGTCCCAGCCGAGGGCGCGCGAGGACCCGGGGGACTGCCGCCGCGCGATCCGCTCGACCCAGCCCTGGGAGAAGATCGAGGCGGGCGCGAAGCGGGGGCGGTGGCAGGGCAGTCCCGACTCGGCGTCGGCCCGGCACGGCGCCGCGACGCCCCGGTCCAGCATCATCTGGGCGAAGACGGCCAGGTCTCGCGCCGAGCTGAAGAGCCCGGCGTGCCCCGCGACGCCGCCGACGGCGTAGGCGTTCTCGTCGTGTACGACGCCGTGGACGTGATAGCCGCGGCAGTCCTCGTCGAGCTCGGTGGTGGCGACGCGGTCCCAGAGCGCGGAATCGGGGGCGAAGCCGGTGTCGGACATGCCGAGGGGCCGCCACACTTCGGCGCGCAGGAAGCCGTCCAGCGCCATCCCGGCCACGGCCTCGACGACAAAGGCCGCCGTCATGAGGCCGATGTCGGAGTAGACGGTGCGCTCGCCGGGGGGATGATCGAGCGGGATGGCGCCGATGGCGTCCCGGTAGGCGTCGCGGCCCTTCGTCTCGAGGAAGAGCCGGCGGAAGGGCGGCAGTCCGGCCCGGTGCAGCAGGAGATGCCGGATCGTGACCCGCGCCTTGGCGGGGTCGCCGCCGGCCCACCCGGGGAGATGGTCGGCCACGGGGTCGTCGAGAGCGACGAGGCCCCGCTGCGCGAGGATGACGACGGCCGAGGTCGTGCCGACCGCCTTGGTCAGCGAGGCGAGGTCGAAGATCGAGGCGGGGGTGACGGGGGGCGCGGCCGGGTCCCGGTCGAGGCGGCCGTAGCCCCGAAGCCGCACGAGCCGGCCCCGTCGCACGACGGCCAGGGCCGCGCCCGGGGCGGCCGAATCGGCCAGGGCGGCCAGGATGAAGTCGTCCAGCGCGGCGAGGGAGTCGGCGTTCATGCCGGCGCGGGCGGGGTCGGCTTCGCGCGGGGAGACGATCGCGTTGCCGGCGCGGCAGAAGGTGTCGGCGAGGTCGGCCGCTTCCCGCGCGCCGGGAACGGCGGCCGTACTGTCACGGGGATCCGCCGCGGGATCGTCCGGACGGGTTGCGCAGTCCGGGTGGACCTCTCCGCCCCGCCACCGCCCAGGCCCGCCGGTCGCGTGATCGCCAGAAGAAGTTCCCGCGCCGGCTTCGCCCTCCTCCTCCCCCGGCACGAACCCCGCCTCGCGCAAGGGGTCCGCCTGGCGCTCGCCGGCCTCGTCCCGCTCCGCCATCCTCGCCCGGGCGGCCCGGTCCAATCCTTCGCCCGCCCGGTGCAGCGGCGGGATCGAGACCGGCAGCCGTCCCGAGATCGCCGCCTCCCCCGCCACCGCCCGCGCCGCGGCGCGCTGCGAGACCTCCCGGCCGCCCCACGCGAGCAGGTAGGTGCCCGCATCCGGAAACGCCGACAGGAGGTAGGGGCTGCCGAAGGACACTACCGCCACGCCGGGGCCGCTGCGCCCGCCAACCGCCTCGACGAAGGCGCGGAACCCGGCCGGGACGCCCACCGACCCCAGGCCGGAGCGCGGCGGCACGTAGGCGCCCACCACCACGGCGTCCGCGTCGCGGGCGGCGTGCAGGAGGGAATCGTACACCGCCCAGGGCGTGCCGGGGCCCACCCGGGCCGCGGAGAAGCGCGCGGCGGAGGGGCGGAGCGCGGCGTCGAAGGCGCGGCCCGCGAGCAGGTCGCCCGGGCGCGCGTAGGTGACGCTGAGCAGCGACGTACCGCGCGCCAGCGGCAGGACCCCCTCGCGGTCGCGCACCAGCGTGATGGACGCCGCGGCGGCGCTTTCGGCCACGGCCCGGTGCCCGGCGGCGCCCACGCGGGTCGCGACGCCCACCGGGTCCACCTGCGCGCCGCGGTGCAGCCCCAGCCGGGCCTTCGCTTCGAGCAGCCGCCGCACCGAGACGTCGATCCTCTCCCGTGCGACGCGGCCCGACTCCACCGCCCCGGCCACGGCCTCGATCGTCACGCCGATCCCGTCGGGCGCGAGCAGCACGTCCGACCCGGCTTGGAGCGCGAGCACCGCGGCCTCGCCGGCCCCGTAGCCGCCGGTGATCGCGCCCATGCGGAGCGCGTCGGTGAAGAGGATGCCGCCGAAACCCATCTCGCCCCGCAGCAGACCGGTCATGAGCTCGGGCGACATCGTGGCGGGACGGTCGTCGCCGAGCACGCCGGGCACCGCCACGTGCGCCGTCATCACCGCGTCCACCCCCGCGTCGACCGCCATGCGGAAGGGAACGAGCTCCACCCGGTCGAGGCGCTCGCGGTCGGCCCCGATGACGGGAAGCTCGATGTGGGAGTCGGCGCGGGTGTCGCCGTGGCCGGGGAAGTGCTTGGCGGTCGTGAGGGCGCCGCCGGCCCGCGCGCCCCGGATGAAGGCGGCGCCGAGCCGGCCCACCGCGACCGGGTCCTCGCCGAAGGAGCGGGTGTTGATGACCGGGTTGTCCGGGTTGCTGTTGACGTCGAGGACGGGCGCGAAGAGCCAGTGTACGCCCACCGCGCGCGCCTCGGCGGCGGTGATCCGCCCGTACTCGAAGGCGAGCTCCTCGTCGCCCGCGGCCCCGAAGGCCATCGTCGGCGGAAAGCTCGTGCCGCCGCCCTGCGGCAGCAGCGACGGGAGGGCGTAGCTGTGGTTGATCCGCATACCTGGGCCCCCGTTCTCGAAGTCGGAGGTGACGAGGAGCGGGATCCGGGCGCGGGACTGGAGGCGGTTGAGCTTGGCCGCGTAGGCGTCGGGGACGCCGATGGAGATCAGGACGCCGCCCAGTCCCTCGTCGACCCAGCCGAGCAGCTCCCGGAAGACGGGGTCGCTCTCCGGGGCGTAGCCGCCGGAGATCCAGGGAATGACCAGCTGGGCGACCGCCTCGCGCAGCGTCAGGGTCGCGAGGGTTTCGGCGACCCAGCGGCGGGCGTCGTCGTCGAGGGCGGCGGCGGGCGGGGCGGGCGGGTTGGCGGGGCGCGGCGCCGGGCCGGTGCAGGACCCGAGCGCGAGGAGGACGGCGGCGACCGGCCCGCGAAGAAGCGCGGTTCGGCGGCGGGAGCGGAGGGGCGCCGGGTCGGCCGGACGCGAGCGACCGGCCCCGGTAGGGGCGAAGGCCTTCCGCGCGCCCACGCTCAGCGGTCCCGCTCCGCCACCGTCCGCGGCAGGACGCGCAGCCCGTGGCCGATCTCGAAGCCGGCTATGCGGGCGGGCGCGCGGCCCGTCACCGGGATCCGGCCCAGGATGGCGTCGGCTGCGGCGCGTTCCGCAACGGGGATGCCCGACCACGCGGTCAGATAGGTTCCGACGCGCGGAAACTCCGCCAGGAGGTACGGATTCCCGAAGGCCGCCACGATGTGCGGCCGCCCCGAACGCGCCAGCCTCCTCACGAACGCGACGGCCTCTTCGGGAAGGGCCACCGACCCGGACGCGGTGCGCACGCCCACGTGCAGCGACACGACGGTGAGGTTCATGCCGCGGGCGCGGACGAGGATCTCGTCGTATTCCCGCCTCGTCGTCTCCTGGTCCACGTAGGCGGTGCGAAGGCGCGGATAAGTGCGGCGCAGGCCCGCGTTGAACGCCCGCCCCGCGCGAATGTCGTTCGCGCGCCGGTAGGTGACCGAATACACGTCGGCGGCGGGCGTCCCCAAGAGGGGCATGAGGTTGCGCTCGTCCTTGAGGACGGTCACCGAGCGGTTGGCCGCCTCCCGCGCCACGGCCAGGTGGGGGCGCACGCCGACCGTCTCGCGCATGCGGCCCAGATCGACGGTGCGCTCGCGGTCCAGCCCCAGCTTCTCCTTGGCGCGCAGGATGCGCAGCACCGACCGGTCGACGCGTTCCTCGGTCAGCCGCCCGGCGCGGACCGCCCCCGCGATTCCCTCGCGGGCCGCCCCCAGGTCGGGCGGCATGAGGATCACGTCCGCACCCGCCTCCAGCGCCCGCACCGCCGCCTCGCCGCGCTCGAACATGCGGTCGACCGCGCCCATGTCCATCGCGTCGGTGAAGACGAGGCCGCCGAACCCCATCTCGCCGCGGAGCAGATCCGTCAGGACGGCGGGCGCCAGGGTGGCCGGCGTGCGCTCCCCGGTGATCTCGGGCACGGTGACGTGCGCGGTCATGACGGCGCCCAGCCCCGCTTCGACCGCCCGCCGGAACGGGAGCAGCTCCACCGAGTCCATGCGTTCGCGGCCGACCCGGATGACCGGCAGCGAGATGTGCGAGTCGACGCCGGTGTCGCCGTGGCCGGGGAAGTGCTTCGCGGTGGCGATCGTGCCGTGGTCCTGCAGCCCCCTCACGAAGGCCGCCCCCAGCAGCGCCACCATCTCCGGGTCCTCGCCGAACGAGCGCACGTTGATGACCGGATTCTCGGGGTTGTTGTTCACGTCGAGCACCGGCGCGAAGGGCACGTGAACGCCGAGGGCGCGCGCCTCGACCGCCGTGACCCGGCCCATCTCGTACGCCAGCCCGGGGTCGCCGGCCGCGCCCAGCGCCATCAACGCCGGAAAGCGCGTCGCCCCGCCGAGCCAGATGTTGGTGGGCGCATGCACCACCCCTTCGAAGCGGAAGCCCGCGCCCGCCTCCAGGTCGGCGCTCACGAGGAGGGGCAGATCGGAGAGCGACTGCAGCCAGTTGAGCTTCGCAGCCACCTCGGTGGGCGACCCGACCGAGACGATGATTCCGCCCACCCGGTGTTCCTCCACCAGGGCCCGGGCGCGCCGCGCCGACGAGGATCCCTCCGGCGCGAAATCGCCCAGGAGGAAGGGCATCATCAGCTGACCGGCCTTTTCCTCCAGCGTGAGGGACTCCAGCGTCCGCTCGGCCCAGCCGCGGCCGTCGTACCACGGGGCGGCGGACGGGGCGGGGCGGGGCGATCGCGCTGGGTCCGGGGCGGGCGATCCCGCTACCGGCGCGCCGGCGAAGCGGCCGCAGGCGGCGAGGACGGCGAGGGCGGCGGCCGCGAGGAGGGGACGGGGGGAAGGACGGGGGGGCGCGCGCATGTCAACCAAGATAGCTTAACTCCCGATTCCGGGACGACTCCCGCCCCGCAATCCCTCCACCCCGACTGGCCGCGCGCCCTTGCCCGCACGATCGCTTATCGCGGCGCTGCCCCTCCTCGCCGCCGTTGCCTGCTCGCCCGGCGGCGACCCCGGCCGGGAGCCTCCGTCAGTCGCTTCCGCGTCCCCCCGCACCGCGGCGCGGTCTTCGGCCGCCGTACGGCCCGGCGTCGAGGTCCTTATAAGCGATTCGCTCGCCCTGGTGCGCGGGCGCCGCGCAGGCCTCATCACCAACCACACGGGACGGGACCGCGGCGGCACGTCCTCGATCGACCTCCTGGCCGATCACGCCGAGGTCGAACTGGTTGCGCTCTTCTCGCCTGAACACGGCATCCGGGGCCGTGCCGAGGCGGGGGTAAAGGTCGAGGGCGGCGCGGACGAGCGCACCGGGCTGCCCGTTCACTCCCTCTACGGCTCGACCCGGAAGCCCACCGCCGAGATGCTGCAAGGCATCGAAGTGCTCCTCTTCGACATCCAGGACATCGGCACCCGCTACTACACGTACCTGTCCACCATGGCGCTTGCCATGGAGGCCGCGGGCGAGCACGGCATCGACTTCGTGGTCCTCGACCGGCCAAACCCGATCGGTGGCGACCGGGTGCAGGGCAACGTGCTGGACCCCGATTTCGCGAGTTTCGTGGGCCTCTACCCGATCCCCATGCGGCACGGGCTGACGGCGGGCGAGTTCGCGCGCATGGCGGTGGGGGAATTCGGGGTGCGGGTCGATCTCAGCGTAGTGGTCGCGGACGGTTGGTCGCGCACGATGCCCTTCGGCGAGACCGGCATCCCCTGGATCGCGCCGTCGCCCAACATGCCGTCGGTGGAGAGCGCGCTTCACTATCCCGGCACCTGCCTATTCGAGGGGACTCCGGTTTCGGTCGGGCGCGGGACCGAGCGGGCATTCCAGCATGTGGGGGCGCCGTGGCTCGACGGCGAGGAGCTGGCGACGCGGCTGGGGGAGCTCGGGGTGCCGGACGCGCGGTTCCCGGCGGTGCGGTTCACTCCGGAGGATCCCGGCGACGGGAAGTTCGCGGGGACCGAGGTGGGGGGAGTTCGGCTGGAGGCTGCCGGGCCGTCCTACGACCCGACGCTCGCGGCGCTGGCGCTACTGGTGGAGATCAGGGCGATGTCCGGGGAGCGCTGGAGCTGGCGCGAGGGGCACTTCGACCGGCTGGCCGGGACCGACGCGCTGCGGATCGCGCTCGACGCGGGGGCGTCGTACGGGGAGCTGGCTGAGAGGTGGGGGGAGGGGCTGGGGGACTACCTGGAGCGCCGCGAGGGGTACCTGCTGTACCGGTGAGGGGGCGCGGCCTACTTCCAGAGCCGAACCGTGAATCGGTACTCGTCCTCGATCAGGTCCGGTTCGGTTCCGTTGTGCTCCCGCATCCCCGGAATGATCTTGATTCGCACTCCCATTCCGCGTGCGTCAACGTATCCGTAGTCCCGCATGACGTTCACCAGGGTCTGGTTGCGGGCGTAGCGCATGCCCGACCGCATTCCCTCCCGCGTTACCGTGTTAGGTAGCCGCCCAGGGCTGGTGACCTCCAACCGATTCGAAAAGACGGTCAGTGTGATGTCGGTACCGGCAATGCTGTAGTCGCGGTGGACGAGGGCGTTGGTCACGGCCTCCCGTATCACGCTCCTCGGATACTCCCAGCGGTCTGCGCGGCGAGGGCCTTCCAGGCGGGCAGCCGGAGTGGTGTTCCGTCGTACGAAGTCCCAGGCCTGGTCGACAAGACCTGGCTCCAACAAGGCTCCACCACGGTCGAGAAGGGGTACGAGCGGGCCCCTCAGGTCCTCGTCCGCGCGGGTCGCGTAGTCGGGCTCTTCTCCCGCGTAACAGATGGCCCGAATGCCGGATTGGGGGACGAAGCGCTTCGGGTTGCTGCCAAATAGCAGCACCCCGTTCACGGTGGGCGACGTGCGCTGGTGTCTCCGGACCGCCAAGTCCAGGTTGACGAGTTGCGTCCTCCATTCCTCGGACCTGGGATCTCCGGGCAGGCCCCAGCCCAACACACGCTCGAAATAGTCCTGCAGACGCCGATCGTCCAGCATAGTTGCTTCCGCGCCCTGAACGGGCTTCAAGCCGTATTCCATACGCCCCGACTGCTGATAGAGACGGGCTTCCTCCTCGCGGGTCGCATCGCGCGTCGTCGTCCCGACTCTGACCTTGGTGACCCAGGCCGAACCCTTCTTCACCTTGTAGGGTTTATCAGGTGCATCCTCGGACAGAGATACGATGCCCACGATCCTGTCGGCATCCCATCGAATGGTCTCCCAGTACGGAATGGTCGCCGGTTGAACGTGGACCCGGGCGACTTCCATGACCCACTCCTCGGCCTCCCTCGGGTCTCGCGTCAAGCCGCTCACGGTCTGGTCGCTCTCGACGCCCAGAAGAATGTGACCACCTCTCAGATTGAGCAGTGCGGCCATCTCGGAAGCCAGTTTGGTGGCCGAAACATCGTCCCGCTTGAATTCGACCCCGGAGGTCTCGTCGTTGCGGATCAGCTCGATGAGTTCGGCTCTGGTCATCTACCGTGGCACCCTCAGAACCCGTACTTGTTTCGTCTCGTTTCGAACGCGTCCTTCCCGCCTTCGAGCAGATCCTCGATGAGCTCTCGCACCTGTTCGTCGTCGATCGAACCCATGTGTTCCCTAGCAATCTCGGCTCTTCCGTCCTCCTCGCCGGCTTCACCCAGCGGAGTAAGGCCCAGAATCAACTCTGCGTCCCCCAGAACGGGGATGTTCGCGTTGTGAGTCGAAAAAATGAACTGACGCCGTCGCTTCTCTTCGCGCATCCGCGGAACGATCCCCTCCGTGATGAAGCGGTTGTCCAGGTCGTCCTCGGGCTGGTCCACAATCAGCGGGGCGTCGGACTCGAGAAGAAGAAGGAGCAACACCGCAGTCGCCTTTTGACCGGTCGACAGGTCGTCCAGTGCACGCCACGACGGCGGCCTGCCTTCCCGGGCGAGATTCAGCCGGATCTCGGTTGTATGGGGCAGATCGAGCTCTTCGACGCGCATCAGGATTTCCGGTGAGGCGTTCGCCAGCAGGGCCGCCTGCTTCGGGGTGGTCTCGTACTTCGCCAGAATCGCGTCGGCTCCCTCGCGGCACGTGTCCGCCAGATCCAGGACGGAAAGGTCCGGCGCGGATTCGAGGATGTCGATGGTCTTCGCAAGGTTGCCGCCAATCCCTTCGCGAAGAAGTTCGGAGAGTGGCGGCCGATCACCGGCAGCGACAACCTTTACCTGGATTCGGCCTTCGAGTCGCTCGGTGACCGCTCCGGCGGCCTGGTCCAACAGCCGGAACTCCTCAGCCTTCAGTTCTTCCCATTCGGTCAGAAGAATCCCGCGCCGCTTCATGTGTTCCGCTTCCGCCTGTTCCGCCAGGGTTGCCTCACGGCGGAGAGGGCGAAGGCGTTCAATTCTGCGACGAAGGCGAATAAACTCCTCGCCATGCACCGCGGATCGCTCAAGTTCCCGGAGAATGGCCTCGTATGCTTCCTGTACCTCTCGGCGACGATTATCCCACCTGGTCCTGATCCGTGCGATGCCGTCGTCTGCCCGGCCCAGTGCGTCCTGAAATCCGGAGGCCAGGTCCTGCAGTCCGGTGCTCAGTTTCTCCAGAACCCGATTTCCAACTTCCAGTATGTCTCTACCGGGAAGGCTGTCGAGCGCCCCACGCGACAAGAACGCCCGGTCCAGGGGCAGCTCCTGCCGGAGATCCGCCAGGCACTCACGCAGCGGTTCCAGGCGATGCGCCATCGAATCGAGAACCTGCTCTTCACGAACCAGGAGACTCCGGTCGCGCAATCGTTCCTCCAGTCCGGCCTTGCGGTACTGTTCAAGCGTTTCTTCAAGTCCGGGAAGTGCCGCCAGACGCTCCTGGAGGTCTTCCAGTTGGCGTCGTACCTCCAGGATCGACCCTCTGGTCTTTTCCAGGTCTTGTCGAACCTGGGCCTTCCTTCTTGCCAGAGACGGGTCCTGCTCGACAAAACGGTCCAGGAGGCGAGTGCGTTGTACGGAGTTCCTGGTCAGGTGGGCAATCTCGTGTTGCCCATAGATCTCGACACGGGGGAGGATGTCCCGCGGCATCAGGTTCGAGATTGCGCCGTCCCGGTCCCGGACGATCGGCGGATTCGGAACCGTACGCTCGATCAGGTAGTCCCGCGTGCTCGGTCCATGGGTACGCACCAGAAGTGATATCCTGGTCCCGCTCCGGAGCACGTTGTGGACGATCCCCTGGTGGGCTTTCGATGCAGCTTCACCGATGGGATCCAGTCCCAACACGTAGCGGAGGCTCTCGATCACCGTGGACTTGCCGGCGCCTCTTCCACCGATCAGCACGTTGAGATTCGGATTCAGGCGCATCCTGGTTCCGTTGAGAAACCCCCCTGCCCAGGCCATTCCCAGCATTTCGGCACGGTTTCCCGGCTCCACTTCGGCGTCCTGGGAATCGAGCTCGACGCGGGAGCCCGGGTCTAGGAAGGCCTGGCGCAGACCCTCGACACCGATGCGCGACATCTTGATCAGGCAGGTCGCGCCACGGTCCCCGAGGTCCTCGGGACCTACGACGTCCTTGGCGTTGACCGGGGCCACGGCCAGGCCTTCACCAGCAGTTCCCAAGCGCCGGTATTGGGGATCCTCGTTCCGAATGACGGCGCGCGCCCACGTACTCAGTTCGTCCACCGTCTTCGGAATCTGAACGGCGAGCAAGTCCGGGCTGCGCCACGCATTGATCCGGGCCTGCCCGCTCCTCCTTAGAACCTGCAGGAGACCGCCGGGATGGCTCGTCACATGGGCCGCGATGGCGATTCCTCCCTGATCCCGAACAGTCGCCAGGACATCAACGAACGTCTTCTTCGACAATGCGGAGGACGATCCCGGTTCCCGGATCCCGAGCTCGCCCAGGAACCGTCCCAAGTGCTCGTCTTCTGTTGCGGGATCATAGACACACAGGACGTGGATTCCCTCGGAGGAGGACACCTCGAATCCGGGGAAGATCGTGATGGCGTGACCCTCGGCCGCCTCGCGGAAGGGGCCGACCCCCTTGTAGTCGTTGTGATTCGTAATCGCAAGTACGGAGATGTCTAGTTCCAACGCCTTCGCAATTATCTGACGGGCGTGGGACCCGGCGTGCCCGGGGGATTTGATTCCTCGGAACTTACGGGCGTACTCAAACGGATTCACCTGGAGTGCGCATCGGTGAAACACTGCTCCCGCCGGCAGCCGCGACAGTCCGCTGATCATGTCGATCAATCTACCGCCAACAGTCGGGTCGCCGGCAATCCACGGACCCTCCTCAACTCCCCGTCGCCTCCAGAAACGCATCGTACAGCCCCCGCGCCACCGGCCCCACCCTTCCGTCCCCGATCATACGCCCGTCCACCTCCACCGAGGGCCGCACCTCGGTCGTGGTCCCGGTGAAGAACACCTCGTCGGCGCGGTAGAGTTCCCGGAGCGGGATCGCGCGCTCCTCAACGGGAAGACCCAGTTCCCCGGCCAGCTCGATCACGAGGTCGCGCGTGACGCCGTGCAGTATGTAGTTCGACCTGGGCGCGGTCGCGACCACCCCGCCGAAGACGGCGAAGAGGTTGTTGTGGGAGCCCTCGAGCGCGATGCCGTCCCGCACGAAGATGGCGTCGCTCGCGCCGGCCTCGACCGCGGCCTGCTGCGCAAGGCAGTTGGGAAGCAGGGCGACGGCCTTGACCTCGGCGAGGGCCCAGCGCTGGTCGGGGACGGTGACCGCCTTGAAGCCGCGCTCCCACACCTCCCGCGCGGGGCGGTCGTACCGACCGGCGAAGCCGTAGACGGAGGGAGGCACGGGGGGGTTGGGGAAGGCGTGGGTGCGAGGTGCGATCCCGCGCGTGACCTGCACGTAGACGTAGGCCACGGGCACCCGTTCCAGGTCGTTCCGGGCCAGCAGCCCCCGGTTCACCTCCACGAGCGCGGCGGCGTCGAAGTCGATCCCGATCGCCGCCAGTCCCCTGCGCATGCGGTCCAGATGCCGCTCCCAGCGGAAGATGCGCCCGCGATACGCCGGAGTCACCTCGTAGACGCCGTCCCCGAAGAGGAACCCACGGTCGTTGACGGAGATCCTCGCCTCGCCGGCGGGCAGGTACTCGCCGTTGAGGTAGACCACGCTCACGGCCGGGCTCCGGTCCCCCCGCCCCTCTCCAGCTTCTCGAACTCGTCGAGGAGCTCGGCTTCGCGAATGGGCGGCTCCCCGGCTTCGCCGGCGTCGTCCGCACCGTCATCCTCGGCCCCGGCGCCGGATCCCAGCCGCTTGGGCGCTTCGGGAGAGCCCGACGGGAGCAGCCCCATCTCGGCCTTGAGAGCGGAGAGCCTGTCGTCCACGCCCGCGTCGCTCGACCCCGCCTCCAGGCGCAGAAACTCGGTCTCGAGGGTGTCCCCGGCGAGCGCCTCGGTGACTTCGGCCTGGGCGAGGGTGCGGCGTTCCTCCTCCTCAATCTTGTCGGCCATGCGGTTGAAGGCGTCGAAGGCCGAGGTGTCCGACAGCCCGGACATCGTCTCGTGGATGCGCCGCTGCGCCTGGGCCCGCTTCTGCTTGGCGATCAGGAGGTTGCGCTTGCGCTTTGCCTCTTCGATCTTCTCGTTGAGCTGGCGGAGCGAACCCTTGAGCCTCTCGGTCTCGGCGGACTGCGCACGCCAAGTCCGGTCCAGCGCCGACGCGCGTTCCGCGTGCTCCTGCTGCCGCACCAGGGCCTGCTTGGCCAGGTCGTCCCGTCCCTGCTTCACGGCCAGCATCGCGCGCTTCTCCCACTCGCGCGACTGCTTGAGCTCGTCTTCCAGCTGGCCCCGGAGCTTGCGCTCGTCGGCGATCGCGGCCGCGACCTCGCGCTTGGCCTTGGCCAGCTGGTCCCGCATGTCGAGGATGATCTGGTTCAACATCTTCTCCGGGTCTTCGGCCCGGTTGATCAGGTCGTTGATGTTGGACTTGATCAGCGTCGAGAGCTTGCTGAAGATCCCCATTTCTATTCCCCCCCTCCCGCGCCGGCCAGGGCCCGGATCCGCGAAAGGTGCGACGACGCGGCAAGCTGAACGCTGTCCAGCGACGCCCTCAGCTCCTCGAAGTCCAGCGTGCCGAGCTGGAGGGTGTCGCTGAGGATCAGCGTCCGCTCCTCGAGGCCGTACGCTCCGTGAATCACATCGGACACGTTCAGCCTCAGCAGCGTCTCGTAGAGGTCGCCGAGGCCGTCGGAACGGGCCGGCAGGTCCATCACCTTCATGCGGACCACCAGCACCGGGTCCGAGTGGTGGACGACGATCGGCGCTCCGCCGTTTTCGGGACGGACGAGGAACATGCCTTCGTCCACCTCCTCGAACTCCGCGTCCATGCGGATCAGATAGCTCTCCAGGTCCTCCCTGGTGACCATGGCCTTCTCCCTTCGTTCGTTGATCGGGTGGGGGCCGGAACCTAACACGCACCGGCCTTCCTGACCAAGCGGTACGTATCCCGCGGTCGTTCGGTTCCGTTGCGGCGGAACTCCCGTTTACGAGAACGCCGCCACCGAGTGGACATACCCGTTGCAATCACGTAACTTGGTGGGCTAGCGTCAAATCGGACAGTTTCGAGAGCCTGCGCATGAGCATCCTGCCTTCCGGCAGCATCCCTTCGCGTCCGCGATTCTCGCGGCTCGGGGCCGGCTGTGCGGCACTTTCGGTCGCACTCCTCGCCGCGCTGCTGCTCGAAGCCTGCGCGGACGACACCCCGACGGCTCCCGCGGAAGAGAATGCGCCGATCCTCGCGATGATGAGCGACGACGGCACGAAGGTCGTGATCGAGCCCCATTGGCTAACGCTCGACACGACCGGCGTGAGCGACACGCTCACCGCCACGGTGATCGACGCCGAAGGGGACACGATCAGCGACGCGACGGTGACGTGGGAGAGCGCCGACACCGCGATCGCGACCGTCGACACGGCCGGAGTGGTAACCTCGGTGGAGTTCGGCAAGACCAAGGTGACGGCGACGTACGATTCGGTCTCCTCCTACGCCACGGTGGAGGTCGCCGAGCCGCTGACCGACCGCGAGATCCTGGAGATCTTCTACGAGGCGACCGGTGGCGAGGACTGGGACGAGGACGAGAACTGGCTGAGCGACGAGGACCTGGACGACTGGTACGGGGTGAGGGCGTGGCAGGGCAAGGTCAGCAATCTGTCGCTCGACGACAACAACCTGGTTGGCACGATTCCGCCGGAACTGGGGGGGCTGGACGAGTTGTTCGGTCTCGTTCTGAGGTACAACGAACTCTCGGGACCGATCCCGCCCGAACTCTCGAAGTTCGAGGGCCTTCGCGACCTGTTTCTGGCCGAAAACGCCGGGATCACGGGGAGACTGCCTCCGGAACTCGGGTATATGAAGAGGATCGAGTACCTCACAGTGACCGATACCGACCTCACCGGTCCCGTGCCCCTCACCTTCGCCAACCTTGACCTGACCTCCTTCTACTTCGACAGGGACGGCGTGTGCATCCCAGCCGCGCTCCAAGCGTGGGTGGACTCGATTCCGCAGAAGGAAGACAGGTACCAGCTCTGTACCGACAAGATCGTCATCGACCCGCCTTGGCTGTACCTGGAAGTCCATTCGCCCGGCGACACGGCCAGGCTGACGGCCGCGGTCATCAACGCGGAAGGGGACACGGTGCAGGACGCCGAAATCGCCTGGGCGAGCGGAGACACCGCCATCGCCACGGTCGATTCCACGGGTCTGGTCACCACGGTCGACTACGGGGCCGTCAACGTAACGGCCACCTCGGACTCGCTCGCCGACACGGCCCGGGTGGAGATCGTCTTCAAGCTCAGCACCCGGCAGGTCCTCGACAGCCTCTACCGGGTCACCGGCGGCAAGAACTGGACGGACACCACGAACTGGCTGAGCGACAAGCCGCTCTCGGAGTGGTACGGGGTCGAGACCGGCGATTCGTCGGGAGAGGTCGTGGGCCTGTCGCTCGGCAACAACAACCTGACCGGCTCCATCCCGGCCGTCCTGGCGGAGCTGGACAGCCTGGTCACCCTCGACTTGGGCGGGAATGCGCTGGGCGGGAAGATTCCGTGGGATTTCCGGGAATTGCAGCAGCTTCGCCATTTGCGCCTGAACGGGAATGCGCTCGAGGGTCTTCTGCCCCGGAGCCTGGGTTACATGGCCGGGCTCCGGCACCTGCACATCGGCGACAACGAGCTGAGCGGGATGGTGCCGCGCTCGTTCCGCAACCTCGAGCTGGATACCCTCTACGCCGTAAATTCCGGGGTGTGCGTGCCGCCCTCGCTGGACGAATGGTTCGAGGGGATCGAGGAGACCGACAGCGCGGCGCGCTGCATGGCCTCCATCACCATCGAGGTGGTCGACCTGCCGTCGCTCAGCTTCTACGCGGTCGGCGAGACGGGCGACCTGTCGGCCACCTACGTGAGCGCCGAAGGGGACACGACCTACAAGGTGCCGGCGACCTGGACGAGCGGCGATACCTCGGTCGTCTCGGCGAGCGCGGCGGAAAGGGTGACGGCGGTCGGCGACGGCGAGACCGAGGTGACCGCCACCTACGACTCGACGAGCGGGGCGATCACCGCGGTAGTGGACCTGCCGGAGAACGACCGGGACATCCTGGAGATCCTCCACGACCGTGCGCGCGGAGACGGCTGGACGGACGCGACCAACTGGCTGAGCGACGAACCGCTCTCGGAGTGGGCCGGGGTCGAGACCGACGACAGCGGCCGGGTCGTGGGCCTGTCGCTGCGAAACAACAACCTGAGGGGGCCGCTCCACTCCTCCATCGGGCTCTTGGACAGGCTGGTCACCCTCGACCTGAGCCGAAACTGGATTTCCGGCCCTATCCTGGCCGAAGTGGGCGACCTTGCCCTGCTGCGCGACCTCACTCTGAGCGTCAACGCGCTGGCCGGTGATTTGTCCCCGGCGCTCGGGACGCTGGACAGCCTCCGGAGCGTCAACGTGGCGGCGACGAGTCTGTCCGGGCTGGTGCCCGCCTCCTTCGAAGACCTCGAACTCGAGAGCTTCCTGGTCGGGGGAACCGATCTGTGCGTGCCCCCCTCGCTCTCCGAGTGGCTGGACTCGATCGAGGAGACCGACGATCCGCCCGAGTGCGCGAGCCGGGTCCTGGTCGAGCCCGCGTCGCTCACCTTCGAGGCGAGCCGCGACACGGCCACGCTCTCGGCGACCGTGATCGATGCGGAGGGGGAAGTCGTGGAGGATGCGGAGGTGACCTGGAAGAGCGGCGACACTAGGGTTGCGAGAGTCGACACGACCGGTTTGGTGACGGCGCGCTCGAGCGGCGTGACCAACGTGATCGCCACGTACGACTCGGTTACCTCCGCCACCGCCGAGGTGGCGGTCAGGCTGTCCGGCGGCGACCGGGTCGCGCTCGAGGCCCTCTACCGCGCGATGGGCGGGGACGACTGGGAGGACAACACCAACTGGATGAGCGACGAACCGCTCGGGGAGTGGTACGGGGTCGACACATGGCGGAGCGGCCGGGTGAAGCACCTGGAGCTGCAGGACAACAACGTGGCTGGCGAGATCCCCGCCGAGATCGGGCTGCTGGACAGCCTGTTCAGCTTCTGAACTACGCGACGCTACCGTTACCGGCCCCATTCCGCCCGCGATCAGACGGCTGCAACGCCTTCGCGACCTGAACCTTCGCGAAACCGGAGTGGAGGGCCAGCTTCCCCCCGAAATGGGCAACATGACGGGGCTCGACTACCTGAACCTGAGCTACACGGAGCTCTCCGGCCCCCTGCCCGAGACGTTCGCCGACCTCACGCTCAACCAGTTCTACGACTACGGAACCGACCTGTGCGTGCCACGTTCGCTCGTGGAATGGTACGAGTCGACCGGAAACAGCGATCCGCTCCTATGCATCCCGGAGACCGCCGACCGGGAGGTGCTGGACAGCCTCTACGCCAAGACTGGCGGCGAGCGCTGGAACAGGCGGGAGAATTGGCTAACCGGCAGGAGCCTGAACACGTGGACAGGCATCGCCACCGACGAAGAGGGCTACGTCACCGAGATCTTCCTCCCGTGGAACAACCTCACCGACAGCATCCCGCCGGAGCTGGGCAACCTCGGCCGCCTCGAGGTGCTTTCCCTGTACGGGAATGAACTTACCGGACGGATTCCCCCGGAACTGGGCAAGCTGACGAAGGTCACGAAGCTGTTGCTCTCCAGCAACAAGCTGGAAGGGTCGATTCCGCCCGAGATCGGCGGCATGGTGAGCGTCGAAACCATGTACCTCTCCGGGAACAGACTGTCGGGACCTATTCCGCCCGAGTTCGGCAACCTCGAAAACCTCGAGTTCCTAGCGCTCTTCGAGAACGAGCTGAGCGGGCCGCTGCCGGCGGAGTTCGGCAAGCTCAAGAAGCTGAAGACCGCCTGGATGGTGGATAACAAGTTCGAGGGACCGTTGCCGCCCGAGCTGGGCGAGATGACCGCGCTCGAGGACCTCAGCCTGGGATACAACGAGATCACGGGCTCGCTCCCGCCCGAGCTGGGCAAGCTTCGGAACCTCAAGGAGCTGAGGCTCAGCGACAACGAGCTGACCGGGCCGATACCGCCCGAACTCGGCGACATGGCTGCGCTCGAACAGCTGTTTCTGATGCGGAACTCGCTGTCCGGCAGCATTCCACCGGAGCTGGGCAAGCTGTCGAACCTCGAAATTCTGTGGATCTTCCGAAACGACCTGACCGGGACGATACCGGCGGAGCTCGGCAATCTTCCCAGGCTTGTCGAATTGTCCATGGGAACCAACGACCTCACCGGCTCCATTCCGGCGGAACTCGGACAGTTGTCCGCGTTGGAGAAACTGTCCATTCCCCGAGCCGAGCTGACGGGGTCCATCCCTCTGGAACTGGGCAACCTGTCGAGGTTGAACAGGCTTTGGCTCTTCCAGAACGAGCTCTCGGGATCCATCCCCGCCGAGCTCGGCGGCCTTTCGGCCTTGAAGCACCTGGAGCTGGGAGACAACCAGCTCACGGGGTCCATACCACCCGAACTCGGGCAGCTGTCGGAGCTCGAGGAGCTGGGTGCCCGGAACAACAGTCTCACCGGCCCCCTGCCGCCGGAACTCGGCCAACTGACCTCACTCGAATGGCTGTCGTTGCGAAACAACGAAGATCTCGAGGGCCTGATGCCCAGGAGCATGATGAATCTCGCGCTCGGCCACCTCGACATCGCCGGCACCTGGATATGTCCGTACCTCGACGACGAGTTCCAGCAGTGGCTGGACGGCATACCGAAAGCGTACGGACTGTGGTGTCCCTCCGCTGTGACCGAGCGGTACGCGCTTATGGAGCTCTACGACAGCACGGGCGGGGACGACTGGACCGACAACGACGGCTGGGACAGCGATTCCGAGCTGGACGACTGGTACGGCGTGACCGTGGAGGACTCGCTCGTACGGGAGCTCAGGCTGCCCGGCAACGGTCTGGAGGGACCGCTGCCGCCCGCGCTCGGCAGCCTGCTGGGACTGGAGACCCTCGACATCGCCGACAACGACCTCGCCGGAGGGGTGGCCGTCGCGATCACGTCCGTCGACCCGCTGGACACGATCAGGATCAGCGACAACGAGGAGATGGAGGGACCGCTTCCCTTCCGCATGATCGACCTGGAGAACCTCAGGGCGCTCGAGTACGACGACACGGGTCTCTGCGCCTCTCCGGCGCCCACCTTCCAGGAGTGGATCGACTCGCTCGACGTGGCTGAGGGCGCGACCTGCGACAACCCGGACTCGGTCAGGCTGTCGCTGCCGGTGGTCTACCTCACGCAGGCCATCCAGAGCCCCGACGGCGACGTGCCGCTCATCTCGGATCGTGAAGCACTGCTCAGGGTATTCCTGGTCGGCGACCAGGAGAACGCCTTCTTCGAGCCGGAGGTCTTCGCAACCTTCACGCGTGACGGCAGGGAGGTCCACCGGGTGGCGATGCCGAGCGAACAGGACCGGCTGGCCACCTTCGCGGACGAAAGCGACCTCGTCAAGTCGTACAACGCGGTGATCCCAGCCAGGTACGTCAGGGACGGCACCGAGTTCGTGGTGTTGGCCGACTCGGCCGAGGTGATCCCGCGCGCCGAGGGCAGCCGGACCCGATTCCCGGATACGGGGTCGGTGGCTCTCGAGGTTGTCGAGGTCCCGCCCTTCGAGCTGACGATAGTGCCGGTGCTCTACGCCGACGAACCCGACTCGTCGGTTTTCGACAGTATTGCGGACATGGAGGCCGTGAGTCGGCAGGTGGCGCTGCTCGAGTACTCGTTCCCGATCGGCGAGTTCACCGCGAGCGCGTGGGACACCGCCTACGTCACATCCCTTGACATGACCGAGGAGAACAACACGTGGCCCGTGCTCCTCGAGGTGGAACAGGTGTACAAGTCGGCGGAGGCCTCGGGCTACTGGTACGCCATTGCCAATGCCCAGGACGGCTACGTGCGCGGCATTGCGCGCCTGAACGGACTGGTGAGCTTCGGCAAGCCATGGGCCACCGAGCTCGCGCACGAGGTGGGCCACACGCTGGATCTCCTGCACGCCCCATGCGGGGGCGCGCTCGGCACCGACCCGGACTTCCCCTACGACAACGGGGGCATCGGGGTGTGGGGGTACGACTTCCGGGACGGCTCGCTGGTGTCGCCGCGCTACCGCCGCGACATCATGGGGTACTGCTACGAACTGGGCTGGCTGAGCGACTACTACTTCGAGAAGGTCATAGAGGTGAGGGAGAACAAGGTCGAGGATTGGACGGGCGACGCGGTGCCCGGCGCCGGACAGAAGGGCGATATGCTGGTGCTTTGGGGCGGGGTGCTGAACGGCGAGTTGCGGATCGAGCCGGTGCATTCGATGTACACGACGGCGACGCTGCCCCGGGAGACCGGCCCCTACACCCTGGAGGGGATCGCGAGCGGCGGCGGTGTAGAGTTCTCCCTGTCGTTCACGCCGGGCGAGGACGTGGACGGCAACAAGTACTTCCTCTTCTGGATCCCCATCGAGGACGACTGGGAGCACACGCTGGACCGGATCACGCTCGCGGGGCCCGAGGGCGAGGTGACCGTCGATTCCAGCGACCGCCGCGCGATCACGGTGGTGACCGATCCGGCGACCGGGCTGATCCGGGCGATCCTGCGGGACTGGAACCGGGCGCTGCCGGAGGCGCTGGGCGACACCGACGGGCTCGAAGTGGTGACAACGAGGGGGCTCGTGGAGGCGGTCACGTTGCGGAGATGAGGCCCAAGCCCGGAAGCGGTGGCCATGGGGATTTCCCAACATGTGATCACGTCGCGCCTTGCCAGCCCGGCGCTTCGCCGCTCTCGGTGCTCGGGCGGCTTTATCCACGGACTGCTGG
>JAPPNM010000078.1 GCA_028873825.1 Gemmatimonadota bacterium | reverse complement strand
CTTCGTCGCGCCTTGCCAGCGCGGCGCCTCGCCGCTCTCGGTGCTCGGGCGGCTTCATCCACGGACTGCTAGCTTACCTGCCTTCCACCGAACCAGGAGCCGGGCCATGCTCGACGAAATCAAGACCAGGATATCCGAAGAGGTCGAAACCCTGACCCACGAACTCAACGTGGTGCTGCCGAACCGCATCAGGAAGGCGGTCGAACTCGGGGATCTGCGGGAGAACTCCGAGTACAAGTCGGCGCTCGAGCGGCAACAGTTCGTTCAGGCCCGGATCGGACACCTTGCGGGCCGCATGGCCGAGATCTCGAAGATCGACGTGGACGGCATGCCCGCCGACCGGGTCGGGTTCGGATCGCGGATCACCGTGCGGGATCGGGCGCTGGGCGAAGTGGTCACCTTCACGATCGTCGCGGGCGATTTCATCGACTTCGAGAAGGGACACATTTCGCTCGACTCGCCCCTGGGGCGGGGATTCCTAGGTGCGCGCGAAGGCGACGAGGTCACCGTCCGCCTGCCCGCCGGCGAGCGCCGCTTCGAGGTCGTCGAGCTCACCACGCTGCCGCAGCAGCTGGCAGGAGACGCGCAGAAAAAGTAACGTTTACATGACAAAATGTCATGTATGATTTACATTTCTCGTCTCCGGCGCCCTGATCTCGGTGCGGTCAGTTTTCGTCCGCGATGGCCTCGTAGACGATCTGTCTCAGCAGCCGGTCGACGGGCGCGGCGCCGAAGGGCTGCAGCTGGGTCCAGGCGAAGGCGATTATCTCCTCGGCCGGATCGATCCAGAAGTAGGTGTTCGCCACTCCGGCCCCCCAGTAGATTTCGTCCTCCCCGCCCGCCGGAACCGCGAATCCCAGCCCGAAACCCATCCCCGGGATCCCGAGAACGGGAAGAAGGTCTTCCTTCAGCTGGTTCCGGGTCATGAGGCGAACCGTCTCGGGATCGAGGAGCCGCACGCCGTCCAGCTCGCCTCCGCCGAGGAGCATGCGGCAGAAGCGCAGGTAGTCCCCCGCCGTCGAGACGAGGCCGCCGCCGCCGGAGAGCCACGCGGGAGGCCGGGAATAGGAGCCGTCGGTCGGGGAGTCGTCCACCTTCAGGTCCTTGCCGGCTGGCCGGTACAGCGCCGTGAAGCGGTCCTGCTTCGCCGCGGGGACGTGAAAGCCCGTGTCGTGCATGCCCAGGGGATCGAAGATGCGTTCGCGTAGGAAGCTGTCGAGGGTCCGGCCCGAGACCACCTCGATGACGTGCCCCATAAGGTCCGTGGACAGGCTGTAGTTCCAGCGGTCGCCGGGGTCGTCGACCAGCGGCAGCGAGGCCAAGCTGTCGGCCCACTCCCGCAGGTCGGGTTCCGGGTCTTCTGAATTCTTGTCGAACATCGCGTTGTACATGGAATCGACGCGGCTGCTGCCGAAGCCGTAGCTGAGTCCCGACGTGTGCGTGAGGAGGTGCCGGATGCGCATGGGGCGGTGGGGTCTGCGGGAGCCCATGTCCTGGTACACCCGAACGTCCGAGAAGGACGGAATCACGTCGCCCACCTTGTCGTCGAGCGAAATCAGGCCGTCCTCGACGAGCATCATGGCCGCTACGCTCGTGACCGGCTTCGTCATGGAGTAGAGGCGGAAGATGTCGTTGGGCTCGAGGGGGTCCTCGCCCCTTACGCGCCAGCCCCGCGCGTCCCAGTGCGCGATCTCGCCGCGGCGCGACACGAGCGTCACGACCCCGGCGGTGCGGCCCCGGTCGACGAAGTCCTGCATCGCGGGCCCGATGCGGGCCAGGACCTCGCTGGAGAGGCCGACCTCCTCGGGGGACGCGGTGGTGAGCCGCGCTTCCCGGGGCGCGGAGGAGGAGGGGGCGGTCTCCGGCTGCTGCGAGGCGGTGGCCGGATCGGCGGCGAGGGCCGCCGGGGCAAGGACGGCGGCTGCGGCGAAGACGTGCCGCGCGAGGCTGGGAGGGGGCTTCATGCGGTGGTCCGGTGGCGGGTGAACGAATGTGGCGGCCCCGGGGCCGTCCGTTCCTACAAGATGGCGTTGGCCTGTCGTTTGCGCGACTGTGGCGGCTTGGTGGCCGAACCGGCACGAGCACCGTGAGCGGCGAGGCGCCCGGCCGCGAGGAACTGCTTCGGGCGGAGGCGCGCGGCTCGCTCCTCCACGGCGGCCGGTCCGCTCGCGACCCGCTTGGTCCCCCGGGGCGGGCCCGCTCGAAGATCAGGTACGGCGACATGTCCATCGTCCCGCCCGGCGGACGGGGAGCGCCGCGAAGCGCCGGGCCGTCCCA
The DNA here is from genome assembly GCA_028873825.1 of Gemmatimonadota bacterium. Lineage (GTDB taxonomy): Bacteria > Gemmatimonadota > Gemmatimonadetes > Longimicrobiales > Gaopeijiaceae > Bin94. Next base: position 1,339 of record JAPPNM010000078.1, on the reverse strand, counting down.
CCGTGGGGGGACTAGTCGTTGCGGAGGGTGTCGGGAAGGGTCGGGCCGATCCGCCTCCGTCCGGCAGTGCCACAGTGGTCCGGCCTTCCGCAGGGCAAGGCCGCCCCGGCCCTTCTCGCCTCCGCCGCTATGGCTTCGCCGATCTCCTTCGGCGTCTCGCCGTACATCCGTTGTCGCATTGTTCTCAAGGTGGAAAGCGCCCGTCCGCGAGTGAGGTCTTGCAGCGTTGCATCATGCATGACTGCGCGGACCGCCGCATAGGTGTCCGCGTTGTCCGCCACCTCCAAAATCAGCAAGAGCGACAGGAGAACGTCGGGGTCCTTTGCTTCGTGACGCCGTCGCAGTTCGGCGGTGAGCAAGCGGATGATCCGGTCATGGTCCGCGGGACACCAGTCGAATTTGTTGTCCTTCCGATCAATGCTAAGCGAAATGCCGATACCGGGATAGAATCGCCTCCCCAACTCCGGGTCGGTTTTCGCCGCCCGCTCCATGGCGTCGAAGGCTTGGGCGGCCCAGCCGCCGTCCGAAGGGCAACCCATGTTGAACATGGTAGGTGTCCGCATTCCGGTGGCGGCCTTCACGGAGTCCGGGAAGTCCAGCGGGTTCCCGGGCAGCTGCCAATAGCGGAGCGAGTCGGCCAGCGTGGCGTGCTCGTCCAGCTGCGCGGCCACCGGAGGCGAGGCCAGGGCGGCCGTGGCCGCCAGGATGATGGCGATAAGTACGGTTCTCATTTGGCACATCTCCCCATTGCTAGAAATTGGTCCAATCGCACCAGCCCGGCGAAAAAACCGGATATATTGGCTTTGTCTTTTGCACATCCCGATAACTATAAAATACAAACTGGTCGGGGTCCGGCACGGTGTCCCGGACGACATAATACGCCCGGGAGCCGACGTTGCCGAATACATAGTGGTGACTGCTCGCAGTGGCGAAGGCGCGGACGGCGTTTTCCTCGATCACCCATGCTAGCCGCTCCGCCGTGTCGAAGTCTGGCGCGACGATCCGTTCCGCCAGCGAGGCGGCGGCGCCGCAGGCCCGTGTGGACATGGCCTTGCCGAGCTGTCCTTGGTGGCCGTTCTTGCCGTTGTGGCCAAAAGTCTCGTGCGCCGCGACCCCGTCGCGCATTATCGCCGGGTCGCCGCCGTTTCGCATTATGTGCGTCCAGGCGTCGATGGTGTCCCCCCGCGCGGCGTCGGGAATCTCCCGTGGCCCCAGCGTATCGATCCGGCTGTTCAGATTCCACATCCGGTCAATCCCATAGTTGTGACCGACAGCGTAGTAGTACGGCTCCTCGCTGTTCCGAATGGGCGAGGGTTGGCAGGCTGCCGGCGTTGCTGAC
>JAPPNM010000069.1 GCA_028873825.1 Gemmatimonadota bacterium | reverse complement strand
GAATTATGCATTTACGATGCTATATGGTCCGCGAAACGAGGTTCCGCCCGAACTGGGCAACCTCAGGCGTCTCGAGAAACTGGAGCTCGCGAAAAACCAACTGACGGGGACGATTCCACCCGAATTCGCCAACCTCGAGAATCTTAAGGAGCTGTGGGTCGGCGACAACCGGTTGTCGGGCCCGATTCCTCCCGTAGTCGGCAAGCTCCAGAGACTCCGGGTCCTGGGCCTGTCGGAAAACCGGTGGTCGGGCCCGATCCCACCTGAAATCGGCGGTCTGGGGTCGCTCAGAAGGCTGTTCGTCGGTTTCACTGAATTGAGCGGCCGGCTTCCCCGCGAGCTTATCGGCCTGCCCCTCGGAGTGTTCTGGTGGCAGGCAACGGATCTGTGTTCTCCACCCGACGACGAGTTCCAACAATGGCTGGAGTCGATACCCGCCAACGCGCCGAACCGCAAATGTACCTCCGAGTAGCCGGACAATCTTCGCCTGGCCCAGGCCGGTCGCCCGGGGGTCCTGGTCGAGTCCGGCGGCCCGATGTGCGTACCGGACTCGACCAGGTGCTTTCCGCTGGCGCCCGCCAAATGGGGGGACGGCAACCGTCCATCCGTCCGTCGCCAGCGTGTCTGACTGCGGGTCCGACGGTTCCCGCTGCGTACCGTCCGCAGCCGTGCCCCGGAACTGCGAGCTAATTAATTAGGGTTAGCACTTGGCTTCGGCGCGACGTCAGCTCCCCTACGGCCAACGCCCCCCCCACCGCCGCCTCCCACCCTGCTATCAGCTTCTCGCGCTCTTCCGGTGCCAGCCGCGCCTCGAAGGTCCGCCCTGAAGCCATGGCGGCCGCGAAATCCTCCGGGCCACCCCAGACCCCGGCGTGCAAACCGGCCAGGCCGGCCGCCCCCAGAGCGGTCGTCTCGACCAACTCGGGCCGGGTGACGGGAACCCCCAGGATTCCCGCGATGAAGCCGAGCAGCCAGTCGTTCTTCGCGGCGCCCCCGTCCACCCGCAGCCCAGCCGCTCGCAGCCCCGCGTCCCGCTCCATGGCGTCCACGACTTCACGGGTCCCGTAGGCCATGGCTTCGAGCGCCGCCCTGACGAGGTGCGCCCGGGTCGTCCCGCGGGTCAGCCCGGTAATCGTGCCCCTGGCGTCAGGCCTCCAGTGCGGCGCCCCCAACCCGACAAAGGCCGGGACCAGGTACACGTCGTCGTTGCCGTCGAGCGAGCGGGCCATCTCCTCGCTGTGGGCTGCGTGCTCCAGGATGCCGAGGCCGTCACGCAGCCACTGAATGGCCGCCCCGGCCACGAAGATCGACCCCTCCAGGGCGAAGGCCGGACCGCCCCGTGCGTCGCAGGCGGCGGTCGTGAGCAGGCCGTGGCCGGACGACACTCGCTCCGCGCCCGTGTTGAAGAGGAGAAAGGCGCCGGTTCCGTAGGTGCACTTCCCCGTGCCCGCCTCCCAGCAGCCCTGGCCGTAGAGGGCGGCCTGCTGGTCGCCGGCGACACCCCCGATCGGGACTTCGACGCCGAGAACGTCGCCGTCGGTCACGCCGAAGTCCCCGGAGCTGGGCCGGACTTGGGGCAGGATCCGGCGAGGCACCCCCATGAGGTCGAGGAGCTCGTCGTTCCAGCCGCCCTCGTCCAGGTCGTAGAGGAGCGTGCGCGAGGCGTTGGTGGGGTCCGTCGCGTGGACCGCTCCGCCTGTCAGGCGGGCGATGAGCCAGCTGTCGATCGTCCCGGCGGCCAGCGCCCCCGACCGGGCCCGCCGGGCCAGATCCGGATCGTCCTCGAAGATCCACCGCAGCTTGGTGCCCGAGAAGTACGGGTCGAGGAGCAACCCGGTGCGCTGGCGGACCATCTCCTCGTGCCCGGCCTCCTTGAGCGTGCCGCACAGGCCCGCGGTGCGCCGGTCCTGCCAGACGATCGCCGTGCGGAGCGGCTCGAGCGTCTCCGGGTCCCACACGGCCACCGTCTCACGCTGGTTCGCGACCCCCACCCCCACCACCGCCACCCCCGCGGCCGAGACCGCCTCCCGGGCCACCCTCGCCGTCACCCTCCAGATCTCCTCCGCGTCGTGCTCCACCCACCCGGGACGGGGAAAGTGTTGCGCGAATTCGGAGTAGGCCCGCCCGAGCACCTCACCGTCGGCAGACACCACCAGCGCCGCCGACCCGGTCGTCCCCTGGTCCAGCGCCAGCACCGCCCCACCGCTCACGGGTCCCCGTCCTCTCCCGGCGACGACACGGGCACGATGGCACCCGGCCGATACTCCAACCCAACACGGGGCAGCACGCTCACCAGGGCGGCCACCGACAACCCGACGACCGTGTAGTAGTCCCCCTCGATCCGGTCCACCAGCGCGGCGCCGCACCCCTGAATCCCGTACGAGCCCGCCTTGTCGAGCGGCTCCCCAGTCTCCACGTACCGCTCTATCAGCTCCCGGCTGGCGGGCCGGAAGGCGACACCGGCCCGTGCGACCCGAGATTCCACGTTCCCGTTCGCGGCCACGGCCAACCCGCTATACACACGGTGCGTACGCCCCGCCAGCGATGCCAGCATCTCCACGGCCTCGGCAGGGTCCGCCGGTTTCTCGAGGACGCGCCCGTCCAGCACCACGACCGTGTCGCCCCCGATCACGAGCGCCTCCGGGCAACGAGCCAACACCTCCGAGACCTTCTCCCGCGACAACCTCTCCACGTAGTCGTGCGGGGACTCGACCGCGCCGATGCGCTCCTCAACATCAGCCGGCACCACCCGGAACGACAGCCCCAGCATGCGCAGCACATCGGCCCTGCGCGGGGACGCGGACGCGAGCACCACAGGCACACCGTCGGCGATCGTCATCTTTCGATCAGCAGCGTGACGGGTCCGTCGTTGACCAGAGCGACATCCATCATCGCGCCGAACCTGCCGGTCCGGACCGGGTCCGGCAGGATCCGCCCCAGGGCTTCGACGAAGGCCTCGTAGAGCGGCACGGCGACTTCGGGCCGCGCCGCCTTGACGAACGACGGCCGCCGCCCCTTGCGCGCGTCGCCGTAGAGCGTGAACTGGCTCACGACGAGAGCTTCGCCGCCGGTGTCGAGGAGCGAGCGGTTCATTCGCCCCTCGTCATCACCGAAGACACGCAGGTTGGCGATCTTCTCGGCCATCCACGCCACGGTGCCGCCGTCGTCCCCGTTGCGGAATCCCGCCAGCACGACCAGCCCGGGCCCGATCACCCCGACCGTGTCGCCTCCGACGCGCACCGACGCCTCCGAGACCCGCTGCACGACGACCCTCACTCGACCGTCACCGATTTGGCGAGGTTGCGAGGCTGGTCCACGTCGCAGCCCCGCAGCACCGCCACGTGATAGGCGAGCAGCTGGAGCGGCACGGTGGCCAGGACGGGCATGAGCGCCGGAATCGTCGACGGCACGACGATTCGCTCGTCGGCGTGAACGGTGACTTCGTCGTTGTCGTCGTTCACCACCGCGATGACGCGGCCGTGCCGCGCGCGGACCTCCTCGATGTTGGAGAGGGTCTTGGCGTAGACGGCGTCGCGTGGCGCCAGCACCACCACCGGCATGTTCTCGTCGATGAGCGCTATCGGTCCGTGTTTCATCTCCGCTGCGGGATAACCTTCTGCGTGGATGTAACTTACCTCCTTCAATTTGAGAGCGCCCTCGAGGGCCACCGGAAACTGGTAGCCCCGGCCCAGATAGAGGAAGTTGGGCGCGTCCCTGTAGACGCGGGCGAGCTTCCCGATCTGCCCGTCGACCTCGAGCGCCTCCTCGACCTGCCCCGGCAACTCCTTGAGCGCCCGCACCATCTCGCGCCCCTCCAGGATCGACATGGCGCGCCGGCGCCCTAGGTAGAGGGTGAACAGCGCCAGGGCCACGATCTGGCTGGAGAAGGCCTTGGTGGAGGCCACCCCGATCTCGGGTCCCGCGTGAAGGTAGACCCCGAAGTCGGTCTCGGCCGCGATGCTGGACCCGACCACGTTGACGATCCCCATCGTCCGGCAGCCCCGCCGGCGCGCCTCCCGCAGCGCGGCCAGGGTGTCGGCCGTCTCGCCGGACTGGCTGATTCCCAGCACCAGGGTGTCGGGGGTGAGGACGGCGTTCCGGTACCTGAACTCGGAGGCGTACTCCACGGTGACCGGGATCCGGGCCAGCTCCTCCAGCATGTGGGCGCCGATCAGGCCGGCGTGCCAGCTCGTGCCGCAGGCCGTGATGACGATTCGGTCGGCGGCGAGAAGCTCCCGTTCGGCCTTGGCGATCCCGCCGAGCCGGGCGCCCCCCTCCTCCTCGAGGAGCCGGCCTCGCATCACGTCCCTGAGCGACGACGGCTGCTCACGGATCTCCTTGTACATGTAGTGGTCGTAGCCGCCCTTCCCGATCTCCTCGGCGCTCCAGGTAACGACCTGCGCGCCCCTGCGCACGGCGCGCCGGGCCGGGTCGAAGGTGCGGTATCCGTCGCGGCTCAGGACCGCCGAGTCCCCGTCGCGCAGCCGCACCACGCGCTGGGTGTGGGCGACGACCGCGGCCGCGTCGGAGGCGACGAAGTACTCGTCCTTGCCGCCGACGCCCAGTAGGACGGGGCTGCCGTTGCGGGCCACCACGATCTTGCCGGGGTCGCGAGCGCTCACCGCCGCGATCCCGTAGGTCCCCTCGACGCGGGCGAGCGCGGCCGCCACCGCATCCTCCAGGAGGTCCGTGTCGCGGAAGGCCAGGTCGATTAGGTGCACCAGCACTTCGGTGTCGGTCTGGCTGCGGAATTCGTACCCCAGATCCCGCAGCCGCGGGCGCTGCCGGGCCGCGCTCTCGATGATCCCGTTGTGGACGAGCGCGATGTCGCGGGGTCCCGAAAGGTGCGGGTGAGCGTTGGCGCGGGTCGGCGGGCCGTGCGTGGCCCAGCGCGTGTGCGCGATCCCGCAGCGGCCGGCGGGAAGCCGCCCGTCGAGCGCGTCCTCCAGTTCGGAGATCTTGCCGGGGCGTTTTTCCACGGCGAGGACATCGTCCGAATCGAGGACCGCGATGCCCGCCGAGTCGTACCCGCGGTACTCGAGACGCTTGAGTCCCTCCATGAGGATGGGCCCGGCCGGGCGGGGGCCCACGTAGCCGATGATGCCGCACACGTCAGGTGGCCGCCACGGTGCGGAGGGTCCGGCGGGCGGTGTCCACCAGAGCGCGGGCGGCCGCCCCGTCGCGCGCCTCGGCGATCAGGCGGACGACCGGTTCGGTGCCGGAGGGCCGGACGTGGAGCCAGCTGGACTCCGCCGGCCACTCCAGGCGCAGACCGTCGTTCCGGTCGGAGTCGTCCGCCGGGAGGTCGCGGGCAAGCGCGGCGTAAGCGTCGTCGAGGCGGTCGCGCGGGAAGCTCGCCTTCTCCTTCACGATCCTGTAGGAGGGGAGCCGGGCGATCCGGTCCGACAGGGGGACCCCGGGCTCTTCCGCCAGGTACTGGAGAAGCAGCGCTGCGCCCGCGGCCGCGTCGCGCGTGTGGTGCAGCGCGGGCAGAATCACGCCGCCGTTCCCCTCCCCTCCCACCACCGCCCCCTCCTCGATCATGCGCACCACCACGTTGATCTCGCCCACTGGCGCGCGCATCACGCGGCAGCCGTGCTTCGCCGCCACGTCGTCGAGCACCCGGCTGGTCGACAGGTTCGTCACCACGTCGCCCCGCCGCCGCCCGAGCACGACGTCCGCGGCCAGCGCCAGCGTCAGGTCCTCGCCCAGCGGGCGCCCCCTCTCATCCACCAGCGACAGACGGTCGGCGTCGGGGTCCACGGCAAGGCCGATCCCGGCCCCGGTCGCGGCCACCAGGTCACCCAGAGCGTTCAGGTTGGCGGCGGTGGGTTCCGGGTCGCGGGGGAAGCGGCCGTCCGGTTCGAGTCCCATTCCGTGCACCTCGCAGCCGAGCCGGTCCAGCAGCTCCGGCATGATCACGCCCCCCGCGCCGTTCACGCAGTCCAGGGCGACCCGGATCCGCTGCCCGCGGATCCGTTCGGGGTCAACGAAGGGCAGGTCCAGGATGCGCTCCAGGTGGCGGTGCACCCACGACGCCTCCCGTGTCGTCCCGCCGATCTCGTTCCATGCCGCGCGGGCCGGGTCCCGCTCGCGGACCAGCGTCTGAAAGCGCGTCATCCGCCCGGGCGGCAGAAAGGTTCCCCCCTTCGCGGCAAACTTGAGCGCGTTCCACTCGGCGGGGTTGTGACTCGCGGTCACCCCCAGTCCGCCGGCCGCGCCCGTGTCCCGGACCGCGAGCATCAGCGTCGGCGTGGGCACGATCCCCAGCTCGGTCACGCGGCAACCCACCGAGAGCAGCCCCGAGACGGCCGCCCGCACCAGCATCGGTCCCGAAGTGCGCGAGTCCCGCCCGACGACGACATGGTCGCCGTCCCCCTCGGCGCGCAGGAAGGCGCCGTAGGCCGCCGCCAAGCCCGCCACCAGCTCCGGCGTCACGCTCTCTCCGACACGGCCCCGGAACCCGGAGACGCTCACGATCAGGTCGGGAGGAAGGCTGATCGGCATGGTGGGGCGTTAGCTGTCCGTTGACGATGCCGGGGGTGTCCGCGGGCCGTTGGGGGCTGCTCGCGAAGGATGGGCGAACCGGGTACCGTCGCAAAGCTAGCGCAGGCCGGAGAGGAGACAAAGAAGGGAACGAGGGACAGCCCGTGGACAAAATCCTCCCGGCATTCAGAACGGCGACGCATCCGCGTTGGCCGCTTCGCTTCACCCGTTCGCGCGCGGAGAGCTCCGGCCGCCCGGCCGGTGCGGTCCGGACGCGCGTCTATCCGTCCGGTCCCGGCCTGGCGAGGGGCCACAGCTCCACCGACTCGACGCCGAGTTCGTCGGTGGTGTGGCCGAGGAGATAGTCGGCCCCGATCTCGTAGATGCGAAGGTCCAGGGGAGTTTCGACGAAGCCCAGGACATGGCCGTCCGGGTCGAAGACGCTCCAGAGCGGACCTTCGGAGACTTCCTGGCTGGGAATCTCGAATTCGCCGTCCAGAATGCGGAATTCGCGTACCCAGAGGTGGTCGAGGGCATCGGTCACGAGGGCCGCGAAGGCGGGGAGGGTTTCCGGAAGCGGGATGTCGCCCATGGTCTGGCGAACCTGCTCCAGCGCCTCTTCCTCGCCGGCCGCAACCTCGGGGCTGAATCCCCGTTCGCGCAGGAACCCGACGAAGAAGGCCTCGCGGTGAGCAGGCGCGGTGGGGACCGGGTCGTGGTCGCGCCGGACGATGCGCCGCAGGGTGCCGTCGGTGCCGAAGGCGCGGATCTCGTAGCCGCGGTTGGGGGCCACCACGGCGAGGCCGCCCCAAGGCGCCACCGCGATCGAGGGCGAGAACGGGAGGCGCATGACGATGGACGTGCCCATCATTGTGGCGGTGTAGAACAGCCGGCCCGGAAACTCGCCGAGGGACGCCGCAACGCGGCCCTCGCCGCCCAGTATCTCGTAGTGTCGCCGGAGTTCGTGCAACGTGGCGTCCCCGGTCCTGGAGACCAGTTGGTAGCCTTCCCGGAACGCAAGCACTCCGCCGCTTCCAAGGGATGCCGCGAACGTCGCCGGATCGGTGCCGGCCAGGCGGATGGACCGGCCCGTGTTGCCGCGCGAGTCGAAGATCGCGGCGTAGGGGCCATGGCGGTTCCAGGCGACCAGCGAGTCACCCCGCCAGCGGTCCGTCCCGCCCAGCGAGGTGAACTCGCCCGGCCCCTCCCCTTCTCCGCCCCAGGTCGCGGCGTGGGTCCCCGAAGCGTCGAAGACGCGCAGCTCGTTGGAACCCCCGTCGGCGACGACGATGCGGCCGTCGGGGAGGCGCAGGGCGTCCACGACATCGTGCAGGAGGTGGGGTGCGTCACCCTCCGAAGAGCCGACGGCGAGGGACGGAGCCGGAGCGATCCGCCACCCGAGCCGGGAACCGAAGGGCGGACGGGGATTCTCGACGACCTCGATCCCGGCGCTGTCGCGGGTCTGGGCGGCGGGGGTGGCGGGGGCGTCCCGGTCCCTTTGGCAGGCGGCGGCCGCGAGGGCGACGACCGTGGCGGCGAGGGGGAGTTTCATGGGTATGGCGACTTGTGGGACCCGGACCGCTATTCGATCGAGTAGGAAGGGCAGATGCTCAGGTTCAGAGCCCGGGTCGCGCCGAAGCCTACGTTGTCGCCTATGTTCCTGAGCCCGTGGGCGTACAGCATGCTGAGCGAAGGCTCCAGCCTGCCGTCCAAGCCCAAATCGAACCGGGCTCCGCCGGCGAAACCGAAATCGAAGCGCTCGATCATGTCGATCACAGGGTGGTCGCCATGCGCATATCCCAGAAAGGCCCCCGCCAGAAGGTGCAAGCCATGGTTACCGAGCTCGAACCGCCTGTCCGCCAGGATCGTGGACTCCAGAAACGGAATGTCTCTGGAGCTGGCTGCCACACAGAAAAACTCGCACCCTTCCGTGTCGTATTCCTCGTACTCGCCTTTGATTGACCAGCTGCTCCCCAGCTGAATGCCCCATCGGTCGGAGACCGGGAACCCGGCGAATATCACGACTGCCCCCCCTTTAAGGGACCACGGGGCTTCCCCATTCAGGGACCACGGGGTTTCGTCGTCCGTCAAAGTGACGAGGCTGGGGCCGACAGTTACGGTGAGCGCGACCTGGCCCTGCACGGTCGTAGGCACCGATAGAAGCACCCCGGCGGCAACAATCATGAACCATCTCACGGAAGCACCTCCCATGGCGAGTCTCCTGAACATGCATCCGCCCCGGCCATGCACGATAACCGCCCTGGGGCGTGCCCCACAATCCACATGCAGTCCGGCAGCTCGAAGTATTGCACAGGCTGGGCGAAGCGGTCCAGATGGAAGCGCGGATGCATCGCCGCTTGCATGCCGTGAGGGTTTTTCCGCAGGCTGCTAGATTCATGCGTCCCCGACGTCCTCGCCCACCCTCCCGCCGCCACGGAGACACCCGCCTTGCCCGGCCCCACCGACCGATTCGGCACCCGCTGCGTCCACGCGGGCCAGTCCCCCGAGGCCGTGACCGGCGCGATCGCCACGCCGGTCTTCCAGACCTCGACCTACGTGCAGGAGGGCGTCGGGCGCCACAAGGGCTACGAGTACGCGCGGCTGCAGAACCCGACCCGGGAAGCCGCCGAAGCCAACATCGCCGCCCTGGAGGGAGGAGCCCACGGCATCGCCTTCTCGAGCGGCCTGGCCGCGATCGAGTGTCTGGCCAAGGTCGTCGCCGCGGGCGGCCGCATCGTCAGCGAGGAGAACCTCTACGGCGGCGCCATCCGCATGTTCACCCAGGTGCTCGACCGGCTGGGGATCGAGGTCGTCCTGGTCGATTCCCGCGACCCCGGAGCGCTGGGCCGCGCCGTCCGCCCCGGTGCGACCCGGCTCGTGTACCTGGAGACGCCCACCAACCCCCTCATGCGGGTCACCGACATCGCGGCCGCCGCCGAGGTCGCGCGCGCGGCCGGCGCGCTCCTCTGCGTCGACAACACCTTCGCCTCGCCGTACAACCAGACTCCGCTCGCGCTGGGCGCCGATGTCGTCGTCCACTCGACGACCAAATACCTGAACGGCCACTCCGACGTGCTAGGGGGGATCCTCGTCCTCGACGACGACGCACTGGCCGAGGAGATTCACTTCGTCCGCAAGTCCACAGGTCCGGTTCCGGGTCCGATGGACTCGTGGCTCACCCTGCGCGGCACCAAGACGCTGCACCTGCGCATGCCGCGCCACAACGAGAACGGCATGCTGACCGCCGAATTCCTGCGGGACCACCCGGCCGTGCGCGCCGTGCACTATCCCGGCCTCCCCTCGCACCCCGACCACGCGCTGGCCGCACGCCAGATGAGCGGCTTCTCCGGGATGGTGTCGGCGGAGCTCGCTCCCGACGACGCGAAACGGCTGGCGGAGGGGACGCGCATCTTCCGCCTGGCGGAAAGCCTCGGCGGAGTGGAGTCGATGGTTTGCATCCCCTCGCTCATGACGCACGCGTCCGTTCCCGAGCCCGACCGGCGGCGCATGGGCATCACCGACGGGCTGGTCCGCTTCTCCGCGGGCATCGAAGACGGCGCGGATCTCATCGAAGATCTGGACCGGGCCCTGCGAGCCGGGCACACGCGCAAGGACGGACCGGCGGGCCCGCGGAGGCCCGCGCGCCCCCCCACCGCGCAGACGCGCAAGGACGGACCATGACCGACCGGGACTACGAGTACGAATACGAATTCGGCGGCGGGGACGGCGACGGCGACGGGAACGACGACGGAGGCGGCTCCGGGACCCGAGCCGGCCGGGTCGTCCTCGCCGGCATCTCCTCGCGCGTTTGGGAACACCCGGCCGACCGCGCCGCTCTCGCCGCGCTGCGCAAGCTCCCCATGTTCGACCGGGTGCTTCGCGCCCTCTTCGGGTTCTTCGGCGAGAAACCCGTCCGCCTGGCCTTCCAGGCGAACGCCGTGCAGGTGGGACCCAACCAGTTCCCGCGCATCTGGGACCTCTACTGCGAGGTCTGTGACACCCTGGACGCACCGGCGCGCTACCCTCTCTTCGTCTCCCAGAACCCGGTCGTCAACGCCGGCGCCTACGGCATGAAGGAGCCCTTCATCATTCTCAATTCGGGCTCGCTGGAGCTCCTCTCCGACGAGCAGGTCGCCTACGTGATGGGCCACGAGGTCGGCCACGTCATGAGCAACCACGTCCTCTACCGGACGATGACGCAGCTCCTGATCGAGCTCGCCAAGCTGGGGTTCCCCGTCGTGGGGCTCGCGGCCCGGGCGATCCTGGTGGCGCTGCTGGAATGGAATCGCAAGAGCGAGCTGTCGTCGGACCGGGCCGGGCTCCTCGCGATCCAGGACCCGGAAACGGTGATGGCGTCGATGCTGAAGATGGCCGGCGGCGGTTCGGACGAAGAGACCTCGCTCCCCGACTTCATACGCCAGGCCGAGGCGTACCGCGAATCCGGGGATGTCGCCGACCAGGTCTTCAAGGTGCTGAACCTGCTCGGCCAGACGCATCCCTTCTGGGTGCTTCGCCTCTCCGAGCTGCGGTCCTGGATCGAGACCGGCGACTACGACCGGGTGCTGCGGGGCGACTACCAGCGGCGCGGCGACCCCGATCCCGCCTACGGCGACGACCTGACCGAGGCGGCGAACGCCTACAGGTCGGGCGCGAAGGAGTTCATGGACCAGATGACCGACGCGGCGAAGCGGGTGGGCGAGAGCTTCATGGACTCCTTCCGCAAGTGACCGGCCGGCGATGCGGATCCTGATCGCAGGAAACGGGGGCCGCGAGCACGCGCTGCTGTGGAAGCTGCGGCGGGACGCCCCGGAAGCCTCCTTCTTCGCCACGCGCCCGAACGGGGGGATGGCGGACGAATGCGCGGCGGTGGACATCGCGCCGGCCGACGCGCCGGCCCTCGCCTCGTGGGCGGCCGCCAACCGAATCGACCTGGCGGTGATCGGCCCCGAGGGCCCCCTCGCGGCGGGACTGGCCGACCGGATGGAGGAGCGCGGAGTTCCGGCGTTCGGACCTTCGGCCAAGGCCGCGCGGATCGAGTCCAGCAAGGCGTTCGCGAAGGACCTGATGGCCGGTGCGGGAGTGCCGACCGCGGCGTACGAGGTGCATGCCGACCCGGACCGGGCGGCCTCCTGCATCGAGGCGTGGGGGGAGCCGGTGGTCGTGAAGGCGTCGGGTCTGGCCGCGGGCAAGGGGGCGGTGGTGTGCGCGACCGCGGCGGAGGCCGTGCGAACCGCGCGCGAGATGCTCGGGGGGGCGTTCGGGGAGGCGGGGAGCCGCGTGGTGATCGAGGAGTTCATGGGAGGAGAGGAGCTCTCGGTGTTCTGCATCGCCGACGGCGAGGACTACGTCACGCTGCTGCCGTCGCAGGACCACAAGCGCGTGGGAGAGGGCGACACCGGGCCGAATACCGGCGGGATGGGCGCATATGCGCCGGTGGGCTTCGCGACCGAAGCGCTCCTGGCGGAAGTGGGCGACACCGTCGTGGCGCCGGTGCTGAGGGCGCTGGGGGAGGCGGGGTGTCCGTTCCGGGGGCTTCTCTACGCCGGGCTGATGATCACCCCCGACGGGCCGAAGGTGGTCGAATTCAACTGCCGTTTCGGCGATCCGGAGACGCAGGCTGTGCTGCCGCTGCTGTCGTCCTCGCTCCTCGAACCGATGCTGGCGGTCGCGACCGGATCCGGGCTGGCCGCACATGCGCCACGTTTCGCCGAAGGTGCGGCCGTCACGACCGTCCTGGCCGCGTCGGGGTACCCGGGGGCATACGGCAAGGGGGCGCGGATCACGGTGCCCCCGCTTCCGGCGAACGTCCACGTGTTCCACGCCGGAACGGCGCTGGACTCCGGACGGCTGGTCACCTCGGGAGGGCGGGTGCTGGCGGTGACGGCCGTTGGGGAGGACGTCCGCGGTGCCTGCGAGGCGAGCCGCGCCGCCGCGGAGACGATCACCTTCGACGGCAGGTACTTCCGCCGAGACATCGGCTGGCGCGAGGAGAAGCGGCTGGCTGCCGGGTCGTGAACTCGCCGTAGCCGTCGGCTCCGGTAGGACACCCGGCTACGGCTGGCGCTTCAGCCGCGTCGCAATGACCTGATCGCCGAAAGAACCAATCTCGAAGTCGCCGTCGATCGTGTTGTGGTCCACCCGCTTGCCCGTGTAGCCGCCGTACGCCAGCGTACCGGACGTCAGCGTGAGTCGTACTTCGGGGTGGGTGTACTCCCCCTTGACCATGCCTTCCAGCGTCCACGCGCCGAGCGTCGTGGTGAAGGATCCGGAGATTTCTCCACCGTCTTCCTCCAGCAGATCCAGGGTCAGGCTCTGGACCCAGGGGCTGCTCTCGGAAACCCACTCGCCCGCGAGAGGAGAGTCTGCAGGCGGTTCCGTGCCGCTACAGGAGACGAACGCCGGCCCGACGGCAATCGACACGGCGGCGGAAACCGCGCGATGTCTCGACATCAGGCTCCTCCGGCGGAAGTCGCAATGCGCTGCACGCCAGACATTGGGAGGGTGGAGCCCCTCGAGGCAGCCCGTGGACAGAATCCCCCCGGCATTCAAAGGGGATTATAGGGAATGTTAGAGGCGGTCCGTCTCACCGGATACCGGCAGCCGCAAGCCGGCGGCATGGTTCAGTCCGGCAGGTCCGTTTCGTGTGCTCCCGTTTCGTCTGGACCTCCATCCTGAACATCCGAATGAGGATCATCGGGAGGGCCAGCCAGCGGCCGTAGTCACCCCACTCCTCCTTGAAGATCGCGTATCGCATCGGCAAATGACTCCATCTCTCAGCTTCCAGAGAATGACACATGCCATGTGACCGGAAAGGTAACGGAATACCCGCAGAGGCGTCCGTCGTAGACCGCCCCGGACACGCTCAGGCCGACCGTGCAGTCGCCGGTCGTTCCCTCCTCCTCCCTGGCCCACACGAACCTACCGGTCATGTCTCCCTCTCCCACGACCTCCCCCACACCGGGGCCCGGGGCCAACGCGACGAAGGAGTGGAGAGTCCCGGTGACGGCATGTCCGGCCACGGAACACCAGTGCGCCGACGTGGTGTGATCTAGGGTGACGGACGCGCGTCCGGCCACCAGGAGTTCCCCGATCACCCGCGCCCGGCCCCCGTCGGGGCAGTGGACCACGGTACTGTCGGGGGACCTGTAGACCTTGGTGACCCCGTGAGTCCGGAGGAGGGAGTCGAGGGACATGACCACGGCGACGGCCTGGTCCGGTGTGATGGGCCGGGTGGGGCGCGGCTCCGTCCCCCTGCAGGCCGCCAACAGGGCACATGGAAAGGCGGGGATCAGAACGGCGATAATCGGTCTATGCCCCATCCTTCCACTCCTCGCCTTCGTCATGCTTCCTTCGCAAGATCCGCCGGGGGAAACTTCGGAAGCCCGTCCCGGTGCTTTGTGTGCCATGTCCAAGTCCTTGTGTGAGTAGGATTTCACCCTACTTTTAACCGATTGTGGACCCGGTGCCAAGTACTGTATTCGCCATAATCCCCCATTCGAACGGCGATGCATCCGCGCCGGCCCGGCGCCTCGCCGCTCTCGGTGCTCGGGCGGCTCTATCCACGGACTGCTGAGGCAACGGTCCATTCTCCCTGCGTGCGGGAGCATCCGGCGGCTCGGCGTGGCGCCACTAAACGGTCCGGGCCCTATATTGGATCCGGCCCATCCCTCCCGCAAGCGCGGGACCACCCCATTCGGAGACAAGGAGAGTCCGGCCAATCATGGAAATCACGACCACACCCGGCCTCGAAGGGCGGAGGATACGGGAATACCTCGGAATCGTGACCGGCGAGGCGATCATGGGAGCCAACGTCTTCAGGGACTTCGTGGCGGGAATCCGCGACTTCGTGGGAGGGCGCTCGAAGGCGTACGAGAACAGCCTGCGCGAGGCGCGCGAGGAGGCTCTGCGCGAGATGGCCGCCGAGGCCGCGGCGCGGGGCGCCGACGCGATCGTGGGGGTCGACCTGGACTACGAGGTGCTGGGCGCGCAGAACGGGATGCTCATGGTGACGACCAGCGGCACCGCCGTCGCGCTGGAGTAGGGCGGTGCCCGAGCTCCCCGAGGCCGAGACGATCGCGCGGGGGCTGAACGCCGTCCTGCCGGGCCGGGTCGTACGCGACGTCGAGGTCCTGCGGGCCGATGTGGTGAACGGTCCGGCGCGCGCCTTCGCCGGGGCGGTGGCCGGGAGGGCGGTGCGCGAGGTGGGGCGGAGGGGGAAGAACGTCGTCCTCGCCCTGGACGACTCGACGCGCATGGTTGTGAACCTGGGGATGACCGGGCGCATCATGACCGGCTCCGGGGACGGCGCGGACCCCCGCTCCACCCACCCCGCCGTCGTCTTCCGCCTCGAGGACGGGGGACGGGTGACGTACGACGACGTGCGACGTTTCGGCCTCCTCACCGCCGTTCCGGCCACGGAGTGGAGGCGCTGGTCCGGGCGGCTGGGCCCCGAGCCGCTCGCGCGCAGCTTCACGGCGGCGCGGATGCGCCGAATACTCGCCCCGTCGCGGTCGCCCGTCCGATCGCTGCTCCTCGACCAGAGGAAGATAGCGGGCGTGGGGAACATCTACGCCGTCGAGGCTCTCTGGTTCGCCCGCATCCACCCCCTCGCACCGGCGCGCGACATCGGCGCGACCGCCGCCGCCGGACTCCACCGCGCCCTGCGCCGCGTCCTCCGCAACGCGATCCGGGCGGGGGGCACCACCCTTCGCAACTACCGCGACGCCGACGGCAACGAGGGACGCTTCGGCCGGGTGCTGCGCGCCTACGGCCGCGAGGGCGAACCCTGCACCCGTTGCCGCACGCCCATCGAGCGAATCGTCTTCGGCGGCAGGCCGGCCTTCCGCTGCCCGCGCTGCCAGGACGGGAGCGGTCCGCGGTGAAGATCCCTCCCCGCCGCCCCGCGCCACCCTCCCCCGCGGCGCCTCGCCGCCCACGCCGTTCGCGCGGATCCGTCCGCGCGCTGCTCGCACTCCCACTCCTCCCCGTCCCGTCCCTCGCGGCCCAGACCCCGCCTCCCGCCGCCTCCCCCGGCGAGCGCCTCCCCGTGGTCCGGCACGTCCTCGACAACGGCATGACCTTCCTCGTCCTGCCGCGCCGCCAAGCCCCCACGGTCTCCCTGGTCGTACACTACCCGGTCGGCTCGGTCAACGAGCGCCTCGGCAACACCGGCATCGCCCACGTCCTGGAGCACATGCTCTTCAAGGGCTCGCGCGAGATCGGCACGACCGACCACGCCCTCGAGGCGCCCCTCCTCGCCGCCGCCGACGCCGCGCGCGATTCACTGCTCGCCGAACTGGCCCGTCCCCGCCCCGACACCGCCCGCGTCCGCCGGCTGGCCGGCGCGACGGCCTCGCACGAGGACCGGGCCGGAGCCTACGCCGTCCCCAACGAGTACGACCGCATCCTGTCGGCCGCAGGGGCGCGGGGACTCAACGCCACCACCTCCTACGAACACACCCGCTACTTCGTCGAACTCCCCGCGAACCGGATCGAGCTGTGGTTCGTCCTGGAATCGGACCGCATGCGGAACCCGGTCTTCCGCGGGCTGGGCGCGGAGCTCGGCGTGGTGGGCGAGGAAAGGCGCATGCGGCTGGAGACGAGTCCCGGCGGCATGCTCGAAACCGCCTTGCTGGCGACGGCCTTTCGGGTGCATCCCTACGGCGTTCCCGTGATCGGCCACGCCTCCGACGTGGAGCATCTCACCCGGCGGCAAGTGGCCGGCCACTTCCGGGACCACTACGGCGCCCGCAACGCGGTGGTCGCGGTCGTCGGCGACGTGGACCCGGACGAGGTGGCCCGGTGGGCGGTCCGCTACTTCGGTCCGGTGGCGGCGGGGCGGCCGGCGCCTCCCGTCCTGGCCCGCGAACCCGAGCAGGCGGGAGAACGCCGCGTCACCGTCGAATTCGACGCCGAGCCCAGACTGGCGATCGGGTGGCGGGCCGTGTCGGGCGTGCACGAGGACGCGCCTGCCCTCTCCATGCTGGCGTCGGTGCTCGCGGCGGGCCGAACCGCGCGCCTGTACCGGCGGCTGATAGCCCGGGACCGGTCCGCGATCCACGTGGGCGCGTACCTGGGCCCCGGCTTCGCTCATCCGGGGTTGTTCACCGTGACCGCCGTCCCCAAGCATCCTCACACGCCGATGGAACTGGAGCTGGCCATCTACGAGGAAATAAACAAGATAAAGGAAACAGCCCCCGACTCGGCGGACCTCGTCCGGATCAGGAACGGGATCCGCGCCGGAGACTTCCGGCGGCTCTCGTCGAACCTGGAGCTGGGCATGCAGCTTGCCGAGTCGGAGGCCGCCTTCGGGGACTGGCGCGAGACCTTCCGGCTGTCCCGCCGGCTTCTCGGCGTGACGCCCGCGGACATCCGGCGGGTGGCCGCGAAGTACCTGACCGCCAGCACCCGAACGGTGGCGACGATGGTGCGAAGGGGATCGTCGTGAACCGGCGCCGACAGTCGCGGCGGGCTTCGTCCCGGCGGGGCGGTCGCCAGCGGGCACGCGGGACCCGGGAGCCGATGCGCGGCCCCGCCCGCCGTCCGCTGGTCGTCGCGGTCGCCGCGCTGGCTCTTCCGCCCGCGGCCGCGGGGCAGGAATCGGTGCGCGAGCGGATCGCCTCCCTCCGGTTTCCCGAGCTCCGCTTCACCCCCGTCGAACCCCGCGCCGAGACGGTCGGGGGCGTGCCGGTCTACTTCGTCGAGGACGACCATCTGCCTCTGGTCAACTTCCACGCCGTCTTCAAGGGGGGGATCCGCAACTTCGGACGCGACCATTTCGCCGCGGCCACGGCCATGCCCGGCCTGCTCCGGAAAGGGGGCACGGTCTCGTTGCCGCCGGACTCGGTCGACCGCCGGATCGAGTCGCTCGCGCTCGCGATGAGCTTCGGGCAGGGCGGCGGCAGCGCCTCGGCCTCGCTCAACTTCCTCTCCGATCAGCTTGAGGAGGCCGTCGGGCTCTGGGCCGAGATGCTGCGCGAGCCCCGTTTCGACTCAGGGCAGGTGGAGCTCTGGCGCGAAACCGAGCTGGAGCGCGTCCGGCGCCGCGAAGACGATCCGGCGTCGCTGGCGTACGGCCGCTTCAACCGGATCATGTACGGCGACCACCCCGTCGGATGGGAGATGACGCCCGAGGATCTCGAACGCTCGGATCTGGCGGAAGAGAGGCTGCGCTTCGTGCACGAGGCGTTGATTTGCCCGGAGAACATGGCGTTGGGAGTGGCGGGAGACGTGGACTGGGAGAGGGCGTCGGCGCTCCTCGCCCGGGTGCTCTCCCGGTGGCCGGCCTGCTCCGGGCGGCTCCTCGACGACCCGGTCCCGGCCATCCGGAGCGAGCCGGGCGTCTTCGTCATCCACAGGGAGATCGAGCAGAGCGTGGTGATCCTGGCGCACTCCACCTCGCTCAGGCAGGGCGACACCCCGGCTTGGTTCGCCTCGCGGATCGGCAACTCGATCCTGGGGGCCTCGGGACTCTCCAGCCGCCTGAACACCGAGCTGCGGACCCGGGAGGGCTTGGCCTACGGGGCTTCCTCCATCTGGACCTCCCCCCGGAGGAACGACGGGCTCGTCGGCGCGGTAACGCGCACGAGGCCGGAGACCGCCCTGGAGGCGGCGGGGATGATGCTCGATGCGGTCGGCTCCATGCGGGAGGCGGCTCCCACCGAGGCCGAGGTCGCGCGCGTCGTCGGCCAGACGGTCAACGGCTTCGTGTTCAACTTCGGCACGCCGTCCCAGGTGGTGGCCAGAGAAATGACCTACCGGACGCTGGGCCTTCCCCCGGACTGGATGGAGCGATACCTGCGCGGGATCCGGCGCGTCACCCCGCGCGCCGTCCTGGAGGTGTTCCGCGCCGAGCTGGAGCCGACGCGGATGACGTTCCTGCTGCTGGGCGACACGACCCGCTTCGACGGCTCCCCCTCGGAGCTGGGCGCAGTCACCGTCCTGGACGAGGAGCCGCCCCCGGCCGGCGAGTTTTCTCGGCCACGTGGATCGCCGCGATCCCGCCGCTGACCGGGAACCAGACCGCCTCGGCGAACCCGGCCCGGCGAAGCATGTCCGCGAGCTCCTCCGGTGCCGGAAAGCCCCGCACGGAAGCGGGAAGGTAGGCGTAGGCCCAGGGATGCCCCGAAACCAATCTCCCCACCAACGGCAGGACGTGGTTGAAGTACGCCATGTAGGCCGCGCGGAGAAGCCTCCCCGGCGGCACAGCGAACTCCAGGATCACCAGGCGCCCGTCCGGCCGCAGCACCCGGTGCAGCTCCTCGAAGCCGGCCCGGAGGTTCGACAGGTTGCGGACGCCGAAGCCCACCGTAGCCCCGGCGAAGGACTCGCCCGCGAACGGCAGCCGTTGCGCGTCCCCGCAGACCGGGGCGACGGGAGCGCGGCCGATCTTGGGAAGTCCGCGCACCAGCATCGGAAGGGCGAAATCGGCGGCGGCGACGCGGCCGCGAAACCCGGGCCGGGCGGCGAGCTCCAGGGCCAGATCGAGGGTGCCCGCGCAGGCGTCCAGGTAGCTTCCGCCGGGCGCGCGCTCCCACCCGAGAGCGGCGACGGCCCGGCGGCGCCACCGCCGGTCGATGTTGAGGCTCAGCACATGGTTGAGCACGTCGTAGCGGTGCGCGATCTCGCTGAACAGGGTCCGCACCTGCGCGGCCCGCTCCCGTCCGCCGGCGGGCTTCCCCGCGGGTGAAGCTGTCACGGCCGGTTCCTCCTCGAGCAGGCGGCGTTCCCCCGGCGATCCCGCGGTCCCGCGTCCGGCGGGGGCGGCGTGCGAGCGGGTGTTGCTCGAACACGCGCTCCCTTGCTCCGCGCGACCGGCGGGGGCGGGGCCGGGTTCCGGTATATTTCTAGAACTCAAGATACCTCGGAGCGGCCGAAACGCGCCCGCCGGGCCGAAGACGGCACCCCCGACAACGCGGGGAACCCTTGAAAAGTCCTCCTCCCGACGACAAGACGCTCGCCGCCAGGGCCGCCGAGGGCAGCCAACGGGCGTTTCGGGAGCTGCTGGAACGCTACGAGAGGCCGGTCTTCTCCCTCGTCTACCGCATGGTGCGCGATCGCGCGCTCGCAGAAGACCTGGCCCAGGAGGCCTTCGTCCGGGCCTTCAACGCCATCGGCGGCTACAACCCCGGCTACAAGTTCTCGAGCTGGATCTTCAAGATTGCCCACAACCTCACAATCGACCATCTGCGGAGGAAACGCGTCGACACGATCTCCCTCGACGGATCGCCCGACGCGCTCACCGCGGAGGAGCAGGCCCGCACGAGGCCCGTCGTGGAATCACCCGGCGAACGCCCCGACGCCTACGCGGAGAACCGGGAACTGGGAAGCGAGATCGAGGCGGCGATAGGCAGGTTGCGCCCGCACTACCGCACCGTCACGCTGCTGCGCCACGTGGAGGGATATTCCTACAATGAGATAGCGGAAATCATGGACCTTCCGCTGGGAACGGTGAAGACGTACATCCACCGGGCCAGGCTGGAACTGAAGGAGTCCCTGGACCACCTTCGGGAGAACTTGTAGCGGGTCATGGCGCCGGTCGGAAACGCTCTCGCGCGGTCTCCGGACCCGGCGCCTCCGGCGGTGCGCCGAAGTGAAACCGCGCGGAGAGTGAGGGCGTAGTGCGACGATCACGAGGAGGAGCCGAAGTCTGATGCCTAGCGAGCGCGACACCGGCGCGCCGGATCCCGGAACGATGCGGGTGTTCTCGTACCTGGACGGCGAGCTGCCCGCCCGCGAACGGGCCGCCTTCGAGGAGGAGATCGCGTCCGACCGCGCCCTGGCGGCGGAGGTGGCCGCCTGGCGCGTCCTGCTGGGCGCGCTTGACGAGGTGGCCGCCTTTGCGCCTTCCCCCGACTTCCGCGTGCGCGTGCTCGCCTCTCTGAACGCCCGCCGGTCCCGGTGGGAACGGCTGCGCGACAGGTTGCGCGGGGAATCGTCCGCACACGCGCCCAACGTCTTCGCCGCCCTTCTCGACGAGGGGCTCACCGTCCGCCGGGCCCGAGCGCTCGCCGCCTTCGTGGCCCGCGACCCCGAGGCCGCCGCGGCGCTGGCGAGCTGGAGGCGCCTCCACCGGGAGCTGGACACCCTTCCCGCCTTCGCCCCCTCGGAGGGATTCGCGAACCGGGCGATGGCCCGGGTGCGCGTGCCGGAGCCGCGGCGCGCGATCCGCCCGGGGGTTGCCAGTTCGGGCGCCGGACTCGCGGGCCCGCCGCCCACCGCCCAGCATTGGGCCCTCGCCAGGAGCTGGATCGGCCACCGCTGGCCGAGCCCGCGCGACCGGCTTGCGGCCACATCGGGATTGGCCGCCGGACCCGTCGCGGCCCTGTTCGTCACCCTTCACATGCTGTCCGGCAATCCGCTTCTGACCCCGGCCAACGTGGCCAGCTTCCTGGAGACGAGGATTGGCGCGACCGTGTCGCGGCTGGCCGACGCGCTTTGGGGAAGTCCTTCCGCGCACCCCGCGGCGGGATTCGTGGCCGGGATCCTGGACGGCCCGGCACCGGGCGGACTTGCCCTGGTCGCCGGACTTGCCGCGTTCGGCGCGCTCACCCTGGTTTCGGCATGGATCCTCTACGCCAACGTCATCAAGGCTTCACCATCGGAGAATCGGCATGTTGCTCCGTAGCGACCCCAACCGAACCGCTCGCGGCGCCTGGCCGGGGGCGCGCCCGGGAGCCCGCGGCGGGAACCCTCCGGCCAAGCCGGCGTCCCGCCGCCCCCGCCGCTCGCGCGGGTTGGTCCGCGGACTGCTCGTCGCCGCGGCGGGCGCGGCCGCGCCGCCGGCCGCGACGACCGCTCAGGAACACGCGATAGTCGCCAGCCGGATCGAGGTGTCCGAGAAGGCGGCGTCGCTCCGGCTGGAGCTGTCCGGCGGCGAGAGCCTGTCGGTCGACTTCGCGGGCGGGAGCGCCAGCGTCAACGGCACGTTGCTGGGAGCCTACCGACCGGGCGGGGCCGCCGACCGCGAATGGCGCGAGCTCCTGGGCCGCGTCCGTTCCCTGTCAAGCGGTCCGCTGGCGCTGGAACTGCGACGCTGGCGGCCGGATCTCGCCCTGGGCGGCGAGGAGGGCAACCTGCTTGCGGCGGTCAAAGGCCGTTTCGCCGGCGCGCTTTCCGGCGCGGCCGCCCCGAATGTGCGGGCTTCGGGCGAGACGGGGGGGCGGAGGCTCCTTCGGGCCATGGCCCGGAGCTCGGACAGGGAGGCGTTGGCCAGGGCGCTGGAGGACACGGATCTCGAGTCGTTGAGCGTCCTGGTCGGCCGGGACCACGTCGTACCCGCCGGGACGTCGGTCGATGGAGGCATCCTGCTCGTGGACGGGGAGCTGGACGTACGGGGCCGGGTGGGTGGCGACGTGATCGTCGCGAACGGAACCCTCGCCCTGGCCGACGGCGGACGCATCGGCGGCGACGCCCGCCTCGTGGAGTCCCGTCTGGAGGACTCCGGCGGCGACGTTGCCGGCAAAGTCGCCGACGTCACGGAAGCGCTCCGGCGCGAGGAGCTGCGGGCCGAGGAGCGGCTTCGGGAGGAGGTCCGGCGCGAACTGGGGCCGGCCCGGCAATACCGGCGGCACGTTCCGAGTCCGTCCTCCGGGAGGGTGGGCCGGGCCGTCCGGTTCACCTTCGACACCATGGTGCTCTTCGCCTTCCTGGGTCTCTTCGCCTGGCTCGTGGCGGGGCGGGCGAGAGAGCGGGTCGGCGTCGTCGTGAGGGCGATCGGACATCGGCCGAAGCGCTGCGCCGCGGTCGGACTCGCCGGCGGATTCGCGGCCGGTCCGGCGTATCTGGCCGGGATCGCCGGCCTGGCGATCACCGTGATCGGGCTGATCGTCTGGGTGCCGCTCTTTCCGCTCCTGGTCGCGGCGGCGGCCTTCGTCGGGCTCGTGGGAGTCAGCCATCATGTGGGCGCGTGGGTCCTGGGACGGGGAATCCGCTGGCTGAGGTGGGCGGACCGGGATCCTCCCTCCGACGGCAAGCTGTTGGGTCTGGGCACGCTGTTCGCGCCGTTCGTGGCGGGCGAGTGGATACGGGTCCTCCCCTTTGCCGGATGGGTGGGCGAATTGCTGAAGATCGCGGGCTGGATCGGGCTTTTCGCGGCCGCGGTCACCGGCTTCGGCGCGGTGATTCTGACCCGGGGAGGCACGCGCCCGACCCGGTGGACCGACGCCTTCGGCGACTTGGGCGACGAGAGGGACGATCCCGGCGGATGGTGACCGTGAGGATCGCGACACGCCCCGGCGTCCGCGGACGGGTGCGGCGGCCCGCGGCGGTCTCTCCGCTCTCGGCGCTCGCACGGGTTGTCCGCAGACGGCTATGGGGTCCGCTCCTCGTGGGCCCGGCCGCGGCGATGGGTCCGACAGGCCCCGCCGATCTTCAGGCGCAAACCTGGAAGACAGTGACCGCGTCCCGGCGGGTCACGGACGAAGACGGCCTGCGGGTGAGCGTGGAATACGGCGCGGGATCGCTCGAGATCCGCCGCGGCGACCCGGGCTTGCTCTACAGCGCCGTATTCCAGTTCGACGCGGACCGCGCCGCGCCGAGGACCGAGTACGAGAGAGGACGACTGGCGGTGGGGCTCTCGGCGGCCGGTTCCCGGCGCGCCGACCCGGACGACTGGCCGCCGGACACGTCCCTGGAGCTCGCTCTCGGCCCCGGCCTCCCTCTCCATCTCGACATGAATTTCGGAGCCGGACGCGCCGACCTCGACCTGACCGGGCTTGCGTTGCGGAAGCTGGCGGTCAACACCGGCGCCTCCGAATCGGTAATTCGGGTGGAGGAGGTCAATCCCGAACCCATGGAGTCGGCCGAAATCGCCGTCGGCGCCGCCGATCTGCGGGTGTGGGGCGTCGGCAACCTGAACGTCGAACGCCTGGCGGTGAAGTCGGGTCTGGGCTCGGTGGTCCTGCGCCTGGACGGCGAATGGCCCCGGGACGCCGTCCTGGACGTCGAAATGGGGCTGGGCGCTCTCGCCATCCAGGTGCCCAGGTCGCTGGGGATCAGACTGCGACGGCCCGGAAGCTTCCTGGCCGCCATCGACACCGAGGGGCTCGAAAAGCGGGGCGACTTCCATCAGTCGCTCAACTGGGCCGCCGCCGAGCGCAGGGTGGAAGTCGAGATCGCCGCCGTCCTCGGAAGCGTCGACCTCGAGTGGATTCCCTGATCCGCTCCGAATTGAGCTATTATAATGTCGGGTGACCGAAAGGCAACGAAGAGCGGAGCCGCAAGGGGATTGAAAGGTAAAGAAAACATGACATTATGTCAAGCTAACATTACATTTTGGCCGCATGGGCGAAGCGGGCCAACGCGGATGGGCCGCCGGTCGAACGCCGCGGGGATCTCGTCCGCGGGCTGCCGGGTGGAGGAGGAATGATCGGAGCGCTTTTGACATTCCTGGCCATGGGCATCGTGAGCATCGTGGCGGTCTGGATCGTGCTGTCGGTGGTGGGTTCGCTCCTCGGTCTCACCGTGGGGATAGCCGGCTTCCTCCTGTTCAAGGTCGCGCCGGTCATGCTCGTCGGCTGGGTGGTGCTCAAGCTCCTGGCGCGGGTGCGGAGCAGAGGGGTCCTTTCGGCGAGCGACCGCCGCTGGCTGGAGCGGGAGTAGGCGGCGGCCCGCGATGCGGCGGGGCTGCGGCGCTACCGGCGACGCGGAAGGTCTTCGAGCGCAGCCAGCAGCCGTTCGCCGACCTCCGTCAGGGCCATCCCCGCGGCGGACCGGGGCGCCGACAGCACCGTAGGCCTGCCCTCGTCGCCCGCCAGGCGAACCGCGAGATCCAGCGGGATCCTCCCCAGGAACGGCACGGAAAGTTCGCCGGCGAGCTCCTCCCCGCCCCCGCGACCGAAGAGATCGACCACCTCTCCGGTGCCGGGAATGCGGAAACCGCACATGTTCTCGACGATTCCCACGACCCGGGTGTTGACCCGTTCGAACATCTTGACGCCGCGGCGCACGTCGCCCGTCGCGACCTTCTGGGGCGTCGTGACCATCAGCGCCCCGTCCAGATCGACCGTCTGAACCAGCGAGAGCTGCGCGTCGCCGGTGCCGGGAGGCATGTCCACGATCATCAGATCGAGACTGCCCCAGTCGACCTGCTCCATGAACTGCTTGAGGATGCCGGCTATCAGGGGACCGCGCATGATCGCGGGCTGTTCGCGCTCGAGCAGGAAGCCCAGACTCATTAGCCGAACGCCGTGGGACTCGAGCGGGACGATCATCTCGGAGCCCTTTGCGCCCGCCACCGCGGGGCGCCGCTCCTCACCGAACATGACGGGAATGTTGGGGCCGTAGATGTCCGCGTCCAGCAATCCGGCGTCCAGTCCCCGGGAGGCCGCGTAGGCCGCCAGGTTGGTCGCCACCATCGACTTGCCCACTCCGCCCTTGCCGGAACTGACGGCCACGATGCGCTTCACCCCGGCGAGGATGCCGGGCCTGGGGGTCGGGGCCGGGACCGACCCCGGTTGCAGCCCGGGCTTGCGGGGCCGGGCGCTCCCCTGCTCCTCACCGCCCGCGCTCTGGGGCAGCTGAACGTCCACCTTGACGCCGCTGACGCCCTCCACCGCCTCGGCCGCGGCCCGCGCGCGGCGCACCAGGGCCCCCGGATCGCCCCGCCGGAGAGAAAAGACGAAGGTGGCGCCGCCCAGGTCGTCAACGGCCACTCCCGCCACCTGGCCGCCCGCGACCACGTCCTTCCCGGTGACCGGGTTGACCACGCGGGCGAGCGCGCGGGTCACCGCGTCCGCCAGACCGTTCTCGCTCATGTGCGGGTCAGTGGGCTTCGACGGTCAGCACCTCGGGCACGGAAGCCCTGAGCCGCTGTTCGATCCCCTCCTTGAGCGTGAACATGGATATCGGGCAGGCCTCGCAAGCGCCCATCAACCGGACTTCCACCGTTCCCCGCGCTTCGTTCCACCCGACGAGCTCCACGTCGCCGCCGTCGGAGCGGATGGCCGGGCGTATGGAATCGAGCACCGCTTCGATCCGGTCTCTGGTACCCATTCTCCGTCGAGGGAAGCGAGGGCGGCCCGGCCCGGCCCGCGGACCGGGCCGCGGTCGAACCGCCGGTGCAATGCGGCGCGGTGTCGCGCCACGCGGGGTCGCAACGAAGGTACCGACGCCCCTTCGCGAGCGTCAACGACCGCGTCGGCGGGAGGACCGCTCGAGGGCGTGTCCGCCGGATGCGCGGCGCATGCCCCCCGGTTCTGCCGGGCGCCGCGCCGGCCGGTTGCGCAACGGCGGCGGCCGCCTGACATTGCCTGCGATTCCGGGTGCTTCCCGCCAACCTCAGGAGTCCGAAAAGAACCTATGTCCGGAACGATTCGTCTGCCCCCCGCCGTCAACGAACCCGTACTCTCCTACGCTCCCGGCACGCCCGAGCGGGCCGAACTGAAGGCCGCGCTGCGCTCCATCTCCGACCAGGACGCCGACATCCCCGTCATCATCGGGGGCGAGGAAATCCGCACCGGGAGGACTCACCCGTTGCGCGCGCCGCACGACCACGGGCTTCGCCTCGGCGTGTGGCACGAAGCCGGCGCCGAAGAGGCCGGGCGCGCCATCGCGAACACGATCGAGGCGCGCCGGGAGTGGGCGTCGTGGCGCTGGGAGGACCGCGCCGCCGTGTTCCTCAAGGCCGCGGAGCTGCTTTCGACCTCGTGGCGAGCGACCCTCAACGCGGCGACGATGATCGGCCAGAGCAAGACGGCCTTCCAGGCCGAGATAGACTCCGCCTGCGAGACCATCGACTTCTTTCGTTTCGGCGCCCACTTCGCCGAGGGCATCTTCGACCACCAGCCCGTCTCGGAGAAGGGCGTCTGGAACCGCATCGAGTACCGGCCCCTGGAGGGCTTCGTGTACGCCGTCACTCCGTTCAACTTCACGGCGATCGGCGCCAACCTGGCCGGCACGCCGGCGATGGTGGGATGCGGGGTCCTGTGGAAGCCGTCCAAGCACGCCGTGCTGTCGGCGTACTACAACTACAAGCTGCTCGAAGAAGCGGGGCTGCCGCCGGGCGTGATCAACTTCGTGCCGGGCGATCCTGCCGGGATTACCGCCGTGGCCCTGGAGCACCCGGACTTCGCCGGACTCCACTTCACCGGCTCGACGGAGGTGTTCCGGTCGCTGTGGACGACCGTGGGGAGGAACATCGCCCGCTACCGGTCCTACCCGCGGCTGGTGGGAGAGACGGGGGGGAAGGACTTCATCGTCGCGCACCCCAGCGCCGACCGCGCGGCGCTCCGCACGGCGATCGTGCGCGGGTCCTTCGAGTACCAGGGCCAGAAGTGCTCGGCGGCGTCCCGCGCCTACATTCCCGCCTCCGTGTGGAAGGAGATCGGCGACGATCTGGTCGCCGAGACCGACGGGCTGGCGATGGGGGACCCCGCGGATTTCCGGAACTTCGTCAACGCGGTCATCGACCGGGGGGCCTTCGACGCGATCACCGGCTACATCGACCGGGCCGCGGCCGGCCCCGGCGCGGAGGTGATCGCCGGGGGCGAGTACTCAGGCGAGGACGGCTTCTTCATCCGTCCCACGCTGGTCCTGGCCTCCGACCCCGTCCACGAGACGATGTGCGACGAGATATTCGGACCGGTCATGTCGGTCCACGTGTACCCCGACGACAAGTGGACCGAGACGCTGGACATGGTCGACGCCACCTCGCCGTACGCGCTGACCGGAGCGGTCTTCTCGCAGGACCGCGCGGGGGTGCGCGACGCGCTGGAGCGGCTGCGCAACGCAGCGGGCAACTTCTACATCAACGACAAGCCCACGGGGGCCGTGGTGGGGCAGCAGCCCTTCGGCGGGGCGCGGGCGTCGGGGACGAACGACAAGGCGGGCTCGGCGTACAACGTCATCCGGTGGCTGTCGCCCCGGACGATCAAGGAGAACCTGGCTCCGCCGACGAGCGCGGAGTACCCGTTCATGGGGGCGGAGTAGGCGGGGCGGGCGGCCCGGCCCGGGCTTTCCGTCACGCGTTCGCGTTCAAGGCCGCGGCCACCGCCGCGCGGAAGTCCGCCTTCAGGTCCTCGATGTCCTCCAGCCCCACCGAAATCCGCACGAAACCGTCGGGAATGTCCAGCGCGTCCAGCTCGGCGGGCGACAGGTCCGCGTGCGAGGTGTGACGGGGCTGGGACACGAGGGTCTCCACCCCGCCCAGGGACGGAGCGGCGGCCGCCAGCTCCAGGCTGGCGCAGAACCGGTCGGCGACCTCGCCGCCGCCCTCCAGCACGATCGAGAGCATCCCGCCGTAGCCGTCCAGCATGGCGGTGGCGCGCTCGTGGTCCGGATGGGACGGGAGCCCCGGGTGGATGACCCGGCGCACTCCGTCCAATCCGGCGAACCACTTCGCCAGGGCGAGGGCCGTGCGGTTGTGGCGCTCCACCCGGGCCGGGAGGGTGCGAATGCCGCGCTCCAGGAGCCACGCCGTCTGAGGGTCGATGGAGGCGCCGTACAGCTTCATCATCCTCGTGACGCGCCCCACCAGCTCCGCGCTCCCCGCCACGGCTCCGGCGACCAAGTCCGAGTGGCCGCCCAGGTACTTGGTCGCCGAATGGACGACCGCGTCGACGCCGTGCTCCGCGGCGCGGATGCCGACCGGGGTGGCGAAGGTCATGTCGGCGGCGAGGACGGCGCCTGCCGAGCGGGCCGCGTCGCGGGCCGGGCCGATGTCGAAGACGCGCAGGGCGGGGTTGGTGGGCAGTTCGATGAGGACGACCCGGGTGGCGGGGGTCAGGGCGGCGCGCCAGGCGCCGGGGTCGCAGGGGTCCACGAAGGTGGCCGCGATGCCGCGCCGGGGCAGCTCGTGCGCGAGGAGCGCGCGGGTGGCGCCGTAGAGGTGGCGACTTGCCACGATGTGATCGCCGGCCTCGGCGACGGCGAGGAGGGTCATGGAGATCGCCGCCATGCCGCTGGCCAGCGCCAGCGCCGACTCGGTGCCCTCGAGCGCGGCGATCTTGGCCGCGACGGAGCACTGGTTGGGGCTGTTGCCGTAGCGGCCGTAGCGCAGCTCCACGCCGTCGCCGGGGCCGGTCCAGTGGAAGGTGGAACTCCGCACGATCGGAGCCACGACCGGGTGGCCGGGGCGGGCTTCGGGCCCGCCCGCGTGGACGGCTTCGGTGGCGAGGCCGCGTTTGCCGCTCGTCTTCCCGGCGCGGCTCACTGGGCGCTCCGTTGCGAACCGGGCGGGTCGCGGTCGCGGAGGGTGCGGGCGAGCGCGGTCAGCGCCGCCGATCCGCCCGCGGAATCCCGGTAGGCGAGGCGTCGTTCGCACAGCCGCCCGAGCAGAGCCCGTCCTCCGGGGCCGAGAAGCGACGCCGAGTCGCAGTGGCGTATGCGCTCGCGCCGTTCCAGAACCGACCACGCCGCGCGTTCCCCTCGCGACGCGCTGCCGACGAGCCGGAAGCGTCCGCCGCCGAAGGTGCAGACCGCGGCGAGGCCGTGCCGCGCGAGGACCTCGCCGACGGCGTGGCCGTGCACCTCCTCCACCGCCCGGAAGAGAAAGAACGCGTCGCGCGGCCGCCCGGGAGGCAGGTGGCGCAGCAGCAGTCCGGCCACCACTTCGTCGGCGCAGCTGAAGTCGATGACCCGGACGCGGGTGAAATCGACCAGGGATACCGAGACGGGCGGCCGGGAGGGGGCGATGCGCGCCTCGATCGCTTTCCGCACGGCACGGCCCGTCGGGCGGGTCACGAGGTCCGCGTGGGGCGACGCCAGAGCGTCCCGCACGATCGCGCTCACGTCGATGCCGGAACGACCGCCGGGGTGGAGCCCCGAACGGTCACTCACCTGTCCGCTCCGGCAGGATGATGTTGATCTGGGCGCCCGGAAAACCGGCGAGCTTCTCCTCGAGCGGCGGATTCCGGCTCCAGGAGGGCGCGTCGGCTATGCGCGCGGTGCCGCTCCGTATCGACAGCAGGCCGTTCCAGCGGGCGACCTGCTTGCGGATCTGCTGGATGCCCTGCCCGCGGCCCGTGTCGGGGAAGCGCGTCAGGCCGAGGAGGAAGGCGGCCTCGAGAGCGGTGGCGTCTCCCCACCGGTCGGCGAAGCGTGCGGAATGTCCCTCCTCCAGCGACGCCCGAAAGCCCCGCCCCAGGTCGCAGACCGCGATGACCGCCACATGCCGTCCCAGCCGCCGGGCCCAGTTGTATGCTTGGGCCGCGACCCAGCCGGACCCCTCGGCGTGCTCGACGATGTTCTGGCAGACCTCGGACAGGATGACCGAGAACTGGACCACCGCCGCCGCCGGATAGCGAAGGGAACGGGAGAGGATGGCGCCGGCCCGGGACTGGACGCGGTCCACCGCCGCATGCACGTCCGAGTTCGTCGTGATGGGCGTGATCTCCAGGAGCACGTCGGAGGACCGCGCGGGACGGCGCCCCGCCTCGCGGGGAGGCGGCGAGAAGATCTCCGCGGCGGCGCGCGCGAAGCCCATGCGGTTGATGTAGCCGACGACCTCGCGCCGCTCGGGCAGAGATATCCGCGGCGGCGTTCCGCCCTCTCCCGCGACTCTGCCGGCGGCCAGCAGCGCCAGCATTCCGTTGGGATCGGTCCATTCGAGGCGGCGGGCGTCGAAGAGCACCGGTCCCGTCTCCCCGGATTCGACCGCGGAGTACAGCGTCTCGACGTTGCGGTAGTCGAGAGACGGGGGAATCTCGATCACCCGCACTTGGAACAACCGTCCTTGACCGGTGCGAAATGTATACTACACATGACATAATGTAATGTTTTCATTACATCGGGCGAGAGAAGGAGAGAGGTTCGGCGGCGGCGAGGGAGTGAGGTTCGGCGGCGGCGAGGGAGGCGCGGAACTCGTCGGGGCCGCTCGACCCCAGCTTTGCGCGAGCCATTCGGTGGGCTCGCGCGACGGCGACCGCCGGGCCGGCGCCGCCGAGGAGGCCCGCGAAGAAGGTGGCTCCCCAGATGTCGCCGCATCCGGTGGGGTCGCCGGGGGCGGGGCCCGCCCGAACGGGGACCCGCTCCGTCTCCACGGTGCCGCGCGGTCCGCCGGCGGTCATGATCTCCGCCCCGTCCGCTCCCAGGGTCACGACGAGCATCGCGGCACGGGCGGCAAGCGCTCCCGCGACGGCGCCGGGGGGATCCTCCGCGCCGCCCCGGAACAGTGCGAACTCGTCCCGGTTCATCTGAACGGTGTCGAAGGATCCGGCCCAGTCCTCGCCCTTGGGAAGGTGTCGCGGCCGCCGGTGGCCGTCGCTTCGGAGGTCCAGGAACAGCGAATGCAGGTCCGCGTGGCAGGGACCGGCGAACTCGTCCCGTATGCGCCGGGCGCCCTCCGGATCGAGCTCCCGCCCGGCGACGAAATTCACATACAGCGCGTCGAATCCGGGGAGAAACTCCCCCAGCTCTTCGGCCGACCACCCCGGCACCCCCCCGGTCACCGTCTCGACGCGGTCGGAGGGGGTCGAATAGACCAGCTCGACCCGGTTGTTCGCCTGGGGCGCGCGCCGCGCGAAAGTCATGTCGCCGATCCGGGCGAAGGAGCGCAGGTACGCCCTTGCCTCCGCGAAGAGGTCGCCGCCGATCTTGACGACCGGCACGAGGATCCACCCCGGCGGCAGAACCGCGTCCAGAGCGGCGAGCGCGTAGGCCACGCCCCCCCACGCCCGGACCGGCCGACTTAGGCCGGGATGGCGAATCGTGTCGCGTACCAAGGTCCCCAATACGCCCAGGCGCCTGGGACCGGGGCGGATCGCTTCAGACATGACCGTACGCCGTGCGCTTGAAGACCCCCGCCGCGCCGACCATCCCGGCGGTGCCGGGGAGCTCGGCCGGAACGATGCGGCAGGCGTCGACCGCGGAGCGGAACGCCCGGCGGCGGACTTCGCGGCCCAGCGGCCCGAAGAGGTGGTCGCCGGCCGCCGTCACGCCGCCGGCGATCACGATCAGGTCGGGGTTGAGAAGGTTGACCAGGTTGGCCACCGCCGCCGCCAGAATCCGGGCCGTCTCCGCCAGCACCCGAACCGCGTGGGCGTCGCCCGCCGCCGCGGCTTCGCACACGGCGCGGCCGGTGACCCGGCCGTCGC
Source organism: Gemmatimonadota bacterium (assembly GCA_028873825.1). Classification (GTDB taxonomy): domain Bacteria; phylum Gemmatimonadota; class Gemmatimonadetes; order Longimicrobiales; family Gaopeijiaceae; genus Bin94. Next base: position 6,099 of record JAPPNM010000069.1, on the reverse strand, counting down.
CGGCGTCCGCGACGGCGCCGAGCACGGAGTCGCCGGCGTCCGCGAGCCCCTCCACGGCGCTGGCCGCGATCCCCGGCCCCGACGCGTACGCCTCCACGCAGCCGCGGGAGCCGCATGCGCAGAGTCTTCCCGCAAAGTCCACCGACGTGTGACCTACTTCGCCGGCGGCGTCGGAAGCGCCGCGGTAGATCTCGCCGCCGATCACGATCCCTCCGCCGACGCCCGTGCCGAGCGTCACCGCGATCATCCGTTCCGCCCCCCGCCCCGCCCCCTGCCACCACTCGCCGTAGGCCGCGCAGTTGGCGTCGTTGTCGAGAGCGACGGGCAGGCCGGCCGCCTCGCCGATCAGATCGCGCAGCGGAGCGTTGCGCCACCCGAGGTTCGGGGTCTCGCGCACGACCCCCGGCTTGCGGTCCACCGTCCCCGGGACGCCCACGCCCATCCCCGCCACCGACCCGGGCTCGACCTCGCCGGCCGCGTCCCGAAGCATGGCGGCCACGCGGGCCGCCACGTGCGCCGGGCCGCGCTCGGTGCGCGACCGCTCCCGCCTGACCGCCGCCGGCCGCCCCCCCTCGAACGGAACCAGTCCCACCCGCAGGTTGGTGCCGCCGATGTCCACCCCGGCGATCCAGCGCCGGCGGGGGTCCGCGCCCCCGGCGCCCCCGGGAGCCGCTCTGCGCCCAGCCCGCCTCACGCGGGCTCCGCGTCCAGCTGCAGCACCGCCATGAACGCCTCCTGCGGAATCTCCACCGACCCCACCTGCTTCATCCGCCTCTTCCCCGCCTTCTGGCGCTCGAGGAGCTTGCGCTTGCGTGTGACGTCGCCCCCGTAGCACTTGGCGGTGACGTTCTTGCGCACGGCCTTGACGTTTGCGCGCGCGATCACCTGGCCCCCGATCGCGGCCTGCAGGGCGACCTGGAACTGCTGCCGGGGAATCAGCTCCTTCAGCTTGCGGACCAGGGCCCGCCCGTGCCGGTACGCGTTGGCGCGGTGGAGGATGACCGAGAAGGCGTCGACCGGTTCCCCGTTCACCAGGATGTCCACCTTGACCAGGTCGCCGGCCCGGTACTCGTGGAACTCGTAGTCCAGGGCCGCGTATCCCCTCGTTCCCCCCTTGAGCCGCCCGTAGAAGTCCAGGACGATCTCGGCCAGCGGCAGCTCGTAGTCCATCTCCACCCGGCGCGGATCGAGGTAGTGCATCCCCCTGAACACGCCTCGGCGCTCGTGGCAGAGCTTCTGCACGTTGCCGATGTAGTCCGCCGGCGTTACGACGCGCGCCCTGACCACCGGTTCCGCGACCGAATCGACCAGGGCCCGGTCGGGGAGGTCGGTGGGGTTCTCCACCGACACCGTGCCCCCGTCCGCCATGGCGACCCGGTACTTCACGTTGGGGACCGTCGTGACGAGCTTGACGCCGAACTCGCGGTCGAGCCGCTCCTGAACGATCTCCAGGTGGAGGAGACCGAGGAAGCCGCAGCGGAAGCCGAACCCCAGGGCGCGCGACGTCTCCGGCTCGAAGTGCAGCGAGGCGTCGTTGAGCCGGAGGCGGTGCAGCGCGTCCCTGAGCTCCTCGTAGTCGTCCGCGTCGGAGGGGTAGAGACCCGCGAAGACCAGGGGCCTGGCCTCCCGGTAGCCGGGAAGCAGGTCCCCGGACCGGTCGGCGGCGTCCAGAACGGTGTCCCCGACCCGCGTGTCGCTCACCGCCTTGATCGCCGCCACCAGGTAGCCCACGTCGCCGGGGCCGAGCGACTCCGCGGGGACGCGTCCCAGCCGCAGGTGTCCCACCTCGGTAACCTCGTAGCGGGTGTCCACGGTCCCGAAGGTGACCGACATGCCGGCCTTCAGCGTTCCGTCCACGACCCGAACCGTGGGCACGGCTCCCAGGTACCGGTCGTAGCAGGAGTCGAAGATGAGCGCCCGAAGCGGAGCGGCGGCGTCTCCCGCCGGCGAGGGAATGCGCTCGACGACCGCTTCCAGGACCGCCTCTATCCCCCGCCCCTCCTTGGCCGAGACCTCGAGCACGAGGGCCGGATCGACGCCCATGAGGTCGGCCACCTCCTCCCGCCGGGGCTCGGGCTCGGCCCCGGGAAGGTCGATCTTGTTGAGGACCGGAACGATCTCGAGGTCCGCCTCGAGGGCCAGGAAGAGGTTGGACAGCGTCTGGGCCTGCACGCCCTGGGTCGCGTCGACGACCAGTATGGCGCCTTCGCAGGCCGCGAGCGAGCGGGAGACCTCGTAGGTGAAATCGACGTGGCCGGGGGTGTCGATCAGGTTGAAGGCGAAGCGCCGGCCGTCGTTGGCGGCGTACGACATTCGGACGGCGTGCAGCTTGATCGTGATGCCGCGCTCCCGCTCGAGCTCGTTGTCGTCGAGCACCTGGTCCCTCATGCGGCGGCGGTCCACCGCGCCCGTCGCCTCCAGGAGCCGGTCGGCCAGGGTGGACTTCCCGTGATCGATGTGCGCGATGATGCAGAAGTTGCGAATGAGGTCGGTCCGCACGGAGAGGCCCGGGTGCTGGGATTCGGGGAGCCGCCGGGCGCTCGCGGCCGGGGGGGAGCCGGCGGGACCCCGGGGCGGGTTCTCGAAGGTAACCGGGCCGATTTCGGGCGGTCAATCGGGGAAGGCGGCGGAGGGCCGACGGACGGCCGATTTGACTTTGCCATCCCGTCGTGTCCATTTTATCAGCAGTCGCCCGGAGGTTGCGCGGGTGGGCCGTTCGGGCGGAAATGCCGGATTCTCGCACACCCGCGACTATCAGATAGGGTGACCCCGATGCGACGACGCCCACTGTCGGCCTCCATGCTTCTCCCGCTCTTCGCCCCGGTCGCGGCCCTCGCGTTCGCCGGACCGCTCGCCGCCCAGGCGACCGGCGCCGTCGCCGGCACCGTGACGGACGCCGCGACGTCGAGACCCATCGAGGGGGCCCGTGTCGAGCTGCCCGCGCTGGAAATGTGGGCGCGCTCGAGCGCCGACGGGCGCTTCACCCTGACGGACGTACCCGCCGGGACCCATGAAATCCGGGCCGGGGCCTTCGGCCACGGGAGCGCGTCGCAGACGGTCACCGTCATCGAGGGCGACACCGTGCTCTTGGAATTCCGCATGGACCCCGACGCCTTCCACCTTCGCGAACTGGTGGTGACCGGCACGGCCTTCGCGGAGTCGCCGACCCGGCTCCCCTACGCGGTGGAGGTGTCCGGCCGCAGGACCATGGCCGAACTGGGTTCGCCCCAGGCGTTCGACTTCTTCCGGAACGTGACCGCAAGCTACGGCATCCTCGGGTCGCGCCAGGGGTGGTACACCACCCGGCCCCCCGGTCTGGTGTCGGAGACCGTGGCCAACGTGAACCTCCGGGGTCTCGGAGCCTCGCGCACCCTGGTGCTCCTCAACGGCCGCCGCCAGGTGTACATCCCCATCCGTCTTGCGGGGGGCCGCTTCGTCGATGTCAACGCCTTTCCGTCGATCGCCATGGACCGGATCGAGGTGGTCAAGGAGGGGGCATCCGCCGTGTACGGTTCCGACGCCGTGGCGGGGGTGGTCAACTTCCTGACGCGCGGCGACTTCGAGGGCCTCGAGATCTCCGGATCGCACGAGTACTACGCGGGGGCGGGGGAGACGAACTTCGGGGCAATCTGGGGTTCGCAGGTGGGGGCGAATGCGCATGCGGTCGTGTCGGCGGAGATCTTCTCGACCCAGGAGCTCACCGTCGAGGAGCGGGACTGGACGCTGGGCGGGTTCGTTCCGGGTGGCGGCGGCTGGTCGTACACCGGCAATCCGGGCGCCTTCCTCTTCCCCAGGCTGACCGGAGACGAGACCAAGGAGAAATTCGTCGCGGCCCTCACCGACGCGCACTACGGCGGCTGGGGGGGCGTCTTCGTCGACCCGCGGTGCGAGGGCTTCGGCGGCTTCCTGGAACCGGCCGAAACCTGTCGCTTCGACTACGGGCCCTTCGACAACCTGGCCGAGGCTTCGCGGCAGATCCGGGCCTTCGCCGAGCTGAACGGGAGCCTCGCGAACGGGACGAACTACCACCTGGAAGGCCTGTGGGCGGAGGCCAGCACCCCCGAGTGGCTCACCACCCCCTCGTACCCGCCCATATCCCCGTACAACGGCAGCCAGCTTATCCAGCCCGACCATCCGGGACGCGAGGCGTTCTGCCGCAGCTACGGACAGAGCGCCGGGTTCGCCGGCACGGAGGCGTGCCTGGAAAACGACTGGTATTTCTTCGGCCGCATGGTCGGAAACTCCGGTCCCCCGCGGACGCTGCGACGCGACTCCCGCACCCGGCGGATCGCCGGCTCCGTCGAACGGGAATTCGAAGCTTTCGGAGGAAGGAAAACGACCTTCGAGCTCGCCGCCAGCTACTCGCAGTCTTCGGGCAACGCCAACCTTCCCGGCGAGTACCTGTACCGCAAGTTCCTGGCCTTCCGGGGCTTCGGAGGGCCGGACTGCGGGGTCGGCGTGGTGGCGGATCCATCGAGCCCGTCCGGCATGGTCCTTGGGCCCCCGGGCGGCAAGGTGGCCGGGCAGGGCGACTGCATGTACTACAACCCGTTCAGCAGCGCCCATCAGCACTCGGTGCAGCCGGGGGCCACCTATCGCGACCAGCCCAACCCCGACTACGTCGCCGGCCTTGAGAACACTCAGGAACTCATCGACTGGATGAACGGCGAAGTCAACCTGGACAACGACGCCAAGCTGATCGCCATCGACGCGATGCTCAAGGGGAACCTGGCGGAGGAGACGGCGGAATACGCGGTCGGGTACCAGTTCCGCAGGCTGGCCGTGAACGCGGACCCGAACGACGCCGGGGATCTGGATGTCACGCCGTGCCCCGTGCCGGGAGACAGGAGCTGCGCGGCCCAGTTCGGGCCCTTTCACTTCACCGGCGGCTTCTTCAACTACGAGGATGCGCAGTCCGTCCACCGCCTCTTCGCGGAATCGCGCCTCGCACTCGGCGACCGCATTCACGGCCAGGTCGCGGCCAACTACGAGTTTCACGGTTCGGTGAGGAGCTTCGACCCGAAGGTCGCCGTGCGCGTTGAATTGGACGACACCGTGGCGCTAAGGGCATCGGTGCAGACCACCTTCCGCACCCCGTCCGTCGACGATCTCAACGAGGATCTGAACACAGGCCTGGAATACGTAAGCGCCGCAGGCATTTACAAAGCCATAGACACCTACGGAGACAAGGATCTCAAGCCGGAGCGCGCCCTCACCTACAACGTGGGGATCATCTACCAACTGCCGCGCTTTCGCGCCTCGCTCGACTTCTGGAACTACGACTTCAAAGACATGATCGATGTCCTGCCCTATGAAGGCATCGCGAGCCTCTACGCGGATGGTGGGGACAAGCGAACGGCGGTGCAGGATCTGGTGACCTGTCCCGGCGACAGGAAAGACGGTTCATGCGACATTCAATCGGTGGAACGAATCGAATCGCGCTTCGTCAACTGGCCGGGCATCCAGATGTCGGGACTCGACGTGCACGCGAGCACCAGCATTTCGTTGCCGGAGGCACTGGTGTCCCTCGAGTTCTCCGGCACCTACGTCGGGGAGTTCACCGTCAGGGCCCTGAACCTGGGCGAGCAGAGAGTGCTCGACGAACACGACGCAGCCGGGAAACTGAACTGGGGAAACCCCATCGCCCCTCCCCTGCCCCAGTGGAAATCGAGCTTCTCCGCCGGGTATCACGCGGGCGGCTACAGTCTGGTCGGCAACCGCAACGCCGTCTCGGGATACACCAACGAAGCCTTCGTGGGAACCAGGTTCGAAGATATCGACCCGTTCGTCACCTGGGACCTCAGCCTGCTCAAACGCTCGTCCGAGCGGCTCGACGTGGGTCTGCACGTGCTGAACGTGTTGGATTCCGACCCGCCGCTGGTTAGGTGGGAGGCGTCCTACGACGGCTTCACGCACAGCCCGAAGGGCCGGCGGATCAAGGCCTCGCTGAGGTATCGCATGGGGGGATGAAGGGAGACGCCGATGAAGCCGGTCGACCGGGCTCTCTCGCGGAGCAGTCCGTGGATAAGGCCGCCCGAGCACCGAGAGCGGCGAGGCGCCGGGCTGGCATGACGGAAGTATCGCAAATCAAGGCAAGAA
>JAPPNM010000161.1 GCA_028873825.1 Gemmatimonadota bacterium | reverse complement strand
GTGGCAAAATGTATAGCAGACATTACATAGTGTAATGTATACTTTACAGCGTGGGCGGGGTGAAGCGAAGCGGCCGGCGCGGATGCGTCGCCGTTCCCACTCGTTCGCGTGCGACCGGGCCGCCGCCGTCCGGCCACACCGCTCGCACGCGTCACACACCGCCCTTCGCGTGATCGCAAGACCAACGCCCCGCGCGACGTACCGCCTCCTCCCTTCACACCTCTTCCACACCCGGCCAGCTCCGTGGCCTGACGGCGGAAAAGCGACGAGTGACGGCGACCGGGGGCTGAGGAAGTTCTAGCGGTCGCGCGGTTCCGCGCCGGGCTTCCGCCACAGGTGGCGCATGTACCGCTCGGGCGCCTGCAGAAAGTCCTTAATGAGCCGCACTCCGCCGAGGGCTTCGTAGGCCACCTCCCGCAGCGGCGACTCGTCGAAGTTGTAGATCGTCGCGCCGGGCACCGCCATCAGCACCGGCGAGTGAGTCGCGATGATCAGCTGGCCCCCTTCGCTCACCACGTCGGACATCATCGACACGAAGCCGAGCTGGCTCTGCGGCGAGAGTGCGGCCTCGGGCTCGTCGATCAGGTAGAGGCCGCCCGGCACGAAACGCTCCCGAAAGACATGCAGAAAGGTCTCGCCGTGGGAATTCGCGTCCAGGTTGTCGCCGTACCGCGCGCGAATGGAGCCCAGCGTCGCGACCACCGGCCCCGTCGCGAGTCGCCTGGCCAGCTCGGACCGTCCCCGGTACTCGCGCTCGATCTCCGAGAGGCGCGCCTCCATCACCGCCACGATGCCGTCCAGCCGGCCGACGAAGCCGAGGAGGTCCTCGGCCCTGAGGAAGAACCCTCGGTGCATCTTCCGGTCCCAGACCGCGGTCAGGCGGCTGGCGAGCTTCCGCTGGCTCACCAGGGAGTCGTCCGCGCCGACCTCCTTGCTCCCGACCGTGGGGAGATTTGCGGCGATCGCGATCGCCTCGAGCAGGGTGGACTTCCCGGATCCGTTCTCCCCCGCGAAGAAGGTCACCGGGCCGGGGATGCTCATCGGCCCCAGGCCGCGCAGGGCCGAAATCGCAAAGGGGAAGGCGTCCCGTTCGGGTGCGGGCGGCTCGGCCAGACGCAGGCCGGTCAGCAAGAACGGATCTCCATGTCACGCTCCGACGGGCCTGGACGGATTCGCTTCCATGATGACGGGTTCTCTTCCGTGACGGGTTTCCGCCACCCCAACCGGCGTGGCCACGACCGTTACATTACCACTAACACTAACGGAAGGAAGCGCCAGCGCCGGAGCCTCTCGGCTGGGGTACGGCCGATCACCGGATGCGGATTCGGGCACCGAACGGAATCGGAGGACCCCGACCCGGATGGACAGGCCGAGCCTCTCGGAACGCGACATCTGCACGAAGTTCATCACGCCCGCCCTGCGCGCGGCGGGATACCGGCTGGAAGCCGCGCTGGATGCGGTGGAGGCAACCCGCAGTCGCCTTCTCGACTCCCTGCTCCATGGGTCGTTGGGTAGCGATCTGGCGCCGTTCGACGGCGGTAGCGGCAATGCTGCGAGGGTCAGGGCATGACTCGCGTTCCAGTACCTCCGAAGATGCTTCGCTGGGCGTGCGAGCGCGCTGGCTACGACTTGAGTGACCTTGCGGCCCGCATCCCTCAACTCCCGGCTTGGGTCGGACGCGAAAGGCAGCCCACGCTCAAGCAGCTGGAGAAGCTGGCCAAGGCCACGCACACGCCGCTGGGCTACCTGTTCCTTCCCGAGCCTCCCGTGGAGCGTCTTCCGGTTCCCGACTATCGCACCATGGCCGGTGCCGACCAAAGGACGCCGAGCCCCGACCTGCTCGACACCCTCTACACCATGCGACGCCGACAGGAGTGGCTGCGGGAGTCATTGGTCGAGAGCGACGTGGAACCGTTGGCGTTCGTCGGAACTGCTGGCCTAGCCGATGAGCCGGACGCCGTCGGCCGCGAGATGCGGAGAACGCTCGGTCTCGATGGCGGTTGGGCTACGGGAGTTCACACTTGGCAGGACGCCGTGAGCGAGTTGCGCCGAGTGATCGAGCACCTGGGCGTGATGGCGGTGATCAACGGCGTCGTGGGTAACAACACCCACCGCCGACTGAGGGTGGACGAGTTTCGCGGCTTCGCCCTCACCGACACCTTCGCGCCGCTGATCTTCGTGAACGGCGCGGACGCGAAATCGGCGCAGATGTTCACCCTCGCTCGCGAGTTGGCTCACATCTGGCTCGGTAAGGAAGGGCTGTCCGGTTTCCAATCCCTGTTGCCCGGTGGTTCGGACGTGGAGGACTGGTGTAACGCGGCAGCGGCGGAGTTGCTCGTTCCAGTGAGGGAGCTGCGGGCGCAGTGGAGGAAAGTCGGACGGGAAGCGAGTCGCTTCGAGACGCTCGCCCGGGTGTTCAAGGTCAGCCCGATCTTCGCTTCCCGGCGAGCGCTGGACCTGAATCTCGTGGACCGGAGCACCTTCTTCGAATTCTACGAGCACTACGTGCGTCGGGAACTAAAGCGCGGCACGACGCCTACCGGAGGCGACTTCTACAACAACCAGAACACCCGCGTCGGTGAGCTCTTCGCGACCCAGGTGCTGCGAGCCGCGATGGAGGGGCGCATCGGGTTCAAGGAGGCCTATGACCTGACGGGGCTGCGCGGCGGCACCTTTCAGCGATACGCCGGGCGGCTAGGGCTAGGATTCGATCTGCCATGACGGCCGGCCCGACTTACCTCGTGGATTCGGACGTGTTCATCACGGCGAAGAACCTGTACTACTCGTTCGACCTTTGTCCCGGGTTCTGGAGGAGCGTGCTACATCATCACCGGGAGGGCCGGGTCTTCAGCGTCGATAGGGTCCGCAGCGAACTCCTCGCGGGAAGCAGGACGGATGACCTCGTTCAGTGGGTGACGGACGCAGTTCCGAGCACGTTCTTCCTCCCGGTGGACACGGGGTCTCGCCCGAGTTCGTAGAGGCCAGCAAGCTGGGGATCCAGACGCCTCAGTCCGTCTGCGGTCTCTTGCTCCCGAGGCGAGAGAGCACCGGAGTCCTGATCGGGTTCGCCGTAGAGAGACGGTTCTTGTCCTCGCCTATTCCCGAGACGGTCTGTCGAGTTCGTCATCTCGGTATCCGCTCGGCGTGCCCTTGATGCGAGGGGTGTGGCTCCCAGTGGCCCGAAAGAGAAGCGCTCACGACGAAACCAACCCCTCAAACGCCTCCAGCGGCGCCCGGAACCGGTTCCGCTCCAGCTCCTCCTTGGATTCCCGCAGTTCTTCGACCGCGATCACCCCGGCCTTCACCGCCAAGACCAGAATGGCAGGTGTCGTCAGGATCCGGTCCTCTCCGATTCGCCCCAGAGCAATCGTGCGAAACAGCCGTCGCTCGTCGGAAGCCAGCATCCAGCCACGCACCTCGGCTGCGGCCAGGCACGCCGCCTCTCCGAGGTCCATCACCCTCCTGTGGTCCGCAAAGACCTCAAGTTCCCCTGGGTTGGCGGCCCCAGCGTGATCGACAAAGCCCTGCTCGAACGCTCTCGTCAAGGTGAGTTGCTGCTGGGGTCGCCGCACCTCCTGTTCCACGGCATCCAATACGACGAAACGGTACCCGGGCAGATCCGAGAGGATCCCCATCCGGTTTAGGATCAGGAAGTTGATTAGCACGCTGGCGTCAAGCGCGACGGTTGCCACACCCCGGCCCGTGGGAGCGCTAGTGCCCACCGCATTCCTCGGCGACGTGGGCGAGCTCCTTCCCGATGCCCGCTTCCTCCAGACTCTGGCTCAGGTCCCCCAGCTCCACCAGGCAACCCAGCTCGTCCAGCTTCCGACTCGTGATCCTGCCGCGGACGTACGCCTCGATTGCCAGAGCCAGGAACCTGGACCGAACCCTCTCCCGCCCGCCGGAGCTGTCCGGTTCCGGAAGTCCGAGGAACGCCCTCAGCGCCTTGGCGACGCCCGCTCCATCCTGCGCGGCCAGCACTGAGCGCTCATCCTCGGTCAGGAATCGGAGCCCCTTCAACCGGTACAGCATGGCGGCGCAGCTGACTCCGAAGTGGTGCGCCATTCTCACGACATCGTGCAGCTCGAGATCCTGGGTCCGGGCGATCAACCTTCCCTCCACGCGCGTGGCCTCCTTCCCATCGAAGGTGTCCGCCCTGGGCCGGCTCGGCAGTCCCTTCGACAAGGCGTCCACGTAGCTTCGCACACCTTCGGCGGGCATGAGGAACGCGGCGGCATAGGCGTTGGCCCGCACCTCCATCACGCTGGACCGGTCCACCGAGCGGCTCAGGATGGCCGTTCGCGTGCGGTCCAACAGGATGTGCGCGTACTCGTGGGCGAACGAGAAGCGGCGGCGAAGGATGTGGTGGGCCCTGTTCGCCGCGACGAGGATGTTGCCGTCGGAGCCGATCAGGGTGAGCCCGGAGATATCGTCGTCCATGTCCACCAGAGCCGTACTGACGCCTTGTGCCCCGAGGAGGTCCGTCACGTCAGGGAGCGGAGCGATCCCCATGTCGAGCCGACGGCGCTCCCTGTCCGCCGCGGCGTGTCCCTGCTGGACGGCGTCCCACTTCGAGCCGGGGGTGGCCGGCGAATACTCGGGAATCGTCGACAGGCGACGGTGCAGTCCCAGAACCTCGTGCAGGTTCACGAGCTCCCGGTGGAGTTCCCCGCAGCGTCGCAGAGACTGCATGGCCTCCGGGCTACCGCGTAGCTCGGGGTGCGCCCGGAACATGGCCGTGAGCGGACTCGTCTTCTCGAACCGGTCTTCGAGGAAATCGCCGACATCGCGCTGGTACAGCTGGGCCAGCCGGTGGAGTTCCAGACCCGACACGCCCCGCTGTCCGGTTTCCATCTGGGACACGGCGGAGCGGGAGACTCCGAGCGCCTTCGCGGCCTTGGTCTGCGTGATGTGGCATGCCTTCCGCGCGCTCCGGAGGCGCCGGGCGAGTTCAAGCTGGGTGATCGGCATCGTGTGGGCTCGCTTGGGGGTGGTTCGAACTACATCGAATGAGGGGTGACGGCACAGGACAATCCACGCGTCAGCGGGTTCGTACCCCTGGGAAGCCTCGCGATTTCAGCTGGACGGACTCGGGCCGTGTTCCACACCAACCAGCTTACTGTCCGACTAGTACCCGCGGAAGCCGAATGACCGGCCGACCCCTTGACCAAGGTGTGCCCTCATCGCGTTGTTCACGTCCATCCCGTCGAATTGCCGCCAGACCTGGGCTACGCGCCTGCCGTAGGCATCGTGGGCCTTGGTCTCGACAATCGCCTGACGATGCAGGGTCAGCCTCGCGAGCTCGTCCTTGGCCTCCTGGTAGCCGGGCTGGCCGGTCTCGGGCGCATTCACCCGCTCGAGTCGGACCTTGGCACCATGGCCCGAGGTGGTGAAGGTGTCCCCGTCGATGACGTGGGTGACGTGTTCGGTCGTTCGCATTCTCCGTGCTCCTTGTTCTGTGATCCCCTTCGAGTGCCGAGTCGGCTGCGGACCGAGAGTCGGCTTGCGGCCTCGGGAGCAATCGGCTCCCCGGATTCCCGAAAAAGGTAGCTATTCCATCATCATATGTCAAAATAGCGTATAGTACGCCGTCTATTCCATCATTCCGGCACGAACCCTTCGACCCGCAGGGGGCGCTACCGGCGGCCGGCCGAATTGCCCCTCACCACCCCTCCGCCCTCCCCTGCGCGGTGAAGACCAGGACCCGCTCCCCCACCACCTCACCGGTCACCTTCTCCCAACATTGACCATACAGGTTCACTTGGGCACGATATCGCCCCGCCCTCTCCTCGAACTCCGGGTCCTCGCCGCTGTCCGTCTTGAAGTCCGCCACGACCCAGTGGCCGTTTTCGCGGAAGACCAGGTCGATCACGCCCTCGAGCACGTCGGGCTCCCCACCCTCCGGCCCCATGTTCACAGCGAAGGGGACCTCGGCGTAGCGCTCGTCGCTCTCCATGGCGCGGCGCCACACGGACGAGGCGCGCACGACGTCGACCAGCGCGAGCAGGGCCTGCAGCTCGGTGGGCGCGCCGGTGTCGTCGACCGGGCGCTCGAACTCGATGAGGAGGTCGCGGGCCAGCTGCGCGAGCGGCTCGCCCTCCATGCCCTCGCCCGCGGCCGCGAGCACGGCGTGGACGACGCTGCCCCATTCGAAGCCGCCGGCGTCGGGCCGGACGGCCGGGCGGGCGAAGTCCTCGACACGGATCGAAGGGTCGAAGGAGAAGGGGCCGGGTTCCGCGATCCGCGCCGCCCCCGTCCCCTCCGTCCCCTTCGCCCGCCCCGTCACCGTCTCCAGGCGGTACGAGGCCGCGCGCGTGCGCTCCCGCGCGGCCATCATCTTCGCGATCGCGGCCTCCATGTCCGTCCCGGCGTCCAGCACATCCGGCTCCGGAGCGTCCTCGCGCGGCAGGTCCACCACCCTGGCGACGCCCCCCTCTCCCCCCCGCGCGGCCTCCCCGGCCACCCACTCCTCCAGCACGCCCCACGGCGACCTGTTCCGCTTCCCCAACCCCGCCCCCCGCCCGATCCACAACTCGTCCCGGGCGCGGGTCGCGGCCACGTACAGCAGCCGCACTCTTTCGGCCTCCTCGAATCGGCGCTCCTCCGCCTGCTCGGCCTCCCAGCTCCCCGGCTGCGCGACGATCTCCGTCGTGAACCCCCGCTTCACCGTCAGCGGGATGGTCCCGTGCGCGAACCCGTCCTCTCCGCGCGCCACGCGCATGCGGGGCGGCCAGTCGCGCTCGCCGAAGGGCGCGGCCAGGAAGACGACCTTCGCCTCGAGTCCCTTCGCGCGGTGGAGGTTCATCACCTGGACGGCGTTGCCGCGTCCCGGCACGAGCGGCGCCTCCGCGTCCTCCCAGTCGAGAGCGGCGGCGACGGCGTCCACGGCCCCCGCGATCGAGGTGTCCCCCTCCATCGCCCGCGCGCGGACCGCGTCGAGCAGATACGCTAGCGCCCCGGCGCGGAGTCCGCCCAGCTTCCCCGCCGCCGCCAGCGGAAAGAGTCCGATCCCGCCCACCAGGCGCTCGGCCGTCACATCCGCGGGCTCGCGCCGCGCCCGCCTCCACCACCCGTGCAGGAGGTTGATCGCCCCGGCCACCTCGCCGTCCCCTTCGGCGGGTGCGTTGATCGCGAAGCGGCCCCCCGCGTCCCGGTACGCCACCAGCTGGTCCAGCGTGATCCCGAAGAGGGGACCCGCCAGCACGCCGAGCACGCGCGGCTGATGCGCCGGATCCTCCAGGCTGCGGAAGAGCAGGAGAAGCGCGGCCAGCTCGTCCTCGAAACCGACCCCGGCGCCCGACACCTCGACGGGCAGATTCCGGTCTTCGAGGGCCCGCGCATACACCGGGAGGTGCCTGCGGGTGCGTGTCAGAATCATGAAGTCGCCCGGCTCGCACTCCCCCGCCTCCACCCGGCGGGCAACCTCCTGCGCGATGCGCGCGGCCTCGTCTTCGGCCACCTCGTCCTGTCTGCCGCCCGCCGTCGCGTACGCCGCCAGCACCCCGGGAGCCTCGCCGCGCTGGGTCAGGAGCGGCGCGAACTTCGCCTGACGGTCCGTGTCCTCGCGCCCCAACCGGTCCTCGCGGTCGAAAACCCCCTTCACCAGCGTCCCGACCGCGTTCAGGGAGCGGAAGTTCGCCTCGAGGAGCAGCACGTCGCCGAACTCCGCGAAGCGCTTCCTGACCACCTCGTAGAGCGCGATGTCGGCGCGCCGGAAGCGGTAGATGCTCTGCTTGGGGTCGCCGACCACGAAGAGCGCGCCCGGTCGCGGCGTCACGGTGCGCCAGTCGTTGCCGGTCTCCGGGTCGCTCGCGAGCAGCAGCAGGATCTCGGCCTGCAGGGGGTCGGTGTCCTGGAACTCGTCGACGAGGATGCGCCGGTAGCGCCCGCCCAGGTCGCGGCGCGCCCGCGGGTCGCCGCGCAGCAGCGCCGCCGCATGTACCAGCAGGTCCTGGAAGTCGATCTCGCCCCGGTCCTTCCGCTGCCGCGCGAAGGCGTCGGCGGCCGCCCGGGCCACCCCGATCGCGACGGGGTAGCGGTAGGCCCACCACCGGCGCAAAACCCTGTCCGCCGCTCCGCCGGCCTTCGCGAAGGCGACGAACTCCGCGCACAGCGCCTTGGCCGCGGCCTTCCCCGCCGCCGTGTCGGCCCACCGCTTCTGCACCAGTCCGCCCTTCTTGAGGTGGACCCTGGCCAAGGCGTCGAAGAACGCCGACCGGTCCGACCAGTCGAGCGAACGGCGCCAGTACAGCAGCGTCCGTATCCGGCGGCCGAACGAGTCCCAGCCGCCGGGGGGCTTGCGGCCCCGCATCAACCGCTCGGCGCGGTCCAGCAGCTCGTCGAAGCGAGCGCGCACCTCCTTCGTCTCCTCCGCGTCCGGGGGATCCGCGGGCTCGAAGCCGAAGTCCACGTCGGGATTCCGGACCAGCTCGCGGAAGGCGTCCTCGAGCCGGTCGGGTAGGATGCCGAGACGCGCCAGCTCTCCCAGCCGCGGATCGCCGTCGGTGGCCAGACGTTCCAGGAACTCGACCCAGAAGCGGCGCTGCATGCGCTCCGCCTCCGACTCCTGCACCTCGCGGAAGCCCGGATCCAGCCCTGCCTCCAGCGGCCGCTCGCGCAGCAGTCTGGCGCAGAAGGCGTGAATGGTGCCGAGGAAGGCTAGGTCGATGTCGCGGACGGCCTGCTGCAGCACCGCGTGGTCGGGGTGCTCGGGCGCGAGGCGCGCCGCGACCTCCTCGAGCTTCACCTGGAAGCGCTGGCGCAGCTCGGCGGCCGCCTTGCGGGTGAAGGTGACCGCGGCGATCCGGTCGACGGTGCAGGCGCGCTTCCGCACCAGGGCGACCATGCGGTCGACCAGGGAGGTCGTCTTGCCCGATCCGGCCCCCGCCTCGACGAGCAGGTTGCGCTCGAGGTCCTCCACGATGCGGTGGCGCGCGGCCCGGTCCGGGGGCTCGCGCCGGGGCGGGCGGTGCGGCGCCGGCGGCGAAGGCTTCCGCGCCCTCTTCAAAACACCGGCTCCTCGTCCTCCCAGTTGCGGACGCGCCTGAGCGAATCGAGTTCGGGGAGCGCGCCCAGGTTGCGGGCCGTCCACGCGGCGTGCGCGCACGACGCGTTCCGTCCCCACCTGTCGGTCCGAACGCCGCAGACCTCGGCGAAGTCGCAGAACCGGCAGTCGCCGCCAGCGTTCTCAGTGGCGGGAAAGCGGCCCGCGGCAACACCTTCGAGCAGGGCCGCGACCAAGCCTCCGCCGTGCGCCAGCTCCGACGCGTCGAAAGCCCGCACGCGGTTCTCGCCGCGCCGCGTGGGGAAGTGGTACTCCATCCGCGCGGCCGGCCTCCCCGTCAGCGCAGTCGCCGCCAGGGTGTAGACGAGGTGCTGCAGGCGGCGGCCGCCGTCGTACACCTTCGACCTGCCGCCGTAGCCGTAGTCTCTCCCGGTCTTGTAGTCGACGACGTGGAGGGCCGCTCCGCGGTCGTCCAGCCGGTCGATGTAGCCGCGCACCCGCACGGGCCGCCCGCCCGCGTCGATCACGGTCGGCTCGTCGCCCATCCCGAAGGGCATCTCCAGCTCGATCCAGGGGGGCGGGTCCGCGCGAATCATCTCCACGAAGGAGCGGGCGTCGTCGCGCAGCGCCTCCATCTCCCACTCGTGCAGCGCGCGGCTCGGCGTGGGGACCCGCCGGAGCATCCCGGCCCCCTCGCGGTCGACCGCCGACAGCGCGAGCGCGAGGAAGTCGTCGGTCTCGGGGGCCAGGTCGCGTTCGCGCGCCAGCCTGAGCGTGTCTTCGTACACCTTGTGCAGGAGACTGCCCCGTTCCAGCGGGTTGAGCCAGCGGTGGGGGTCGAACTCGGGGTCGTCGGGGGGATACGCCTTCAGGACGTAGCTGAAGAGGAAGCGTCTCGGGCAGGCGCCCAGGTCGGAGAGACCGCTCGCCGAAAAGGTCCGGCCGGAGAGGTCCTGGTAGGAGAGCGGGGGCGAGGGAGTGCCGAGAAAGCCGGTGTGGACCGCGGCTTCGTCGCGTCGGAGCGCCTTCGCTGCGGCCTGACCGAGGCCCAGCCGGGGGTATTCGCGGCCCACGGCTTCCAGCCCGTCCCGCAATCTGCCGTCCGAGGTGGCCAGCGCCCGCAGCCAGACGTCTCCCTCGTCGAGGTCGGTGCGCAGCTCCCGCCGGGGAAGGCGGGACTCGCTGGCGCCGAGGTGTCGCTCGAGGTCCTCGAAGTTGAGGGAGCGGTCTCCCCGGCGGAGCCTCAGTGCCTGGAGGAGTTCGGGGGCCGGAGACAGTTCCCGGGACTCGCCGGGATCCCAGCGGCAGCAGCTCAGGAAGAGGGGGCCCCGCAGGCGCGCCACGAGCTGGGCGAAGTTGAACCGGACCTCGGCGGTGCGGTCGCGCGCGAGGGGGAGCTCGCCGCGGCCGAGGCGCCAGCGCTCGCGGTCGAGCAGCAGCGGGTCCTCCTGGGCGGCGCCCGGGAAGCGCGCCGAATCCATGCCGACGATGAAGGTGAGGCGCCGTCCCGTGGCGCCGCCGTGCGCTAGGTCGGCGAGGTAGAGGTGGCCGGCCGCGGAGCTCCAGGGGGCGAGGCCCTCGGCGCGGGGCGCGGGGATGCGGATCTGCAGGAAGGACTTGACGATGGCGGCGGCGGCGGGGTAGTCGGTCGGGCGGGCGAGCGTGGCCTCGATCCGGTCGAGTTGGCGGATCAGGCGGTCCCGGGCGGTGTCGTCGGTGTCGGTGCCGGGGGCGGTTCGGGCGAGCAGGCTCTTGACGCCGGCGGCGACCCGGGCGGGGGACGCGCGGCCGGTCACGTCGGGCGTGGCGGCCAGGACGGGGGCGATCAGGGCGCGGAGGGCGCGGAGATCCTCGCGCGTGCGCTCCCTGCGCCCCTCCAGCTGCTCCTCGGTCTCGAAACGGCCCGGTCCCGTCCTCCCGACATCGCCGAGCGCCTCCTCGATGCGGGCGGTGTGGCGTTCCCTGCCCCACCCGATGCGCAGCCTCCTGAGCGACCGCGCCAGGCGGGGACCGGGAATCCGGTCGTGGGGACGGGGCGGCGCGACGTCGCCCGCCTCGACGAGGGCGCGCAGGCGCGCCTCCTGGAAGTCGTTCTCGATCCACCGGAAGTAGGCGGTCGCGACGCGGCCCGGCCGGGTGCGCTCGACGGGGAGGCCGACGGCGAAGGTGACCGGAATCCCGAGCGGTTCCGCCAGGGCGTGCAGCGCGGAGCCGTAGACGGCGGGATCGGTGGCGACGATCTCGACCTCGTCCCAGCGGGCGCCCAGATCGGTCGCGCGGCGCAGGACGCCCCGCAGCTCGTCGTAGACCGAACCGGCCGCGAAGAGCTCTATGGGAGGTCGCGGGCCCTCGTGGCGCCCGACCGAGTGCAGGCGGCTCCCGGGCGCGACGGCCGGGGCGACATCCCAGAGGATCCCCTTCGGGACGGGGAGTCCCTCGACCGGGTCGGTGCGGAGAAGCGCGGCGCCGTGGCGCTGCAGGGCGCGCGCGAACCGCCCCGCGAGGCCGCGGTCGGTGAGTCCGGGAAGGAGAATGGTGGGGGCGCGCAGCGGCGGCGGGGCGGAGTCGTCCCGCAGGATCTTGACGGCGGTCGCCAGGATGTGGGCGTTGTCCGCCAGGCCGCCGGCTTCGAGGAGGTCCTCGTACCGACGCAGGACGGCGGTGACGAGGGCCTGTCGCCGCGAGGCGCGGGCGCCGCCGCCGCTCGCCAGCGAGGAGGCCCGGATGCCGCCCAGCCGCAGCGCCGCCACCGAATGACGCACCGCGTCGCGGAACCCCACCTTCTCGGCGAGACCGGGGAAGCCGAAGTCGGGGCCCGAGCGGAGCGCGTCGTCGATGGCCCGCTCGACCAGGGCGTGTTCGTCGAACGCGTCGATCACCGTGCGGCCCCCGAAGGCGCCCGAGCGCGCAACGAATTCCGTTGCGAGGGGTCGCAAGGTGTTGACCTCGAAGCCGACCCAGGAGGTGCCGCGCAACGCCACCTGCCGGAGCAGCTCCTTTCCCTCGCCGCGCGTGCGGGCGACGAGGATCTTGCGGGCGCGGCCGCCGCGGCGCGCGACGCGTTCGAGTTCCCGGACGAGGACGGAGGGAGCGTGAGGGGCGTCGGAGGGGGGTGGGGCGGGGTCGGGGCGGCCGTCGTCGAAGTCGAGGTGGAGCTGGGTCACTTTGGGGCGTGGGCGTGTGGAGGCCGGAGCCGGCGGGTGACGTGGACCGGGGAGGGCCGGCAGGGCCGGCGCGCTACCTGAACGGCGAAACGTCGTTGTCCGCCAGCACCCGGTTCATGTCCACGCGCATCGTCACCTCGGTCTCGAGCAGCTCCGCGTCCGGACCGGTCCCGTCGTAGAGCTCGACCGGCGCGTAGATGTCCATGGCGTAGCGGGGAGTCCGCGGAATGTAGGAAGGCACTACAACCACCGTCCCCGGGTCCCCTTCCTTGATGTTGGGGTTGAGGTCGATCTCGCGCTGCATCATCGGCAACCGTATCCCCAGGTCGGCCAGCCGCCGGCCCTCCAGCAGCATGATCTCCTGCCGGGCGAGCCAGAGCGAGTGCCAAAGCTCGCCGGCGGTTGCCAACCCGGCGATGCTGTCGGCGTCCAGGGACGTCGCGGAAGTGTGAGGAACGTCCAGGCCGTCGGCGGGACGGTCCACGACCAGCCCCGCGCGGTAGGGGCTGGCGGAGTCGGCCCGGATCGTGATCTCCGAGTGGCGGGGGCGAATGGACAGGTCGGCGTTCCGGCGCTCGTCGCCCTCGTCGAAGCTCGCCGTCCCCCTTGTCTTCGCCATGCGGACGGCGTTCGCCAGCCCCTCCCCGGCCGCAGCCAGGTCGCTCCGCGCGAGGGCCGCCTCGGCCAGGATGAGGTGCATCTCCTCCGCCGTCGCGATCGGAACCGGCGAGCTTCGCACCGTGTACTTCGGGTCCAGGAAGTCCAGCCGGGGCAGCGGCTGCATTTCCTGAAGAGCGCGCAGCACCAGGAAGAACACGGCGGTGTTGGGAACCGAAGCCTCGTCGTAGGGCGGGGCGAAGAGAAGGTCCGGCTCCTCCGCGAGCGCGCTTCTGGCAGCCGCTTCGGCCTCCGTCGCGCTGCCCTGCAGACGGTGCGCACGGGCCAGGGCCGCCGTGACCTGCGGCCCGAAGGCCGCCGCCCGCCCCAGATCCGCGACCGCCTTCTCCAGCGCCGACGAGGCGGGCTCCGGCTCCCCGTCCTCCTCGTGCGGCGCGTGGGAGAAGACCTCTCCCAGCGTCAGGTAGGCCATGCCCCGGTAGTAGTGGGCCTCGGCGACGTGCGCGGGGTCCGGGTTCTCGTCCTTCGGCACGATCACGTCGATCACGAAGTCCCCCAGGGCGCGGAGCTCCTGCACGTTCCAGTAGATCCCGCTGGCGCTCGTTCCCGTCCCGTTGACGGTCTTGGGCGTCACCAAGTGGGGCTCGTCCATGTCCACCGGAATGCCGGTGCCGTGGATCGAGTAGTCGTCGCTTATGACCGCCGTGGCTATCACGTACGAGCTGATCATGCGCGCGAACTGCGCGCGCAGGCCCGGCATGAGCGCCTTGGTGGGGTTCTTCGCGTTGGCGAGGTCCTCTTCGGTCGTCGTGGGATTGTCCACGCGAGCGGGGTTGATGAAATCGCACGCGCTCGATCCCAGGGCCGCGAGCAGGAGCACGTGGACGAACCCGCGCGAGCACCGGGAGCGGCGGGGCGCCGAAGCGGCGAGGCGCCGCCCGGTCGCGACGCACCCGTGCCGAACCGCCTCGTTCGTTCGCCTACAGTGTAAAGTAAACATTACATTATGTCATGTGCAGTATACATTGCTCTTCTTCACTTCCGGTTCAGAAGACGACCTCGACCCCCAGCCTGTACATCCGGTTCGGGGGTAGCGTGATGCTGCTCTCGCTTCCCAGAACCAGACCGCTGCTGAAGCTCACCCCGCTGAGCTCCGGGTCGATGAGTTTGTTTCGCGACCAGATCCACAGGTTGCGGCCGGTGGCATAGACGGTCGCGCGGATGGCGCCCATCCGGGCCGCAACACCTTCCGGGAGCATGTATCGCACGGAGACTTCGCGGAGCTTGAAGTAGTCGCCGTCGTAGAGGAAGGCGTTGCGCGCGCCGGTCTGGCTGTACTTGCCCCGGACGGTTCCGTCCAGGTTGTACTGGACCGGAAAGGCGTAGTCGCACGGCGCGTCCCGTTCGGCCGGAGGCCTGGCGTCGGTGACCGGATCCGTCCAGTTCAACCCGCAGCGCACTCGTTCCCGCCGCAGAATGCCGTTGAAGGTCGCCCAGATCGAGCCCCAGTCGAACACCTGGTGTCCGCCGGCCCAATCCGCCAGGGCGCCGATGGTGAGGTTGCCCGCCGAGAAGGTCGTGTTGAACCCCCCGCTCATCGTGGGCACCGGACCCTCCCCGGTGAACTGGTCCGCGAAACCGTCGGGCAGACCGTCCCCGTTCGTGTCGAGGGGGGTCGCCACCTTCCAGGCCCCCACCGGCCCGCCGATGCATATGTCCTCGTCCCCCTCCTTCCTCACCTTCCAGCACCCCGTGACCAACTTCTGCACGCCGTCCACAGGGAAGTCGGGCACTCCGCCCATGTCGGTCACCTCGTTGTGGTTGAACTGGAAGTTCCCGCCCACGGACCACGCCATGTGCTGCGCGTTCACCAGCTGAACGGCGAGGGCCGCCTCGATCCCCCAGTTCCGGATCTCGCCGACGTTCTCCTGCTGCGTTCCCAGCCCCGTCACCGGCTGGCGCGGCACCAGGAAGAGGGCGTCGCTGGTGCGCGCGTCGTACCACGTGAAGTTCACTCCGACACGATTGGACAGCAGCGCCGCGTCGAAGCCCGCTTCGATCGTCGAGGTCCGTTCGGGTCTGAGCTGCGCGTTGCCGGGATTCGCGAACCGCGGCGCCGATTCGCCCCTGAACGGGGTCGCCGAGAAGGTGCGGTCCTTGAGAAAGGCGCCGGGAAACTTGCCCGTCTGGCCGTAGGCGGCCCTCAGCTTGAGCTCGTCGACCAGCGGAATCGACGCTTCGTCGCCGAGCATGTAGGACGCCGTGGCCTTGGGGTAGAACTCCGTGTCGATTTCGTCGCCGAAGCTGGATCCGGCGTCGATCCGGAATCCCGCGCCCAGATACAGCCTGTCGCGGAAGCTCGCTTGCTCGTCCAGGTAGAAGCCGCCGTTGAAGACCTCCGTGTTCGCCTCGCCGGCGGTGACGACGGCCGCGGCATCGAAGTCGTTCGTGCCGGGGAGCGCGAAGGTGCGCCCGCTGGCGTTGATGACACTCTCCTCTTCGCGGAATCCCTGTACGCCGACCGTCAGGGAGGACCGGACGGTGTTGTCCGGGTTCTCCCACTTGTAGGTGGCGCCCGCGTCCAGCGAAACCGAGGTGAACGAACGGTCGCGGCGGTTCAGGCGGCCGGTGACCTCGCCCGGAGTGAAACCGATCGGCTCGAAGATGCGCTGTTGGTTCGTGCGGTTGTCGGCGCCCACCGTCAGCTTGGCGGCAAGGCCGTCGCGGACGTTCCAGCGCGCGCCCGCGGAGAAGATGAACCGGTTGACCGATTCGCCGATGTCGGGAAGCAGGAAGATGTTCAGCGCCTCCTCCAGCGTCTCGGCCCTCGCAAAGTAGAGCGCGTCCCCGACCTCGAAGGTCGTCAGCGGATCCTCGATGGATCTGCCGTTGAAGAGCCGGTCGAAGTTGTGGCGGACGTAGCCGCCCGAGAACTCCATGGCGAAGTCCTCGGTGACCGACGCCTGCATCCCGCCCCGCAGGCTGTAGTTGGTGCTGCCGTCCTTCGGCTGCGTTCCGGTCCGGTCCTCCAGGCGGCCGCTGACGCTGTACGTCACGTCGGCGGTGCCTCCGGCCACGCCCAGGTAGTAGTTCTGGCTGGTGCCCCGCTGGAAGTAGTTGTCCTCCATGAAGGTGGGGGACACGGAGTCGGCGTCCACCAGAGCCTTGTAGATCACCCGCGTATCGAAGATGTACTTGAGTTCGGGAAGCTCCATGCCCAGCTCCGTGCGCGCGGTGATCCGGGGCGGCCCCGGGGATCCCTTCCTGGTGAAGATCTGGATGACCCCGGTCGCCGCGTCCGAACCGAAGAGGGTGGAGGCGGCGCCTCCCTTGGTGATCTCGATCCGTTCGATGTCCGCGGTCAGCAGGTCCGCCAGCGCCGACGACTGCTCTCCGCCCGTACCCGCGGCGGTGGACTGGTCGTTGTCCACCCTGACGCCGTCGATGTAGATGACCGGCGTCTGCGCCCCGAAGACCGAGGAAGTGCCCCGGAAGTTGATCAGCGAGCCGGTGCCGGGCTGCGCCGAGGTGGCGTTCACGGTGGCCCCGGGAACACGGCCCTGCAGCAGCTGGTCGACGGACTGCACCGGGGCGAATTCGAAGTCCTTCGCCGTGAGAACCTCCACCGACGTGCCGAGAGCGCGCCGGGCGGTTTCGGCCCCCACCCCCGTGACCACGATCTCGTCGAGGGAGATGGCCGTCGACGTCATCCTGATCTCGAGCGCGACCGTGCGGCCGGCCTCGACCGCGACCGTCGTGTCCACATCGCCGTAGCCGATCAGCGTGATCCGCAAGACCTGCTCGCCGGCGGGCACGTTCAGGAGCTCGAAGCGCCCCGCGGAGTTGCCGAGCTGACCGATTCCCGTCCCCGCGACATGGAGCTGGGCGTGCGCCAGGGGCCGTCCCGAAACGCCGTCCAGCACCACTCCCAGTATCGTCCCCGTCTGGGCCGCGGCCGGGACGACGGCACCGGCCGCCAAGATCGGAAGGGCGACCGCAAAGGCGGCACGAACAGAGAAACGCCGCATCACGCGAAATCCCTCCTGCGCCTTGCAGTCCGAGGACGAACCCGAGCAAGCACCGAGGGCGGCTGTGTCCACGGGCTGTTACACGTCCAGGTTCCGCACGTACTTCGCGTTCTTCTCGATGAACTCCCGGCGGGGTTCCACCTCGTCCCCCATGAGCCTCCGGAAGATCGCGTCCGCCGCGGTGGCGCTCTCGACCGTCACGCGCAGGATCGTTCGCGCGTCGGGGTCCATGGTCGTCTTCCACAGCTGGTCCGGGTTCATCTCGCCCAACCCCTTGTAGCGCTGCACCGTGACGCCCTTGCCGTCCTTCCCGTTGGACAGCTTGCGGACCTCCAGGTCGCGCTCTTCGTCGGTGTAGGCGTAGCGCTCCGTCCTGCCCCTATGGACGCGGTAGAGCGGCGGCTGCGCGATGTAGACGTACCCCTGCTCGATCAGCTCCCGCATCTGGCGGAAGAAGAAGGTGAGCAGGAGGGTGCGGATGTGGGCGCCGTCCACGTCCGCGTCCGTCATGATGATGATCTTGTGGTAGCGCGCCTTGGCGATGTCGAAGTCGTCCCGGATCCCGGCGCCGATCGCCGTCACCATGGCGCGGATCTCCTTGTTGGAGAGGATCTTGTCGATGCGGGCCTTCTCCACGTTCAGGATCTTGCCCAAGAGCGGCAGGATCGCC
The DNA here is from genome assembly GCA_028873825.1 of Gemmatimonadota bacterium. Classification (GTDB taxonomy): domain Bacteria; phylum Gemmatimonadota; class Gemmatimonadetes; order Longimicrobiales; family Gaopeijiaceae; genus Bin94. The sequence goes on along the minus strand of JAPPNM010000161.1, from coordinate 20,142 downwards.
TGGAAGGAGCGGTCGCGCCCCTGCTTGGCCGAGCCGCCGGCCGAGTCCCCCTCCACCAGGTAGATCTCCGAGAGCGCCGGGTCGGCGATCGAGCAGTCGGCCAGCTTGCCCGGCAGCACGCCGCCCTCCAGGCCGCTCTTCTTGCGGGCCAGGTCGCGGGCCTTGCGCGCGGCTTCGCGGGCCCGCGCCGCCTGCAGCGACTTCTCGATGACGAGCTTCGCCGACCGGGGGTTCTGTTCCAGGAAGGCCGACAGGTGTTCGTTCACCGCGGCTTCGACCGCCCCCCGCACCTCGGAGTTGCCCAGCTTGGTCTTGGTCTGTCCCTCGAACTGGGGCTCCATCACCTTCACGCTGAGCACGCAGGTGAGACCCTCGCGCACGTCGTCTCCCGACAGGCTCTCGTCCTTCTTGAAGATGTTGTTCCTGCGCGCATAGTCGTTGATCGTGCGGGTGAGCGCCGACCTGAGCCCGGTGAGGTGGGTTCCGCCTTCGTGGGTGCCGATGTTGTTCACGAAGGTGTGGATGTTCTCCGAGAAGCCGTCGTCGTACTGCATGGCCAGCTCGATCTCGGCCTCGGGGCGGATCGTCTCGAAATGGATCACCTGCGGGTGGATGGCCGCGCGCGACGCCCGCAGGTACTCCACGAACTCGGCCAGTCCCCCGTCGTAGCGGAAGACCTCTTCGGTCTCGTCGTCGGAGCGCTCGTCCCGCAGCACGATCTCGAGGCCCCTGTTGAGGAAGGCCAGCTCGCGCAGCCGGGCCGCGAGGGTGTCGAAGTTGAACGCCAGCTCGGTGAAGACCTCGGGGTCCGGCTTGAAGGTGACCAGCGTGCCGGTTCCGCGGGCGGTGCCGATCACCTTGAGTTCGGTGGTCTTGATGCCGCGCTCGTAACGCTGGCGGTAACGTCGCCCGCCGCGACGGACCTCCACCTCCAGCCACTCCGAAAGCGCGTTCACCACGCTCACGCCGACACCGTGCAGCCCCCCCGAAACCTTGTAGGAGCTCTTGTCGAACTTCCCGCCCGCGTGCAGGGTGGTCATCGCCACCTCGACCCCCGGGACGCGTTCGGTGGGGTGCATGTCCACGGGGATGCCGCGCCCGTCGTCGTCCACGCTGATGACGTTGTCCGGCCGGATGATCACGCTCACCGCCGTGCAGTGCCCCGCCATCGCCTCGTCCACGCTGTTGTCCACCACTTCGTAGACTAGGTGGTGGAGTCCCCTCGCCGAGGTCGACCCGATGTACATTCCCGGCCGCTTGCGCACGGCCTCGAGGCCCTTTAGGACCTGTATTCGTCTGGAGGTGTAGCCTCCGCCCTTGTCATCCGTCGCCATGCGATCGCCCCGCGGCTCGTGTGAGGTTTTCCGTCGTTTCCGCCAGCCGGAAGCGGATTCGCCCGATGGGCGGACCCGTCCCGCGGGCATTCACCCGCTCCAGTATGAGTCCGCTCATCATCGTCAGTTCAGTGATCCAGGCGCTCGACAGCACCTCGACCACCAGGGTCCTCCCGCGCACCTCGACCGGGCGGGTCACCTCGCTGACGCGCGGCCCCACGGCGCCGGACCATTCCTCCATGGCGCCCAGCCGCGCCAGGGAGTCTCCGAGCCCGGTCTTGCCCAGATACCCCTCCAGCGCCTCGGCCAGGGGGACCATGCGGGCGCCGCCCCGTTCCGCGCCCGTCACGCTTCGACCACCCCCTCCCGGATACGCCAGCGCTCCAGCGAAGGTCCCCTGAGCCGCGCGTCGGACTCCTTGGGAGCCGTCAGAATAACCTGGCCCGCGCCCTCCTCGCGCAGCATCGCCATGACGCGCATGGAACGGCCTTCGTCCAGCTCGGCGAAGGCGTCGTCCAGGAGGAGGATGGGTTCGGCGCGGCGCCGGCGCCGGATCGCGGCGGCTTCGGTGAGCCGCAGCGCCAGAGCGGCCGTGCGGCGCTGTCCGCCGGATCCGTAGGTCCGGGCCGCAAGGGGTCTGCCCTGCGACGTGATCGTGAAGAGCAGTTCGTCGCGGTGGGGCCCGACCGTGGTGGCGCCCCGCCGGACGTCCGTCTCCCAGCTTTCGCGCAGCCGCTCCCGGAACCGCTCCCCGACCTCGTCTTCGTCCGCCCCGAACTCCGCGCGGCGGTCCTCCGGACCGACCCTTCCGCGCCCCAGGTCGGGCCTGTAGGCCAAGGCCACCGGGTCGCACCCCGAGATGGCCGCGCAGTACGCCGCGAAGGCGCCGGACCAGGTCGAGATCCATTCGTGGCGCAGGTGCGTGACGCGCGCCCCGTGCGAGACGAGTTCCTCGTCCCAGGCCCGCACCGCCTGGGCCCCGGCGTTCGCCCTCAGCGCGGCGTTGCGCTGGGCGAGAGTTCTTCCGTAGCGCGACAGCGACTCCACGTACCCGTTTCCGTCGAGGGACAGAACGATGTCCAGAAAGCGGCGCCGCACCTGCGGTCCGCCGGTCACGAGCTCCACGTCCGACGGCGAGAAGACGACCGCTCCCAGCCTCCCGAGGGCGGCCGAGATGCGACGCGTCTCGCTTCCGTCCACCGACACCTTCTTCTTCCTGCGCCTCCTGTCGAAGCCCGCGGAAACCGTCGCGGGACCGTCCCCGTCCACGATGCCCTTCAGGTGGAACGCGTCCTCCGGGAAGGCGGCCAGCTCGCCGTCGCCCGCGCCGCGGAAGGAGCGGAAGCTCTCCAGGTAGTAGATCGCTTCCAGGAGATTCGTCTTCCCCTGGGCGTTGTCGCCGATCACCGCCACCCCTTCGGGAGGGAAGCGCAGCTCCTGGATCCCCAGGTTGCGGAAGTGGCGCAGCTCCAGTTCTCTCAAGATCACGAAGCGAAAAGGGACCGCGAACGGGAGATTCCGGACATGATGTAACATAACGGAATTGCGGGGGATCCCTCGCGCCGCCGAGCGGTCCGCGGAGAATGGTCATGGCCACGCCGGTTGGGGCGGCCACCCCCGGTTCGGTGTACGTCGTACCTCCGAGTTTCACGGAAAAGCCCCGCGAGCACCGAGAGCGGCGGCGGCCGCCCCCGTCCGGATCCGGAGTTGTGGACGGCGGCCGAGGCGCGGGCGCTGGAGGGGATGCGGAGGCGGGCGGAGACGCTCTGGAGGGGGAGGGGCGGGGGAGGGGCGACCGCCCGCGCCCCGGTGCTTCCCGGCCTGGAGGGGCATGTGAGGTCCGGAGCGGACGGGGAGGCCCGTGCGCCGGCGTTGGCCTTGGTCGCTCCGGAGGTTCCGGCCGAACTGCGGGCGGTGGGACTGGCGGAGGGGGACCGCCGGCCGAAATGCCGGGCGCGCGCGGGCGGGCCGGTGCGCCGACGGCGGGCGGACCGGGCGTGGCGCGAACCGTACGTCCCCCCGCACACCAACACGTCCCTGACGGCCGTATGCCTCCGCTACGCCGATCCAGAGCGCCTGGGGGCGTCGGTGGCCGCCGGGAGGGTTCCGGCCCCGTCGTGGGCCGTGTGGCTCGGGGGACACGGTGTCCGTGGCCTGGACGCACCCGCCCGTCAACACCCGCCCCTCGCGCCTGGCTGCCGCCCGCCCATACCTTTCCCCTGCCAACAGCTTCGATCCCCCGAGGTCGGAAGCAGGAAACCCCCCTTTAGGTCGGGCTACCCGCTGAATAGAAAAGCCCTTTGGGGAGCCCCGACCATGAGACCGAACCGAACCCTTCCCCTCGCCCTCGCGTTGGCGCTGTTGGCCGTGGCCGCCGCCTGCCTCGCGGACCCGGACCCGCGCGGGGGCGGCGGCCTTGGACCGACTCCTCCCGGCGACACGCTGGCCGCACCCGGCCCCGGCGTCCCGAAGACCATGACGCAGGGCTGCAAGGGCTACGAGGAGATACCGGAGGGCGATCCCGAGACATGCGACCCGCTGGTCGCCGTAGGCGATAAGCCGTGCGGCTTCGGCGCGTTTTGGAGCAAGGTCGACGGCGAATGCCGGTGTCTCGGGAACCTGGAGTTCGACGACGACGGCATATGCCGGTTCAAGGGCGTGGTGCCGCCGAACGGCGGGCCGGGCTCGAGCACCGGGAACGGCGGGCGCGGCAGCAACGACAACCCCGGCGAGAGCGACGACTCCGACCCGGCGAGCGAGATGTCCGTCAGGCTGCAGTGCAGCCCGGGCTTGCCGACGCGCGGGGACATCGTCGAATGCAGGGCGACGCCGGAGGACGCCGGGGGGCCGTGCACTACCAGTGGCGGTTTCTTCCGAAGTACGGAGGGGTGATGATCTGGGAAAAGGGGAACATGGAGGCGCTGCTGCCGGTGGAGGCGCTGGGCACGCGCGACAGCGTGTGGAGAGGCGATATCGCGGCGGCCGGCAGGGTGGCGGTCCGGGCGGCGGACTCGTCGCGGTGGGCGCACGTCCACGTCGACCTCGCGACGGTCTTTCCCCGCTCCGACTGGACGATCAACGCAATGAGGGCGATGAACAGCTTCGAGGAGGGACCCAAGATCACGGACCAATTCGGCCACCCCGACGGCGACCTCGGGTTGTACACGAACGCCGCCGGGGTTTCGGACTTCGAGCGAATCTTCGAGGGGGAGGGGTGGGTGAAGGGGATCGTGGGCGGCCCGAACGACGGATACGCCTACGTGCTGGGCGCCTCCTACAGTGTGGACCGGCGCTACCGGCTGAACACCCGGCTCGACTCCGCCGACGGGCCGGAGGAGCTTCCCTGGACGGACCCCGACGGGAACGACACGACGGTCAACCATTGGTTCTACCTGGACGACCTGCAGGGGGCCGGGTCGGCCCGGGCTCTTCTGGACGGGGTCACGGACCACGAGACCTACGGGCGGGGCAGCCGCAAGGGCCACCAGCAGCAGGTCGAGAAGGCGCTCACCCCCGAAGCCTGCGGCGACGGCGGAACGCTCGCGGAACGCATAGTCGCGAAGTCGTACGACGAGGCCGGGGATATACTGCAGGCCGTGGAGGCCGCCGCGAGGGCGACGCTGTGGGAGGCGGCGAGCCACAAGCACGTCTACGGGCACCTCGGCCTGCTCACGAAGGTCGTGAAGTACTACCCGCCCGACATCCCGGACCCCGATCCCGTGTACTACTCGGACGAGCAGGGGAGCGGCGCCGATACAGCCAAGATCCCGACGGAAGTAGCCTCCCGGTGCGTGTGGAACTTCTGAACGAAAGGAGCAACGCGATGTTGAACCGAACGATCCCGCTGGCGCTGGCCGCGGCGCTTGCGCTGGCCGCCGCCGCTCCGTTGGCCGCGCAGGACTACCTTTGGCCCGATTCGGTCTGGAAAGATAGCTGGATGCCGAAGGACCCGCGCGACATTCCGGGTCTGGCGGAGGAGTTGGAGACCCTTCGCGGTCTCGGCTGCATATCATCCGGCGACGCCTACTCGCGGGAAGCTTACCGGGTGCTCTTCGAGGCGGCAAAGACCGACCCCAAGGTGTACCGGCTGGTGCGGGACGATGCCGTAATCGGAGTGAGTAAATTCAACAAGGGGAGAGGCGACAGCGGCTGTCCGGAGAACCCCGCGATCTTCGAGGCGTGGCTCATGGAGGACGTGCGCCGCGACCTGCGGGCGGGGAAGAGGCCGGGGGTGCTTTGGGCGGCGGGCTCGCGCAATCCGGAGGTGTACGCGCTGATGCTGGAGGTGGCGTCCGACCCTGGGTTGCTGATGGTGGACCGGCGGCTGGCCACCGCGAGACTGGTCGTTTACCACGCCGGGAAATACCCGCTCGACTACACTCGGATCCCGGAGGACCTTTGCCTGTGGCTGGACGGGGTGGAGGCGGTGATCGAGAAGTACGGCGGCCGCCTCCCGATGTGGCCGGGGGGGGGGAAGGACGCGCTCTACGCTTCGGGCGAATAACCTGGGAGGAGGCCCACGGGAACCAGCCCGTCCTCGAGGGCTACTCCTCGCGCCGCCCCGACGTTTGCAAGGGGGCCGGGGGGCGGTAGAAGGGGGTCGGCGACGGCCCGGGCGGGCGGAAAAGGAGCGGGGCCGCTCTGGAGCGAATCCGGGGCGGCCCCTTATTCGCGGCCCGCGAAGGGCTGCATACTTCATGTGAGCAACCGGCGAACGGTCATGGAGGCCGGCGAACGGCCGCACCCGGTTGCGAAGGGGCGGGGACCGGCGGCGAGGCGCCGGAGCTGGCAAGGCGCGACGAGGGGCCAATAGCAGGGCTATTGGGCTGAGGAGCAACGCAGAGCGCAACCTTCGAGTGGCAAAATGTATAGCAGACATTACATAATGTAATGTATACTTTACAGCGTGGACGGGTGAAACGAAGCGGCTAGCGCGGATGCGTCGCCGTTCGAATCCCGGGGGGATTTTGTCCACTGCCAGGCCCGCCGGGGGAGTTTTCGGTGCGCCGCTATGCGCCGCGGAAGACCGCCTTGCGCTTCTCCAGGAACGCCGCCATTCCCTCCTTCATGTCGTCGGTGGACGCGAGGAGCCCGAAGAGGGTGGCTTCGAAGGACAGCGCGTGGTCCATGGTGTTCTCGACGGCGCCGTAGAGCGACGCCAGCGCCATCCGCACGGCAACCGGGGCGTTCCCGGCGATTCGCCCGGCCACCTTTCGCGCGCGGTCCGTGAGTTCGGCGTGCGGCACGACCATGTTCGCGAGCCCGATCTCCGCCGCGCGCGCTCCGTCTATCATGTCCCCCGTCAGGATCAGTTCGGCGGCGCGCCCCAATCCCACCAGCCTCGCCAGCCGTACGGTTCCTCCATACCCGGGAATGATTCCCAGCCCGACCTCCGGCAGACCGAAGCGGGCTCGTGCGCTCGCGATGCGCAGGTGGCACGCCAGGGCGAGTTCGCAGCCGCCGCCCAGCGCGTACCCTCCGACGGCCGCGATCACCGGCTTGGGAAAGCGCTCGATCCGCCGCAGCACATCCTGCCCGGCGCGGCTCACCTCCGTTCCCGTGATCGTTCCCATATCCGCGAGCACCCCGATGTCCGCTCCGGCCACGAACGCCTTGTCCCCCGCCCCCGTAAGGATGGCCGCCCGCACGTCCGCGTCGTCCCGAAGGCCGGCGAATGCCGCGTCGATTTCCGCGATCACTTCCGGGTTGAGCGCGTTCAGCTTCGCCTGCCGGTCGATCGTCACCGTGGCCACCGCGCCGGAAACCTCGGTCCTCACGTATTCGTTCCCGTTCATTCGTCACGTCCTCTCTGGTTCGGGTTTCGCACTCACGACACCGGAAGATACGGAAGGGCCGGTCACGCGGGCGGACAGGATACGCGGGACGGACGGCTCCCCGGGCGAGTGAGTGTGGCGGAGAACGCGGCGCCCGCTTACCTTCCCTGTGGCCGTGCGCCCTAGTGGTGGAACGCTAGAGGCCGCCCGGCGTCCGCAACCGGAGAGCGGCGGATCCGCCGCGCGGGAACCCGAGAACGAGCGAAGGGCATCCGACCGGCCGCATGTGGCCGTCGCAACCACCCAGCATCGAGGATTTCATGTCGCGATCACTCAACAGAGCGACCTTGATCGGCAACGCCGGCGCGGATCCCGACGTCCGGACCACCGCATCGGGAGCGCGGGTCGCCAAGGTGTCGCTGGCCACCAGCCGTTCGTTCCAGGACCGTTCGGGACAGCAGCAGGAACGTACCGACTGGCATCGGCTCACCTTCTTCGGCCGCTTGGTGGACGTGGTGGAGCAGTGGGTCAAGAAGGGAGACCGGCTCTTCGTGGAGGGCCGGATCGAGTATTCCCAGACGCAGGACGACCGCGGCGGCACCAGGTACTGGACGGACATCGTGGTAAACGAGATGATCATGCTGGGATCCGGAGGCGGAGGCCGGGCGGTCCCCCCGGCCGAGGGCGGCGGTGGCGGCTACCGGCCGTCCGCGCCGACGACGCCCGTCCACGAACCCGACGACGATCTGCCCTTCTGACCGACGGGCACGGCTACACAGCGAGGGGAAGAGTCTCGTGGCCAACGACGCCATCGAAATGGAGGGCACCGTAACCGAGGTCCTCCCCAACGCGAACTTCCGGGTGCGGCTGGAGAACGGTCATGAGATCCTGGCGTATCTGTCCGGGAAGATGCGCAAGTTCTACATTCGCGTACTCGCGGGGGACCGTGTCAAGGTCGAGATGTCCCCGTACGATCTGACCCGGGGCAGGGTGACCTACCGCTACAAGTAGGTGGCGCCTCGCGGCGCGACCGCCGCGCGGTTCATTCCTCCGACTTCCAGAGGCCCATGAGGTACGGATCGAACCTACTCGGATCCTCCACGTACTGAGCGGCCCACGATTCGTATTCGGGCAACTTCAGCCGCTCGCGTATCTTGCCCGTAGCCAAGCGAATCGCGTCGTTGTAGGAGCTCGGCGCCAACCGGTTGGCTTCGCGGGCCTGGGCTTCCGCCAGGGCGAAGATCTCGTCGGGAGAGAGGGAGAGAAGGGCGTCGGCCACTCGAGCGGAGCAGTAGTCCCTGTATTTCGACCTGAGTACGGATTCTCCGTCGCGATCCGCCATCGTCTCCTCGCGTCTGGCACGTGGGTCTCGGACCAACATACGGAGGCACACAACCGTTTACCAGATCTGCGTCCTATACCGAACCACGCACCCGGCCGTGCATCGGCGAAGGCGAGGAGGGAGAAGAGAGGGGCCCTTCGTCGCGCCTTGCCTGCCCGGCGCCTCGCCGCTCTAGGTGCTCGGGCGGCTTTGTCCACGATGGAGTGCTAGGGTCGTAGCAAGCCGGGGCCGGAGTCGTCCGGGCGGCCGATCGCCGGCGCACCCCGCCCTTCGACCTCGCGGAGCCGATGGTAGATGGAACGGCGAGTGAGTCCGTATTGAATGACCCTGCTGAGGAAGTCCGGATCGGAGCGCTGGACCTCCTCCGCTTCGGACGCGACATCCTTCGGAAGACGTACATTCAACTGGACGGAACGCGTGTTCCACATGAGCAACTGGACCCCTTGGTTCGAGAGTTGATTCTCTTCGGGATTGCGCGGAAAGCGACGCGCGACGAGCACGCCCTCCGCGGGCGTCCCGACCGTCGATTCCTCCCCTTCTCGCGGACGCCGGTACCTTAAGGGGCGAGCACGCGCGCCGCAAGACGCCACCGCCCCTGGGACGGTTTACATAAATCATTATACAACAACGAGTTACAAAGCGGACGATTTTGCGAAACCACCTGTTTCCGGGGGAGTTCCGGGGGCTCCGAAGTCACGAAGCCGATACCGTCCAAGTGTCAAACCGATAAGCAGTTGTATACGCTCCGGCGACTCGTTTCAGTCGAGGAACAGAAACAGATTTTTGCCGAAAAACGTCAACCCGTCATAGCCGCCCCGAGGACCGGCGATCAACGGCCGTCACGGAAGGACGGAGCGAAGGAACGCCCCCAACGCGGCTCCGTCGAACTCCCGGAAACTCCTCCGCACCCCCCGCGCCGTCTCCTCGAGGAAGATGTGGGCCGTGTGGTACCGCCGGTTCCGTCCTTCCTCCCTGAATCGCAGGAACCCGCGCCACCGTCCGCCGTCGACGAAGACGTGCAGGGAAGCGATCCACGTCCGCCCGCAAAAGTCGAAGGGCCGTTCCTCCACCTTGGCCGGGTGAACCGGCGCCGGGCTATGGGCCGTGTGGCCGCCGTCCTCGATGTGGCGCAGGGGGTGGCTCCGGCGGTCGGCCAACCAGACCTCGAAAGTCGGCAGGGGGAGGAGGTGCTCCGCGAAGCGGGTGAGTGTGGCCATGGGATCGCGCGTGTCGTGCAGTCCCCGCGCCGAGGCCCAGTGGCGGGCCTTCCCGTACAGGTGGCGAATCGCATCGCGGGGAACCAGGCGCAGTAGTCTGTCGGCGTGGCGGCGCCGGTACGCGCAGTACCTGAAGTACAGCACCTCCGGTGTCTCGGCGGGCCCATCGGGGGGCGTCGCCGACTCCCTTCTCAAGCTCTGTTCGCCGATCTGCAACCGTGTTTCTCCTAGCAGCCGGTGGATAAAGCCGCCCGAGCGGCGAGGCGCCGGGCCGGCAAGGCGCGACGAAGGGGGAATAGCAGCGCTATTCGCCCGAGGAGCAACGCAGAGCGAAGCGATCCGGCGCGGATGCGTCGCCGCTCGAATGCCGGGGGGATTTTGTCCACGGGCTGCCAGCTCAGTGAACTACCGCGCGGGCCTCCGAAGGCCCGGTTCCGGATGCGTCGCTCCCCCCGCCACCTGCGGTGCTCCACCCGCCGGCCTCCCCGCCGCGGAAGGCGATTCTGTCGAGGGTGGCACGCTCGCCGAAGGTCGTCGTCAAGCTTCGGACCGACCGAAACCTCTCGGGCTCGAAGCGGGCGGCCAGCAGGGCGAGTCCGCGCCGCATGGCCACGAGGCTTGTCTTCAGTTCCCCGAAGGTAACGGGCACCCCGAAGCGGACATGATACGCCGCGGAGCCGTCCGGACCCGCCGCATCCGCGGCGCGGACCCGCAACTTCGGGAAGACTTCCCGGATCGCGCGCCCCATCGCCGGGCACGGCCGCGCACCGGTGCGGCGGAAGACCAGCGCGTTGGCGTCGTAGTCGAGGTACACCCGGGTCACCTCGCCCGCGCCCGTGACGATCCGCACCGCAGTGCTCTCGTGCATATCCAGATCCTTGCAGATGTCGCGAAAACCGATCCTGAGCAGCGTGGGGCGGGTAAGGGGCGAGAAGCCCCTCCGCTCCAGGACGCGCAATGCTAGGTCGAAGCAGTACCGCCGCAGGTCCCCGGAGGGCCGGGGATCGCCGGCGGTCTTCGCGCCCCCCCCGGCGTTGGCCAAGGTTCGCAGGTGCGCGAGCGTGGGGTCGTACACCCAGTCGAGAATGACCAGCTCCGAGGCGAGGTTCAGGTACTTCACCTCCGCCGAACCGAGGTCCATGGCGCGTACCGACGACGCGAAACGTCCCGCTACCACCACGGCCAGTCCGATCTCCCGGATTCGTCCCCCGCGATGATACAGCTCGTGGACATCGCGGTACTGAACCACGGCTCGAGTGAGGGGAAGCTCGCAGATCCCCGGTACGTCCGCCATCGCCTCGGGGCGGCTTTCCGTCGTGATCATCGGGTCCATGGAGCGAGCCGGTGGAAGTAGGAGGGCGAAAATAGTAAGCATTTGTTTACGGCCGGCGCAAGGGCGCGGCGCGGCGGCGCGAGCTCTCCCTCTCGTCGGGTGCCAAGAGCACGCGGCAGGCGCTGCCGGCGCAAGGGCGCGGCGCGGCGGCGCGAGCTCTCCCTTGTCACTACCCCGGCGCCGGGTCTATCGTTAGCGTTCGTTCCCCGCCCGGTGCTTTCCGGACGGGGCCGGTGGGCCGGAAGATGCGGTTCGGTCCATCCCGAACGCGCCGGCGGTCCCGGCGACACGTCAACGCCTCACGGCGGGGTGATCCGGTTGGAAGTCATCGTCAAGGAAAACGAGAGCCTGGAACGGGCTCTTCGCAGATTCAAGCGCAAGGTGCAGCGCTCGGGGCTCTATTCCGAACTCAGGAAGCGCCGGTTCTACGAGAAGCCGAGCGCGCAGCGGAAACGGAGACGGGAGGCGGCGATTCGCCGCGAGCGCAGGCGGCAGCGACGGTCGCGACGGTAGAATCCGGGAAGCCGCGAGCCGCGAGCCGCGTACCGCCGGGCTGCCGCGGTCACGTCTTCAGGGCAACAGGTCCCGAGGGGGTCCATTCGTAGAAGCCCGCCCCCGTCTTTCGTCCGTACCGCCCCATCGCCACGAGCCGCTTGAGGAGGGGCGGCGCCGCGTAGCGCTCCTCCCGGTACTCGTCGTACATGATCTCCGCCACGTGCAGGAGCGTGTCGAGTCCCACGAAGTCGCCGAGCGTCAACGGTCCCATGGGGTAGCCGCACCCGAGCGTCATCGCCGTGTCGATGTCCTCGACGGTGGCGACGCCGCGTTCCAGTTGCCGGATCGCGTCGAGCAGGTAGGGAACTAGGAGCAGGTTGACGACGAAACCCGAATTGTCCCTGGCGGCGACGGGGACCTTCCCGACCCGCTCCGCGAAGTCCCGTGCGGCATCGAAGGTCTCCTGACTGGTGACGATCGTCCTGACGACCTCGACGAGCTTCATGACCGGCACGGGGTTGAAGAAGTGGAGGCCGACGAAGCGGTCCGGGCGTGAAGTTGCCGCGGCCATGTCGGTCACGGTGAGCGAGCTCGTGTTGGACGCGAAGATGGTCCCTTCCGGGCAGACGCCGTCCAGGTAGCCGAAGAGCTCGTTCTTCGCGCTCAGCGACTCGACGATCGCCTCGATCACCATGTCCCGGTCGCCGAAGGCGTCCAGGGAAGTGGTGTAGGCGATCCTTGCCAGCGCCCCGTCGCGCGCCGCCGCGTCGAGCTTTCCCTTCGCCACGGCGCGGTCCAGCGACTTCGACACCCTGGCCCTCCCCGCCGCCAACGCGCCTTCGTCGGTCTCCCTCACCACGACGTCGAACCCCGCCTTCGCGGACACCTCGACGATGCCGCTCCCCATCAGGCCGCAGCCGGCCACGCCTACCTTTTCGATCTCCAATTCGAATCTCCTTGCTCGGTCGCCATCATTTCACGCGCCACCCCATGGAAGTGGCGCCGCACCCACCGCCGCCACGCCGGAGGCGGCGGTTCGAGTCCGTTCTCTCTCTCGAGGCCGTCCAGCATCCCTTCGGCCTCGGATCGCACATCGGCCAGTCTGCGACGAAATCCCGGAGCGGCCAACAGCGCCACCAGCAGCGTCGACAGCAGGACCGCCGCTCCGCCGGCCGCCAGTACCGCCCCCACGGCCAGCAGCGAGGGAGCCGCCATGCCCGCCCCGACGGCCACGCCGGTCGTCGGTCCGACGACGCACGCGGCCATTGCCCACCAGTTCCGGTAGTTGGCCGCGATTCCCGGATCGATTCGGATGTCAACCAGCGTGGATCCCGCACTCATGCGCTCCAGGCGCACCTCGACGAGCCGCGACGACGCTACGTAGTGCTCCCGGGATCTGAAGCTGGCCGCCCGGGCCACCCTCGACACCCAGTCGACGGCGGGCCGGTACTGGAGCAGGTCGTCCTTCCGGCGAACCCTCTGAAGCAGCTGGCCGCCCACCATGAATTCGTCCAGCTCCTGTCGAATCCGCGCTCTGGGCCGCTCTATCACACGGCTCGCCGACACGTCGTCCCGGCACAACAGCAGCTGCAGGCTCCAAGCCCACCGCCCCACCGCGCGACCGCCGCCGCCGCGCGCCCGGTGCTCCGCCAGCGCCCGTCGCACATGCTGTTCCGGCAGCCCCGCCTCGCGCCCGATACGCACCACCTCGGCGTCGCTGAACGTATCCTCCGCGCCCCCCGGATCCTCGGCGGCCAACTCGGCCGCACGCCGCATGACCCTGTCGAAGTCGCGACGCGCCAGCCGTCCCCGGGAACTCATCGGCGCGACCGTCCGCCGCCTCAGCACGCCTCGACGACGACCGCCCCGCCCTGCCCGCCCCCGATACAGGCCGACCCCAGTCCGTAGCGGCCGCCCCGGCGCCGCAGCTCGTGCAGAAGGTGCAACGCGATCCTGGCCCCCGAAGCGCCCAGCGGGTGCGTTATCGCGATCGCGCCGCCGTTCACGTTGGTGCGCTCGGGGTCGAGTCCCAGCTCCTTCTCGACGGCCTTGTACTGGGGCGCGAAGGCCTCGTTGACCTCCACCAGGTCCATCTCCTCCAGCCCGAGCCCGGCGGTCGCCAGAGCGGCCCGGGCGGCCGGCGCCGGTCCGATCCCCATGATGCGCGGATCGACGCCCGCGAACCCCCACGACACCAGGCGACCGATCGGCGACGCCCCGGCGGCGTCCGCCCAGCTCCGTTCGGCCAGCACCGTCGAGGCGGCCCCGTCTCCGATCCCGCTCGCGTTCCCGGCGGTGACCAGCCCGTCCCTCCTGAAGTAGGGGCGCAGCCGGCCCAGCGCCTCCATGGTCGTACCGGGCCGCATGTGCTCGTCGATCGCGAAGCGGGACTCTCCCTTGCGGGTCTTCACGGTGACGGGCTCGACCTCCGCGTCGAAGCGGCCCGCGTCCCAGGCCGCCTTGGCCCGGAGCTGGCTGTTCAGCGCGACTCGGTCGGCCTCCTCGCGGGTCACGCCGTAGCGCTCCGCAAGCTCCTCGGCCGTCTGCGCCATGGTGAGGCCGCAATGGGAATCGAGAAGAGCCTCCCAGAGCAGGTCCTGAAAGCCGTTCTCCGCCGGACCTAGGCGAAGTCCCCCCCAGCGCGCGCCCCGTATCACGTGGGGTGCCTGGCTCATGGACTCCGCGCCCCCGCAGAGGGCGACCTCCGCGCCCCCGAGCAGGATCTCCTGCGCGCCCGACACGATGGCCTGGAAGCCGGAGCCGCACAGCCGGTTCACGGTGAGGGCCCCGGCCTCCCGGGGCACCCCGGCGCGCAGGCCGACGTGCCGCGCCAGATAGATGGCGTCGGCGGCGGTTTGCAGGGCGTTGCCGTAGAAGACGTGGCCCACCCGCGCGGGCTCGATTCCCGCGGCCTCGAGCGCCGCCCGCGCCGACAGCACCCCCAGATCGGTGGCGCTGAAGTCCTTCAGCGATCCGCCGAAGGTGCCGAACGGGGTTCGCTTCCCCGAGAGAAAGACGACTTCCCTTTCGAAGCCCTGGGTTCCCATGTATCGCTCCCGCGGCGTTTCACCGCTCCCTGACTTGTTCGTCTCGTCCTCCGCGTGCGTCGCACCGCCCCGCGGAAGTCCCTCCCCGCCATGCCGTCCGCACCCCCCGCCGCGCCCCTGCGCCCCCCGGAGGGCCGTCGCGAAGGGAATGAAAGCTACCTACGCGCGAAGGCGGGTTTCAAGCCGCGAGGGCGCGGACCGCCGGCGAGCCGAAGGCGAATCGGAGCGGGCGCCGGGAGCGGCGGGGCGCAACACCGGGCGGCGCCTCCGGTTCGTGCCCGCACCCCTCAGCCCGACAGCCTTGCGGCCATCCACTCCCCAACCTCCCCCGTAGCGGAATCCCCGCCCAGATCCGGAGTCGTCACGCCCTCGCGGATCGACTCCGCGATGCACTCGTCGACATCCGCCGCGGCCTCGTCCAGACCCAGGTGGCTCAACGCGAGACTCGCGCAACCGACTGCCGCCAGCGGGTTCGCCGTCCCCCTGCCCGCTATGTCCGGCGCCGACCCGTGCACCGGTTCGAAGAGCGCCCACGTGCCCGGGTTGAGGTTCGCGGACGGCGCCAGGCCCAGCCCGCCCGTCACCTGCGCTCCGAGGTCGCTGAGGATGTCGCCGAAGAGATTGGAGGTGACCACGACCTCGTAGCGCTGGGGGCGCCGCACGAGGTCCATCGCCATGGCGTCGACGTACACCGCCTCCCGGGCGATGTCCGGGAATTCCGCCCCCACCTCGGCGAAGACCCGGCGCCAGAGCCCTCCTTCGTACCTGAGCACGTTCGACTTGTCCACCAGCGTGACCCGTCCCCGCCCGGTGCGTGCCGCGTGCTCGAAGGCCGCCCGCACGATTCGCTCGACCCCCTTCCGGGTGTTGACGCTCGTTTCGGTCGCGATTTCGTCGCCGGTTCCGGTCTTGAAGCTGCCTCCCACGCCGGCGTACAGCCCTTCGGTGTTCTCGCGGAAGAACACGATGTCGGTACCGGGGTCGGGATGCCGCAGCGGGGAGAGGTCCGGGACGAGGAGCCTGCAGGGGCGGAAGTTGATGTACAGGTCGGCCGAGAAGCGCAAGCCCAGCAGGATGTCGCGGGCGTGCGCGTTGTCGGGGACCCGCGGGTCGCCGAACGCGCCCACAAGCGCCGCGTCGTACTCGCCCGTCAGCCGTTCGCGCTCCGCGTCGGTGATCGTCACGCCGCTGCGCAGGTAGCGGTCCGCGCTCAGATCCCATCGGTCCAGGGTGACCTGGAGGCCGTGCCCGGCGGCGGCGGCGGCCAGAACCGTCTCCGCCACCCCGATCACTTCGGGTCCGATCCCGTCCCCCCCGATCAGCGCGATTCTGGCCAAACGGACGCTACTCCCCCGGCGGGCCGCGGACGACGCTCCCCGGTCGCCTCCCGAGTGCGACGCCGGGCCGGACTACGGAACCCTCCCGAACATGATGCTGCAGCGGGGACAGAAGAAGTCCTTGCCGCGCCTTACCAGCGGAGGACCCAGCTCTCCCCGCGGACACAGCGGATCCAGTCCCTCTTCCGCCTGGATCCTCACCTTCCTTCTCTCTCTCCACGTACTGATCCTCAGGGGCAGCTGGTAGCGGAGAGCCGACGTCTTGCACTCGAAGAGGATGGTGCTGGTTCCGTCCGCCTCCCGCCGCACCCCCAGGTCCATCAGGAATCCCCCCATCGGAGAAGGCACCTGGCGCCCGGAGCAGTGGAGGCGCTCCATCTTCTTCACCTCCGGCAACTCCTCGACGCCGAAGCCGACGGGCTTCGGCCTGCCGTCGGCCGGCGCCTTCGGGTTCTTCCCGCCCCGTTCCCCGCCGCCCGCGCCGGTGCCGCTCAACTCCCCCTCTCGAACAGGTACGCCGAATCCTCGCGCCGGCTTTCCCCGTCGCTGCACACGGCGAAGCGCGCGCCGGACCAGATGGCCGCGCCGCCGTATTCGCCTCTCTTGTTCACAGCGTAGTAGTTCACATTGAAATTCGGGCGCCCGCCAGCGTCCCTGAGTCGCGCTTCGGTCGTGAAGGTCACGACGCGCCGGAGGGCCTCCAGGCACGCGTCCGTGGGCGACATGCCCGAACGCATCGACTCGATCACGGAGTGGGAGCCGCAGGTCTTGATCACCGCTTCGCCGCGGCCCGTGGAGCCGCAGGCCCCCACGTCGTTGTCCACGTAAAGCCCCGCGCCAACGATGGGGGAGTCCCCTACCCGGCCCGGGATCTTCCAGGCCAGCCCGGAGGTGGTGGTCACTCCGGAGAGGTCGCCGTCCCGGTTGACCGCGTTGCAGTTGATCGTCCCCTGCGGGCGCACGCCGTCGTGGGAGTCCAGGATCTCCGCGCCGCGGTCCGCATCGTCCTCGAAGGGAGGAATCCTCCGCCCCGGCGACTCCGGCGCCAGGTAGTCGTCGGTGTCGCTCATCTTCGCGCGCCACTCGATCCACCGGCGCCGACTCCCGTCGGTGAGCAGATCCTCCACGGCATGCCCCATCGAGACGGCGAACCGCTGGGCGCCCTTCCCCACCAGGAGCACGTGGTCGGTGTGGCGCATCACGTCCGCGGCGACCCGGGAGGGCGTCTTGATTCCCTCCAGGCAGGCCACCGCTCCCGCACCCCGGCTCGGGCCGTGCATCACCGAGGAGTCGAGCTGGACCACGCCGTCCAGATTCGGCAGCCCGCCGAAGCCGACCGAGGTGTCGTCCGGGTCGCGCTCGACGACGTTAACCCCCTCCACCACGGCATCCAGAGTGTCGCCGCCCCCGCTCATCAGGCGAAAGGCCGTGTCCACGGCCTCCATGCCGTTGCCGCTTGCGATGGCGACCGGAGCGACCCCGCTTCGCAGGACCGCCGGCGAGCCTCGCAGCGGCCGGGCCGCCCCCAGTCCGACCGCGGCGCCGGCCGAAGCCCTGAGGAAGTTACGTCGGCTGGTCGTGGAACGTCGCTCCCGCATGCGGTCAAGCCTCCCTGGGCGCTCCCAGGAGGGCTTCGCCGCTCTCTTCGTCCACCGCGTCCACCGCGGGCTGCTCGGGAGGGGGCTCGCGCCTGAGCCGGGAGATCACGGGTTTGCAGAACTGCATCCCGACCGCCTTGAGCTGGGTCAGCTCCTTCGTTCCCAGATCCGGGTAGCGCTCGGCCAGGTATTCGACGGTCTCGGTCATCCACGAGTCCTGGTCGTCTTCGTGCGCCTCCAGAACTCCGCAACGGTGAATGTGACTGAACAGTTCGTCCCGCGCCCGGTCCATCGGCTCTTGCTTCGCCACCACTCCTCCTTGTTATTGATCGACTCGGCGGGAGCGCGCCGGCTCCCCCTTCCGCGCGACGACCCTGCCGCGCGGGCGAAGCCCATAAAGTACGGGAAGAATCGGCAATGGCAAGAACGGACCGCGGGGGGAAGGCGCGGAGGCGCGGCGACTCGTGAGGATACTCACCGCCGCCGTATGCGATCGCGCCGTCCGCGCACCCGATGGAAAACTCGACCTCCACGGCGTTTTCCACGACCTCTACGCTCCCGGGTTCCCCGCCCGCCAGGACCGCATGACGCTTGCCCTCACGCTGGAATGGGACCGCCGCGACGAAGGCCGCCACGCCTTCCGCATCGACCTCCGCGACCCCGAAGGACGACCCTCGCTGACTGTCGAGGGCGAATCCGAAGTGACACCCGCGCCAGCCGGCCGGCCTCCTCCCAGGACCCCTCTCGTCATGCCGCTGGAAAACGTGGTCTTCCCCACCCCAGGGCGATACGAATTCGAGGTGAAGTGCAAAGGCCATGTCATGCCGGGACCGACCTTGTCCCTGGTGAAGGTCCGAGAGGAGGATTCCGCGGGCGACGGTCCGCCGTGAGCGCTCCGGAAGTCGCGCGAGCGGGCGAATGCGGTCCGATGCGGGCGCGTCGTGCCCACCGCCCGCAGCTCCCCGGCCCCGGACGGAAGTCAGCGAGCGGGCGAATGCGGTCCGGTGCGGGTGCGCCGCCGGTCGAATGCCGCGGGCGTTCCGTCCGCGGGCCGTTGGGAAGGCTGGTTCAGCCGAACTGCCACCCCATCGCCTTCAGGGCGAGGAAGCCCATCGCGGCAACGGCCCCGAGGGCGGCCTCCCACTCCCGGTTGTCCACGTAGCGGGCAACCGAGAAGCGCGTCGCCCCGCGACAGGCTTCCCCGGGCGGGCGGTACGGCGTCAACCTGGGCAGCAAGGCGGGGACGGCACTGCGATAGTCGCTGTAGCCCGGGCCGAAGCGGGCCTCCAGGGCGCCCTTCTCGCGCGCCATCGCCTCCCTGTAGACCCAGGCGTAGAATACCAGGAAGACCGCACCGATCCACGGCCGGCCACCGGCGACCACCGCGCCCGCCCCGATGACGAAACTGCCCAGGTAGAGCGGGTTGCGGGTGAAGGCGTACGGACCCGACACGGCGAGCTCGCGGTTCTTCTCCAGGACGCCCGCCGCCCATCCGCGAATGAGCAGCCCGGCGAGCACGACCGCGCCCCCGGCGCAGAGCGAGACGTCGTCCGGCCGCGCCAGCCAGAAGAAGCCCAGCGCGAGCACCCATGCCCCCCACATACGCGCACCCCTCCTGTGCGGCCTCGGGACGCGACCTCTCAGCACGCGGCGCCGGAGGACGACCCGCCGTCGTCGTCCGGGCCGGGATCGCCGGCCGGACCTCAGCCCGGAAGTCCCCGGATCGGGAGACGGGACGGACTCTTCGCCGCACCCGGCGCGGAAGACTCGCCGTCGTCCCTCTCCTCGGCCGCTCCGGCCCCGGTCGCCAGGGGTACGCCCGGCCGCACCTCCTCCAGGTGCATCGTGATGTCGAACGGCAGATAGGGTCCCTCCACCTTCATGTACACCAGCAGCCGCCGTTCGTCGTCGGAGAGGTGGATCTCGGCGTCCCCGCCCTCCGAAAAGAAGCCGCTTTCGGGAATGACGGGCTGCAGCACGATAGTGTTGAAGACGCCCGCCCCCACCTCCCGCCTGTCCCTTCTCACCACCTTCAGGACGATCGGATTGCGCTCTTCCTTGAAGTACCGGTTGTATTCGTAGGTCTGCCCGACCTCCAGCGGGAGCGTCCGCGCCAGGTAGACGAAGGCGATGTCGTCGAGCGGCTCGGCCGTGGAGATCGCCCAGGTGGTGTCGTGGTCCACCCGGCGGACGCGGCGCTCCTCGGGGAAGATCTCGAACTCCCGGTATCTCTCCCGGGCCCGCTGGTCGTTCACGAAGCGCCTGGACGCCAGCGTTTCCGTGTCGATCCAGCTGGACAGCTTGTGATCGATGTCGTACCACGCCGCGCTTGCCTTGACGTGCAACGCGGCCGCGTACGTCGGATGGCCGTGGAGGGTATCGATTCCGGCAATGTCCATCCGGGCTTCGCCGACCCCGAGGATTCCGTACTTGACCTTGTACCTCAGTTCCTCGCCCGGGCCGAAGGGAACGTCCGCGACCGCGCGCGGAATCAACGGGAGCGAATCGCCGAACAGGCCGGCGCGGCCCTGGGCCGCGGCGGTGAAGGGAATCGTGGAGAACAGCCCCAGCGCTACGGCCGGGCCCGCCAGCCACGATACGTGTCGAGCGGCCCGTGGACAAAATCCCCCCGGCATTCGAACGGCGATGCATCCGCGCTGGCCGC
>JAPPNM010000016.1 GCA_028873825.1 Gemmatimonadota bacterium | reverse complement strand
CGCCGTCCTCTCCCGCCGAGGTCCTTGTGTATTCCTTATTCGCGAGTCAAGACGGAACGGATGGCCCCGGTCACGGCATCATTTATCTTGTGGAGAGCCCGGAAGCGCGGCCGACGGACGTCGCAGCCGCGGTCGGTGGGCGAATGCCGTCCGGCAACGGCGGCGGGCCGGCGAGGAGCGTTTGGCATGAGCACAGCGTCCGAAAGCCTGGACGGATCCACGCCCATGACGGCAAGTTCGATGTAACGAAGGGCCATGGAGGCGGTAAGTCCACCCCTCGCTGGCCCTGCTTCCCTTGTCCATCAGGCTAGCAGTAAGTGTGATTCCACCACCGCCTGCACCTATCGGAAACAGCGCTCCGAACTTCACCGCGTAGCCGCGTAAGAAGCTTTGGGCCCCTCCCCAAGTCGTCCTCTTCGCTCGACATCACCTTTGACAGCGTGATTCCCGCGTGCCCTTGAAACATTTTCATCACAATCTGTATTTTCAGTATACGATGAAAACGCGATCCCTAGCAGCCCGTGGATAAAGTCGAGCCTGGCTGTGCCTTTGTAGACGGGTTAAATTACAGGCACACTGGAACTTCGGCCAACGGAGACGGCGATGGCTATCGGGAGGCGGCGCAGGGCTCCTCAGCAGGAGTTGTTCGTGGCGGCCAGCGACATCCGGGCGCTCGACAACCCGTTCTACCGGGCGCTGAACGGGCTGCTGGAGGAGCACGGGTTCGACGAGTTCGCGGAAGAGCAGTGCGCGGAGTTCTACTCGGGCAACCGGGGCCGCCCTGGGGTTCCGCCCGGCGTGTACTTCAGGATGCTGATGGTGGGGTATCTGGAGGGGCTGGGTTCGGAGCGGGGGATCGCGTGGCGTTGCGCGGACTCGTTTTCGCCGCGCGAGTTTCTGGGATGCGGGCTGGCGGGGAACCCGCCGGAGCACTCGACGCTCTCGAAGACGCGGAAGCGGTTGAGCGTGGAGGCGCACGGGGCGGTCTTCGGCTTCGTGCTCGAGCGGCTGAGGGAGTCGGGGCTGCTGAGCGGCAGAACGCTGGGCGTGGACGCGACGACGCTGGAGGCCCAACGCGGCTATGCGCACGATCGTGCGGCGCGACGACGGGACGGAGTACGAGGAGTGGCTGGAGCAGCTGGCGGCGGCCTCGGGGATCGAGACGCCGACGCGGGAGGATCTGGCGAAGCTGGACCGGAAGCGCCCGAACAAGGGCTCGAACAAGGACTGCGAGCATCCGCACGACCCGGAGGCCCGGATCACGAAGATGAAGGACGGCCGGACCCGCTTGGCGCACAAGCTGGAGCAGGCGGTGGACATGGAGACCGGAGCGGTGGTCGCCGCGACCGTGCAGACGATGGACGGCGGCGACACGGCGTCGCTGGCGGTGACGCTGGACGAGGCGGAGGAGCGGCTGGCGGAGGTGGGGGTCGAGGCGAAGGAGGTGGTCGCCGACAAGGGCTACCACTCGAACAGGACCATGACGGAAGTGAAGGAGCGGGGGAAGCGAAGCTACGTGAGCGAGCCCAACCGGGGCCGCCGCAAGTGGAAGGGGAAGCGGGACGCGCAGAAGGCGGTCTACGCCAACCGCCGGCGGATCCGGGGCGACCGGGGGAAGCGGCTGCTGCGCCGGCGCGGGGAGAAGGTGGAGCGGGCGTTCGCGCACATGCTGGAGACCGGAGGTATGCGGCGGGTCCACATCCGCGGGCAGGAGGAGATTCGAAAACGGATGCTCGTCCAGGCGGCGGCCTTCAATCTCGGGCTGCTGATGCGGAGGCGGTGCGGCTTCGGCACCCCGCGCGCCCTCCAGGGTCTGGCTTGGGCGCAGGCCGAACTCGCGGCCCGCGCCGCCGACGCCGCTTCGTCTTTTATTCGCCGTTCCACAGCCGTTTTCCGGCTCCTGTCGGCCATTACAGCCGTCACAGCCGCAAATCCGAGCCGCAGACGCCCAAATCCGCCATTCCTGCACAACCCGGCCCGCTTGTGCACCGCGTTCGCCACGCACAAGCGACCTCCCCCCGAGAGCCCTTATCCACGGCCTGCTAGTAAACGACTTGGAGGTCGCCGACCACTTCCGCAGCTCGCTCCCGCAACATCAGCAGATCCGGCGCGATGATCGTGTTCTGGAACAGGAATACGACCTGCCCGGCACATTCGAGAACCGGCCTCATCTGGACAGCGAGCGAGTGCAGGTTGCTGGTCTCGTTGGCTCGGAGAACGGCGACCGTGTGTATCCTCGCCTTGCGAAGCAACAGCGCGCCGGAAATCCGAATCGCGGTGGCGGGATCGGCACTGAAGTCGGTGCGGGCGCTGGCTTCAGGCCAACCCCCGGTCACGCCCAACCGCTGTTCCAGGGCGCGCGTTGTCTCCACGGCCTTCGCCAACAGTTCTGCCATTCCTGCACGACAGCGGCCAAGGTCACTTCTCACCGGCCTATTATTACTCATTCGATTACTCCCGCTGACCGTGAACAGCAATTTAGCGGAACCTGTACGGCCTGCCAAGCCACGTATATGATCCCCAAGAACGAAGGGACTCCCCCGGCCGGCCCGTCGTCGCGAGCCTCCCCCGCGCCACCCCGCTACGATCCCGCGAGGCTGCGGTACACCGCCCGCACGAAGCGTTCGGGATCGTCCCCCCAGGCGGCGTCCAGATCGGCGGTCGGCGCCGAGGCCACGACCTGGTCCTCCGTGCGGCCGTTGGCCACCAGCCCCGCGACTCGCAGCCGCACCGTCTCCAGCATGTCGCGATAGGCCCGCAGGTCCGCGGGCGAGGCCAGATCGCCGTGGCCCGGAATGATCCGCGTCCCCTCGCTCGAACGCTCCAAGACGAAGTTGGCCGCCGCGATCACCCCGTCGATCGCGCCCCCGCTCTCCACGTCCACGAAGGGGTAGCGGCCGTTGAAGAAGGTGTCGCCCATGTGGAAGACGTTGGCCCGGGGAAAGTGGACGATCGCGTCGCCGTCGGTGTGGGCCTTCCCGATGTGCGTGACCCGGATGTGGCGCCCGTTCCAGTGGAAGCGGACGCCGTCGTCGAAGGTGACGACGGGCAGGGCCGCCCGCGGCGCCTGGCGCGAACGGCCAACCAGTTCCGCGAACTCGGCCGGGTTCATGCGCCGGTACACGTTCTCGTGCGCGACGATCATGGCGCCGGCCTCGCCGAGGTTCTCGTTCCCCCCCGTGTGGTCGCCGTGCCAATGGGTGTTGAGAACCCACCGGATCGGCCGGTCGGTCACCGCCGCCACGGCGGCCAGGATCCTGTCGGTCAGCGGCGCGAACTGGTCGTCGACCAGAAGGGCTCCGTCGTCGCCCACCGACAACCCGATGTTGCCGCCCCGTCCCATCAGCATGAAGAGGTCGCTCTCCAGCTCGATGGTCCGGATCTCCACCTGCGACATGTCCCGCTGGCCGGCGACCGGCCCCGCGGCGGCGCCCGCGATCGCCAGGACGGCAGCCGCCGCGAGACGATTGGGCGCGCACCAACGCGAATTCGTCATTCCTCCTGCTCCTCTCCGTGTACCGTCAACGTGCGATCGCTCCTCCGCGAACCGCCATGGAGAATACGCGCACGAGACCCCCGCCTGCCACCATCGCGCAGCCGGTGGCCTGTCCCATTTCGACATGCCAGTGTCCCGGGTTTTGCCGCGGCGACGGGTGGGCGGGCGATCACGCCACCGCCTCC
>JAPPNM010000138.1 GCA_028873825.1 Gemmatimonadota bacterium | reverse complement strand
ACGAAGGGGGAATAGCAGCGCTATTCGCCCGAGGAGCAACGCAGAGCGCAGCCTCGGAGTGGCAAAGTGTATAGCGGACATTACATAGTGTAATGTATACTTTACATTGTGGACAGGCGAAGCGAAGCGGCCAGCGCGGATGCGTCGCCGCTCGAATGCCGGGGGGATTCTGTCCACGGACTGCTAGGCCACCCGTGCCCCGCCGAACTTCTTCAGATAGGCCTCGATGAAGGGGTCCAAGGCGCCGTCCATCACGGCGCTCACGTCGCCCTTCTTCACCCCAGTACGGTGGTCGTTGACCATGGTGTACGGGGCGAAGACGTAGGAGCGGATCTGGTTCCCCCAGGCGATCTCGGTCTTGGACGATTCGAGCGCCCGCCTTTCCTCCTCCTTCGCCTCGAGCGCCCGCTGGTAGAGCGCGGCCCCGAGCATCTTCATCGCCGTGGAGCGGTTCTTGTGCTGCGACCGTTCCTGCTGGCACGACACGACGATTCCCGTCGGCTCGTGGGTGATGCGTATGGCCGAATCGGTCTTGTTGACGTGCTGCCCGCCCGCTCCGGAGGCGCGAAAGGTGTCGACGCGCAGGTCGGATTCGTCGATCTCGATCTCGATTTCGTCGTCCAGCACGGGGTAGACGAAGACGGAGGCGAAGGACGTGTGCCTGCGGGACTGCGAGTCGAAGGGGGAGATCCGGACCAGACGGTGAACGCCCTTCTCGGCGCGGAGGTATCCGTAGGCGTGGTCGCCGGTGATCTCGATCGTCACGCTCTTGATCCCGGCTTCTTCAGCAGGCTGGAGATCCAGCACTTCGATGCCGAACCCCCGCCGCTCCGCCCAGCGCATGTACATGCGGGACAGCATCTCGGCCCAGTCCTGGGACTCGAGTCCCCCCGCCCCCGGATGAATGGTCAGCATGGCTTCCCGGTGATCGTCGTCCCCCTGCAGCATGGTCCTCAGCTCCAGCCGGCCGACATCCTCCTCCAACGCGAGAAGCTCCTCCCGCCACTCCTCCTTCAGATCCGGGTCTTCATCCTCCGCCAGGAGTTCACTCAGTTCGCCGAGCTCCTCGGCCTTCGCCCGGAGCGCCCTCCATGGCTCCACCCAGCCCTTGAGACGGTTGGCTTCGCCTATGATGCGGCGCGCCTTTCCGCGATCATCCCAGAAGCTCCGTCCGGCCATCCTTCGGTCGAGAGCCGCGAGCTGCCTGCCGCGGGCGTCTATGTCAAAGATACCCCCGGAGTTCCTCGATCCGACGGATGGCGGCCCGAAGCCGCCGGGGTGCTTCCTGAACTGTGGCCATGGAGGTTGCGGCGCCCGCGTGGAAGAGTGAACCGGGAAGAGCGGAGAAGATATCGCGCTCCCAAACATAGGGAAGCCCCGGCGCGGCGCGGAACCCCCGCGCCCGCGGAAGCGTGTCGCGGACGGCCGCCGGGTGGCGGCCGAAGCGTCGCTGCGCAACCGCGCCCGGGTCCGCCTTCCCGCGACCGGCCCCCCGTCAGAACGACACGCCGAGCGAGACGTGTACCGGCTGTCCCTCCCCGGTGACGATCGAACGCTCGAGGTACTTGGCCAGATTCAGGTCGAAGCGGTCGAAGCGGAAACCCAGACCGACGGTCGCGCCGTCGAGCTGCCCCTCCGCATAGCCGGCCCGCACGTGCACGTAGCCCGCCCGTACGTCGACCATGCCCGCGGCCGAGAAGTTCAGCCCCACGTGCACGGCCGGGGAGCCCGGGTCGCGCGCGCGGTCCTCCGCTTCCACGGCGACCCACAGATCCATCGTCCCGTCGTCCACGAAACGATGCAGAACCTCGTATGCGATCGCGAACCGGACGCGGGTCGGCAGCGGGTCGGAGCGGTCCTCGTTCCGGGTCCGGAATTCGGTGCCGGCGTGCGCCAACATCCAGCCGAAACGAAGCGGCAGCTCCTTGAAGGGCTGGACCTGCACCCCCACGTCCGCGGCGTAGGCCGAACGAGTGCTCGCCAGGTCCTCGCACTGGCCCCGGCAACCCACCCTGTGCTGCACCGTCTTCACGTTGACGCCCACCTGTATCCCACCGGGCAAGGAGGTGGCGAAGCTGGCGATGCCGAGGTGGTTGCGCGTCGTGATCGAGCCCAGAACGGTGTCGTCGTGGCCTTTGATCTCCTGGTCGCCGATGTCGAGGAGGAAGTAGGAGAGTCCCAAGGTTCCCACTCGCGACCAGGGATACAGCATGTTCAACGCGATCACCGGCCCCAGCTGCTCTCCGCTGTACACCATGGTCCGGCGTTCGGACTGCCCGGCCAGGCCCGCCGGGTTCCAGAACGCCGCCTCCTCGCTGTGGAGCGCGGTCATCGCGCGACCCATCCCGACCCCGTGCGCGCCCACCGGCAGAAGCAGGAAGACGGCCCCCTCCGGGACTTCGCTCGAGTCGGGCAACTCCTGCGCCCGGCCGCCTCCCGGCGCCAATGTCGCGAACAGTCCCGTCAGCGCCGCCAGTCCGCGGACGAATCCCCTCGAGCGCCGGGAGCGGCGAACCGCCGGGCCGCGGGATGCCGAAACCGCGCCCTGCCGCACGAGGTCAGCGGTCGTCATCGGGCACCTTGTATCCCAGCGCCATGAGCCCCTCCCTCTTCCGTTTCCACCCTTGCCACACCCTCACCCACAGGTCAATATACACCCTTCGCCCCAGCAAACGCTCGATCCTGGCGCGCGCGCCGACCCCGACGGCCCGAATCCCCGCCCCGCCCTTCCCGATCAGCATCCCCTTCTGGGACTTGCGCTCTACGTACAGCGCGACGGCGACATAGACGGGATCCTCGTCTTCGCGGAACTCCTCCACGCGTACCGCCACCGAATACGGTATCTCCTGGCGGAAGTTCTCGAATACCGTCTCGCGCACCATCTCCTGAACGAAGAACCGGGTGGGCGCCGTGGCGAGGTCGTCCTCGGGATACGGGAACGGTCCGGCGGGCAGTTTCGAGCGCACGAAGCGCAGGAGGGGACCCAGGCCCGTTCCCGCGCGCGCCGACACGACGAAGGCCGGCAGCTCCGGCCACCGCTCCGCGAGGCCGGCGCGCCCGGGATCGAAGCCCGGGCGGTCGGACTTGTTCACGGCGAACGCCGCCGCGCACCCGCACCTGCCCAGAAAGCCCGCGAGCGCGTCCAGCTGCGCCGGCGACGGCCGTCCCGTTCCGTCCACCACGCCCACCGCCACATCCGCCTCGCGGCGCGCAAGCTCCGCCTCGGCCATCATGGAACGGTGGAAGAGCTGCCGGCTCGCGACTATTCCCGGGGTGTCCACGAACACCATCTGGGCGGCGCCTTCGGTGCGGATCCCGGCCACGCGCTGCCAGGTGGTCTGCGCCCGGGCGGTTACGATGCTCAGATGTTCGCCCACCAGCGCGTTCAGGAGCGTCGACTTCCCGGCGTTCGGAAGCCCGGCGAGCACCACGTGCCCGGCCCTGGTCTCCCCCGCCGGTCCGGCGGAATCCGGTCGCTGTTCTGTGTCCATTCGGAAGAACCGGCCCGGCGCCCGAGGCGCGTCTCCCTCCCGTCGGCGGGGGAATCCGGAACAACCTACGAGACAATCCGGGGTCGTGAGAAGCGGACGGGTAGACATCGAGATTCTTTCGGAGCGGCCCCGAAGGACCGAACCTACTCGAAACTCCAGAAAGGAGGTGATCCAGCCGCAGGTTCCCCTACGGCTA
>JAPPNM010000048.1 GCA_028873825.1 Gemmatimonadota bacterium | reverse complement strand
AGGTCCCTATGGTGACAAGATCACTATGGAAAGTAGAAGTGCCAAGGCCCTGACATCACGGGACTTCCGGGCAATGGTCCTTTCCATAGTGGTGTGGTCTCCTTCCACTCATTTCGATTCGGAAAGGAGATCGACATGCAACCAGAGACCAAGCTCCGTTTGCCGGCCAGGGCGCTCAGACCGGAGTCCGCGGAGTGCCTAGCAGGGTTCAAAACAGAGCTGATTCAGGAGAAGCGCTCGGCCGGGACAGTTGCCAAACGCCTGGGTGCGGCCAGGCACTTTCTCGTCTGGCTGGAAATTGAAGGGATCCAGTCAAGCGCGGTCGACGATGCTGCAATTCGTCGGTTCCGAGACCATGACTGCACGTGCCCACCAAGTGAGGGGCGCAGTGGTCTCTACAAGCAGCATGTCCCGCCTCCGCGAAAGACATTGTCTCGGGTTCATCGTTTTGTTCGTTTTCTCGAGAACTCCGGCCGCGCTCGCCACCCTGCGGAACTTCAGCAGGGATACCGACTCGTGGAAGAGTTCCAGCAATGGGCCTCTGCGCAGGGGCACACGCCGGACATGCTCGCGGCCTATGGCGGTCGTGCGCGCCATCTTCTCAAATGGCTCCATCTATCCCGCATTCCGATGAAGGCTCTCACGCGAGAGGTGCTGGAACGCTACTTTGAGCATGACTGCCTATGTCCCGGCATCTTCAGAGGCCTCAAGAACTCGAGGGCAGGCGCCGACACCGTTTTTGCGATCAAGAAGTTTGTAAGGTTCCTTGCGGAGCGCGGAACGGTTCCGGACGCACTCCCTGTGCAAAAAAAGACGCTGAATCCCAACCTGCGACGTTTCCACACCTGGCTGCGACAGCACCGCGGAGTCGTTGAAACCACAATTAAAAACCGTGACCGAGACGTTACCGTACTCGTTGCGGACCTTGGCGACGACCCGACCAAGTACGATGCCGCGCTTGTCAGGCAGGTTCTGCTCCGCCGGTTCGCCAATGCCTCGGCAGCACGTGCGCAAGCGTTGACGTCCGCCATGCGGATGTACCTGAGGTTCCTGTCTTCGACCGGTGATTGTCCAGCGTCCCTTGTCGGAGCCGTTCCAAGAGCGGCACTGTGGAGCTTGGGCACCCTGCCGCGCTACCTTCCCATGGAAGACATCGAGAAGGTGATCGCTTCCTGCAACCGCGGCTGGCCGGTCGACATTCGCAATCGCGCGATCCTTCTGCTTCTCGCAAGACTCGCCCTTCGTGCAGGCGACGTTCGTTTCCTCCAACTGAACGACATCGACTGGACCGATGCAGAACTCCATCTTCGGGGCAAATCGAGGCGTTCCGTACGCCTCCCCCTTCCCCAAGACGTCGGCGACGCATTGCTGGCCTACATTGAGACGGCGCGTCCTCGGGTGCCGGAACAAACAGTTTTTCTCCGTTCACGTGCCCCCCACCGGCCCTTCGCACATTCCACTGCAATCTCCGGATTGGTGCATTACGCGCTGAAACGGGCCGGAGTCGATAGCCCAAACGGACGAGGCGCACACGTCTTCCGGCATTCGGCGGCGACCCACCTCCTGCGGTCGGGCGCGTCCCTGGAGACGGTCGGCGCCCTGCTTCGACATGAGACATCCAGCACCACGCAGATCTACGCCAAGGTCGACCTGCCCATGCTGCAACAGGTGGCGCAGCCATGGATGGGAGGTGTCCGATGACCATGGTCGAACATGCGGAACGCTACGTCGGGCTGAAACGCCATGTCGGCTTCAGGTAT
Source organism: Gemmatimonadota bacterium (assembly GCA_028873825.1). GTDB lineage: Bacteria > Gemmatimonadota > Gemmatimonadetes > Longimicrobiales > Gaopeijiaceae > Bin94. Next base: position 1,944 of record JAPPNM010000048.1, on the reverse strand, counting down.
CGCTCTCAAGGCTGGGTTGTGCGAGCGTACGCGCGATACGCCGCAGAGCATGGCGATCAGTTCATGCTGAACGCTCGAGTAATCGAGTGGTCGGCGAAAACCAGTTCCATCCACTTTGCCAAGGAGAAGCTGCGACAACTTCGGGACTTCGCCCTGTGGCTGCGGGCGGAGGACGAACGTCACGAGGTGCCGCCGCGGCATGCCTTTGGCCGCCCACAGAGAGTTCGGCCGACTCCATACCTCCTTACGCCGGCCGACATCGAGCGGTTGATGGAGGCAGCCCTTTCGCTCCCACCGGCAGGGACGATCACGCCTCATACCTTCCGCTTCGTGATCGGGCTGATGGCGGCGACGGGACTGCGGCGCTCGGAGGCAGTTTCGTTGCGGTTGACCGACATCCTTCCTGAAGGATTGCTCATTCGCCAGACCAAGTACCGCAAGAGCCGCCTTGTCGTGTTGCACGACACCGTGCGGGAAGCGCTCAATCGCTATCTTGAGATGCGGAACCGCCACGGCGGCGCGGACAACCACTTGCTCATTCTCTGGACGGGCAAGCCTCCGACACGGAATTACCTTTCCACGATGTTCGTCAAACTGGCCCGACGAACCGGCCTCAGGGGGAAAACGGAAGAGCGCGGCCCTTGTCTCCACAGCCTCCGTCACACGTTCGCGGTAAGAGCGCTCGAGCGGGCAAGCCTCCCCGATCGCGACAGCGTCAACAGGCACATGCTGGCTTTGAGCACCTACCTCGGTCATGGTTCCGTTGCGAACACCTACTGGTACCTCGAAGCAACGCCCGCTCTGCTCAAGTCCGTTGCCGGTGCAGCCGAGGAAGCATACACGGGGAGGGCCTCGCTATGACCAGCCTGGCGCCCAACCTGTCGAAGTTCCTCAACGAACACTTGCTGCGCGACCAGCGAGTCAGTCCGCATACCATGGCGAGTTACTCCCTGGCGTTCGAGTACTTCGTCGCCTTTGCCGCGAAGAGGCTGAAGACACGCCCGGTCCGGTTGATGGTCGAGCAGTTGACCGTCCCGCTGATCCTGGACTTCCTGGATGGACTGGAGAAGGAGCGGGACAACTCCGTTCGCACCCGAAATCTCCGGCTGGTGGCGATCAAGTCGTTCTTCCGCTACCTGGAGTTCAGAGTTCCCGCTTGCCTCGAACTTGCACAACAGGTCCACGCGATTCCAGAGAAGCGGTTCGACAGAGGTGTAGTCAAATCCCTCGCCCTTGAGGAAGTACAGGCCATCCTGAACGCGCCCGACACCAGAACGGCCAACGGTGTACGGGATCGTGCGATGCTCTTGCTGACCTATGCTGCGGGACTGAGGGTGTCGGAGCTCGTGGGACTGAAGTTGGAAGATCTCGGGCACAACCTGGAAACCGTTCACGTAGTGGGAAAAGGACGGCGAGAGCGTGTGCTTCCGATGTGGGGAATCGCGAAACCCCTGTTGAGAGAGTGGCTCGCGATCCGACAGAACGGCCCGGATCAGCACCTGTTCCTGAACAGCCGCGGCAGGGGAATGACCCGGCATGGCTTCGCGCATCGCCTGGAAGTTCACGTCACCACGGCAAGCCGAACAGTGCCGTCGCTGGTCGGGAAGCAGGTGAGCCCGCACGTCCTCCGGCATTCCTGCGCTCTGCACACTCTGGATGCAGTGGACAATGACCTTCGGAAGGTGTCGATGTACTTGGGACATGCCAGTCTGAGGTCTACCGAGACGTACGTGCGTGGAGATCCGATCGAACGACTGCGGGTGCTTGCAGCCAGGGTTCCGCCTCAGCTCCGGAAAGGCAACTTCAAGCGCCCATCCGATCCGCTCATGGCCATGCTGGGAGGTCTCAAACGAGTTTAACTATGGAGAGTGCCAAGGCCCTGGTATCAATGATATCAGGGCCTTGGCACTTCTACTTTCCATAGTGATCTTGTCACCATAGGGA